>CAYRBM010000087.1:0-22278 GCA_964422425.1 uncultured Odoribacter sp.
TTTAATAGTTGATTTATCATTGTAGTTGTGTCGTCTTTTAAAATGCCCTATAACGGTGAGTATATGCAAAGTGGGCGATTGCGGGCTTCAAACTTATCAAACCGTTACGATTTTGAAGCGGGCTACAAACCTTGAATTTACTACAATCCCGCCCATTTTGTATATACAGTGTTAGCGAATGAATTTATTATAATTATCTTCTCCAATCATTTCTTTTATCTGTTTTTTCCAATTTGTGTATTGAGTTGCATTCTTAGTTTCATAACTTTTTCTAAATATTCTGATAATTCAGGCGATGGGTCAAAAAACACAATATGGCTTGTCGGTATATATCCTTCAGTTATCTCGTATTTAACATTCACACAATTCATTTTTTTAAGAAATTCTGTACAAATCTTAGCTTTACTATACGAATTGTGTATTCTAATGCAAGTGGTAGAATCATTCTCTTCACCAAATCTAACATATGTTCCTGCAATAAATGACAGAATCTCTTTATCTGTTTTGAATATTTCACTTTTAAGTTTTCCTCTATATATGGTATCATGTTCCATAGTCATAGAACCAGAAGGCTCATATTGATAATAAGTATTTATCAAGTCCGACAATGTTTTGGAATAAATTTCAGGTCTGTCATTATTTAATCGTAGTTCAAAATCAGGAATTGAATCCATGAAAATTGAATCCAGATAGTTAGCTAAACTTTTTTCATAAGGATAGTAAGTATCAACTCTATTATCAACTTCTTTGTAGGTTGTCCTACCCATGTAATCAGATAATGTTCCAATCAGAAAACTATTCAAATTTATCTTTAAAGAATCTTGTCCTTTTACTGAAACAAAGAAACCGATTAATATCAATGTTGTAATTATTCTCATGGTGCGTTTTTATTTGTTCGCTAACACTCAAATATACGCAATTATATTTAAGTGACTGACATAATAAGTAGTTTTTTTAAAGAAATTGTATTTATTTGATAATAAAATTAATAGGGCGTTTTGTTGATGCGTAATCTTTGTGTTAATATTTATTTTGCGCATTGCGTATATTTCCTTAAGTTTGTTTTATATACTAAAATTACGCACCAGCTGGCTAGGTATCTGCGATCGGGTTTTATATTCCAATGAGGTTCCCCACAGCTTCACGCGTTTGCAGCAAAAGGCAATTGGGCACGTAGAGACGCCCAAATTGGGCGTCTCTACCGATCCCCTGCATCCTGCAATGTTTACCCGTCATCCTTCAATGCTTGCCTGTCATCCGGCTATGATCGTCTGTCATCCGGCTATGTTTACTCGTCATCCTTCAATGATCGCCTGTCATCAGGCCATGTTTGCCTGTCATCGCTCATTGTTCGGGTGTCATCGGGCTATGATTGGGTGTCATCGCTTATTGCTTCAATGTCATCAGGCATTGTTTGCCTGTCATCGCCCATTGTTCTGGTGTCTTCGGGCATTGCTCAATGGTCACCTTAAAATTCGTTCCATCCACCGCAGAATTTTAAACCGCGATTTAAAATCTCCATTATTTCAGTCAGCCATGCCCAAAATTGTCCGGTGTTCGTTACATTCGCATAAAATTTGATTAACCATGATTGGCGATCAGCACTACCATCATATTGAAAACGATCCCGAATACGCGGGATTGAATGTTAACCAGGGCGTTGAGCCACTGCCTTCGGTTAGCGAAGACTCGGTCAGGCGCTTCCTGAAGCACAAAAAAAAGCGCTCCCTATCGGTGCAGCAATACGTTGATGGCATCCTGAACGGCGACATCACCATTTTGAGTCAGGCCGTCACGCTGGTCGAAAGCTCAAAACCCGAACACCAGGAAATTGCCCAGGAAATCATCGTCAAATGCCTGCCTTTCTCCGGAAATTCGGTTCGCATTGGCATCACCGGTGTGCCCGGAGTTGGCAAGAGCACCTTCATCGAGGCCATGGGCAAACACATCACCGCACAAGGTAAAAAGCTGGCCGTACTGGCCATCGACCCCAGCAGCGAACGCACAAAAGGCAGCATACTGGGCGACAAAACCCGCATGGAAGATCTTTCGACCGACCCGCTGGCCTACATCCGCCCTTCCCCCTCAGCCGGATCGCTGGGAGGCGTGGCCCGCAAAACCCGCGAAACCATTGTGCTTTGCGAGGCCGCAGGGTTCAGCCATATTTTTATTGAAACCGTCGGCGTGGGACAAAGCGAAACCGCCGTGCATTCCATGGTCGATTTCTTCCTGCTACTCATGCTGGCCGGCGCCGGCGACGAATTGCAGGGCATCAAACGCGGCATCATGGAAATGGCCGACGCCATCACCATCAATAAAGCCGACGGAAATAACATCGAGAAAGCAGGACTGGCAAGGGTTCAGTACATGAACGCCCTGCATCTGTTCCCGGCCACCGAATCGGGTTGGAAACCCAAAGTGCTCACCTGTTCGGCCTACCTCAAAACCGGCATCAGCGAGATATGGCAAACCATCGACGAGTACCTGGCACACACCCGCAACAACGGCTATTTTCAGCACAGGCGCAATGAGCAGTCGAAATTCTGGATGTATGAAACCATCAACGAACACCTGCGAAACAGCTTTTACCAGAATGAACAAATCAACGCGCTACTGAAAGAAGCTGAGCAAAAAGTTTTAAAGGAAGAAGTTTCGTCGTTTGTTGCAGCCAAAAAATTACTCGACTTTTACAACCAAATCAGAAAGAATGATTAACAACTATAAAATGAATCAAATGAGAAATGTTTTAGCAATTCTGGCACTAGCCCTGGCAATCGTTTCCTGCCAATCGGCAAAAGATAAATTTACCATCAAAGGAACGATTGATGGAGTTGAAACCGGCAAAGTTTACCTGCTTAAACTCTCCGAAGGACAGCCAGCTCCGATTGACACCGTAGATTTAAAAAACGGAAGTTTTACGTTCGAGGGAAAAATGGAAGTTCCCGATATTCGCTTCCTGCGCCTGAACGATCAGGAATATTTCGCCCAGTTTTTTCTTGAAAATGCAGGCATAACCGTAAAAGCAAAAAAAGACAGCTTGCAGAATACCAAAGTAACCGGTTCGCCTTCGCAGGATGTATTCCAGCTTTACATTGACGAAATGGAACGTTTGAACAAGGAAGTAATGGGACTTCAGCAAAAATACCAGACAGCCATGTCGGGGGGTAATGTGGCCGATGCTGAAAAGGTAAAAATCGACTATCAGGCGATGATTGATAACAACACCGTTTACACTAAAAACTTTGTAAAAGAGCATTCTGCATCGGTTGTGGCTCCTTTTATTGTACTGAACCAGCTTGCCCCGCAACTCGAAGATTCGGAACTCGAAACAATCGTGAACTCATTTCCTGCTGAACTGGCCAATTCGGAGTATGTGGTCAAACTGAAAGAAATTGTTGCTGAAAAGAAGAAAACAGCGGTTGGTGTTGAAGCGCCCGATTTCACGCTCAACGATCCAGATGGAAAACCTGTTCAGCTTTCATCGTTACGCGGCAAAGTAGTCCTGATCGACTTCTGGGCTTCGTGGTGTGGCCCCTGCCGCCAGGAAAATCCCAATGTAGTGCGTTTATACAAACAATATCAACCCAAAGGATTCGAAATTCTGGGCGTATCGCTCGACCGGGGTAAAGAAGAATGGTTGCAGGCCATCAAAGACGATCAACTTACGTGGCTGCATGTTTCCGACCTTCAGTACTGGCAATCGGCGCCAGCCCGTTTATATGGCGTAAATTCCATTCCACAGACTTTCCTTCTCGACAAAGACGGAAAAATCATTGGCAAAGGACTGAGAGGCGAAAAGCTTGAAGCAAAACTGAAAGAGCTCTTCCCTAATTAATTCGCCCAAAGATATGAAAGCCGCCTCAAGCGGCTTTTTTATTTTCATATCCCTCCTTTCTACCACCTTCTTCGAGAACTTTTCTTTCGCAGGAATGTTAATTATGCTGTTTGTTTTAAAATTCAAAAAGAGACTATCAATATGAGTTACGATGTATTAGTTATTGGCAGTGGTCCGGGCGGATATGTGGCTGCAATCAGGGCTGCTCAGTTGGGCCTGAATGTGGGTGTGGTGGAAAAAGAAAACCTCGGAGGAATCTGCCTCAACTGGGGATGTATCCCTACCAAATCGCTCCTGAAAAGCGCCCAGGCTCTGGAATATGCCAAACATGCTGCTGATTACGGAGTTTTAATCTCAGGTGAAGTAAAACCTGATTTTGAAGCGATGGTGAAACGCAGCCGTGGCGTTGCCGACGGAATGAGCAAAGGAATCCAATTCCTGTTTACCAAAAATAAAATTGAAGTGATACACGGCTATGGCCGTCTCATCGATAAAAACTCGGTGGAAGTAACCGACGAAACCGGAAAGCGCACCCTGCATTCGGCTAAAAACATTATTCTGGCTACTGGCGCCCGCTCACGCGAATTGCCCAATCTGGAGCAGGATGGTGAAAAGATCATTGGCTACCGCGAAGCCATGACCTTATCCAGGCAACCCAAATCGATGGTTGTTGTGGGCTCCGGAGCAATTGGAAGCGAATTCGCCTATTTCTATCAAACCCTTGGAACCGATGTCACCCTGGTTGAATACATGCCCAATGTCGTTCCGAACGAAGATGAGGAAGTTTCAAAAACACTGGAGCGCTCGTTCAAAAAACTAAAAATGAAAGTGCTGACTAACGCATCAGTCGAATCGGTTGATGCTTCGGGCGAACTGTGCAAGGTAACCGTAAAAACAAAGAAGGGCGAAGAAGTTATTGAAGCCGAAATCGTGCTTTCAGCCGTTGGAATTACTCCCAATATCGAAAATATCGGACTTGAAGATCTGGGGATTGTGATTGAAAAAGGAAGGGTTAAAGTCAACGAGTTTTACCAAACCAATGTTGATTCGGTATTTGCCATTGGCGACATTATTGCTGGTCCTGCGCTGGCTCATGTGGCCTCAGCAGAAGGAATTGTCTGTGTTGAAAAGATTGCCGGATTGAATCCCCACCCCATCGATTATTCGACCATTCCGGGTTGTACTTATACCAATCCTGAAGTCTCGTCAGTGGGCTTAACCGAGCAAAAAGCCCGTGAGGCCGGATACGAAATCAAAGTTGGTAAATTCCCCTACTCAGCCAGTGGAAAAGCCAGTGCGGCAGGTCAGAAAGACGGCTTTGTCAAATTAATTTTTGATGCCAAATACGGCGAGTTGCTTGGTGCCCATATGATTGGAGGCAATGTAACCGAAATGATTGCCGAACTGGTTGTTGCCAAGAAACTGGAGATAACCGGACACGAGCTGATCAAATCCATTCATCCCCACCCTACCATGAGTGAGGCCATCATGGAAGCGGCTGCCGCTGCATACGACGAAGTTATTCATCTTTAATGCAAATAGTTTCATCTGTTAGCCCGATTCGTCCCGAGTCGGGCTTTGTTTTGTTCGAACAATAAAGTACTTCGTTTGAATATTCTCAATTAATTGATTTTCAGACCTGTTATTTTCGTTCGTCATAAATATTTATATTTTTGTTTCAATTAATCCTTTAAACTCGTTTTATGAAGAAATTTGCAGTTTTGTTTACCGGGGTTTATTTGCTGATGAACGCCGCCGCATTTGCCGGTGGAATTCTCACAAACTCCAATCAGAGCGCTCAATTTGTGCGAATGTTGTCGCGTAATGCTTCAACTGATCTGGATGCCGTATATTTCAATCCGGCAGGTTTGACCCAAATGAAAAATGGCTTTTATTTTAGCCTTCAAAATCAAAGTATTTTTCAAAACCGTACCATTACCAGCAGTCCCAAATTGAAATATTCTGAGTACAAAGGAGAAGTGACTGCACCGGTGTTTCCCACTGCTTTTGCTGTTTATAAATTAGATAACTGGGCCTTCTCAGCAGGGTTTGGGCCAAATGGAGGTGGAGGAAGCGCCAAATACAACAATGGATTACCTTCATTTGAAAAACAGATAGCTCAACTGGTTCCCGCACTTTCAGGTCTGGCTGCGCTGGGATATCCGGTAGCCGATTACGGAGTTGATATTGCCTTTGAAGGAACCTCGGTATTTTGGGGAATTCAGCTGGGTGCAACATACAAAATCAGCGACATGTTTTCAGTTTATGGTGGCGCCCGTTATCTCCCGGCTGTAAATACCTACAATGGAACCATGTCCAATATTAAGCTTGGTGCATCTAAAGAAGAATTACAAAAAGCCCAAACCTATCTTACTGCCGCAGCAGCTGTAGCAACCGCAAAATCACAGGCCACTGCCGCAGCAGGTGCTAGTCTTCAGCAATTGGTTTCCGGAGGAGCAGGGGGAATGACAATTACCCAGGCACGTGGTGCAAATATCATTAACGATGTGCAAAAGGCACAAATTGAAGGTGGACTTCAGCAACTCGGGATGACCACAGCACAGATTAATGCAATAACTATTGCCGGTGCACAAACGACATTTATTTCAACCTCTACAACGTTGGCTGCAACTGCTGGTCAACTTACAACCAACAGTGCAAAACTTGGAGATAAGACAGTAGATACCAAGCAGACCGGAGCTGGATTTACTCCGATCATTGGTTTCGATATTTCGCTCGAAAAATTAAATATCGGCCTTAAATATGAGTTCCAGACCACTTTGGAATTGACCAATGAAACAACTAAAGATGATATGGGTCTTTTCCCCGATGGAGGAAAAAGCAGAAGCGACCTTCCTGCTATTCTTGCTGCCGGAGCTGAATACAAAGTTAGTGATGCGCTAAAAGTTTCAGGTTCCTATACCCTCTATTTTGATAAGAATGTAAACTGGGGCAAGAACATTTACCTACAGGACCGGACCATCGATAAAAACTATGTGGAGTTAGCCCTTGGCGTAGAATATAAACTGAATGACGCTTTCGCTCTCAGTGCCGGTTACCTTAATTCAAACATGGGTGTCAGCGAGCAATACCAGAGTGATTTCAGTTATGCCAATGACTCTTATACCGTAGGTTTAGGGTTCCAGTGGAACATGAACAAACGTTTGGTGCTCGATGCTGGTATGATGTTGACGACTTACAAAGACGATACTAAATCATTTACCGATGCACTGGGAACCTACCAGGAATCTTATGGCAAAGATACCTTTGGTTTTGGCATCGGAATCGGATATAAAATCTTTTAAAACCTGATTTAAACAATCCTGAAAGGGGTGCCCGGACCATGTTCAGGCACCCTTTTTATGCTTTGAATTGCAGGATTAAAAGATTGGCCTGTCTGCCAGATTGAACTATCTTTGCTCGAAATGAAAACCTAAAACTATTCAGATGGAACTCAAAAATTACACCTACCTCGTTGTGATGATTGCAACCATTGCGATCCCTCTGGCCCTCAGCTTCGATAAGAATGTGCAGTACTACAAAAAATTAAAATACATTCTGCCTGCCATTCTGATCGCCGGAGCCGTTTTCATTATGTGGGACATCAATTTCACCAAATCACGTATTTGGGGATTCAATCCTGAATATGTAATCGGGAAAGACATCATGGGATTGCCCGTCGAAGAGTGGATGTTTTTTCTGGTAGTTCCTTATTCCTGCGTTTTCATCTACGAGGTATTGAAGTTTTATTTACGCAAATATGAGTTTGCCAATCATTTTTTGGTTCTCAGCCTGTTCCTGATCGTTGCATTCGCACTCATCAGCTATTTCAACCGGCATCAGGCATACACCTTTATTACCTTTCTGTTTTCGTGCGTTTATCTCACCTACACTGTTTTTCGCAACCGATTTAAACCGCACATTACCAAGTTTTACTTTGCCTATTTTGTTTCGCTGTTACCCTTCCTCATTGTAAACGGAATCCTGACTTCGCTTCCGGTGGTTGAATACAACAACCTGCATATTCTGAATATCCGGATCATCAATATTCCGGTAGAAGATTTCTCTTACTTCTTCCTGCTGTTGCTGATGGTCACAACCATTTACGAGTACCTGAAAGAAAGTAAATACTACTAGCTGTTTTTCAATCGCGGGATGCAATTCGTATCATCACGACTTGTATTGCATCGAATTCGTCGCAATCGCTGAACAAAAAGTCATCAAAAGAGGTACTTTTAGGTGATGAAGAATTTGAAGATTCAAATACAGATTATTGTTTTAACCATTTGTATTGCGGTAACGGTTAGCATTTCAGGGTATCTGGCCTATCAGAGCCTTTCCGGAATCATCGACACCATTCATAAGGAAGCCCGTCCCGACCTCAAATTACTCCTGATTAAAGACATTGCATCCGATTTAAACCAGGTTGAAAATAACATCAGGCTTTACAGTTTGAGTGGAAATGCATCCTTCCTGAAATCGTATCGTCAGTTGGGCGATTCCATTCAGGAAAAAATCAGGCAACTCTCCGAATATTCCGATCCGGGATCACCTGAAATAAACCATCTCGATTCCATCGCTTTACTGGCCAGCCAGAAATTACTTGTTTGGGACAAAATCAGGGCGCTCCATCGTACCAAAAACAATGCTCATGAATCATTTTCGAACCTCTATTCAAAAATTGATACCACTTTCATTCAGCCCGACACCATTCGGTTTAAACCCGAAGAAAAAAAGAGTTTCTTAAAGCGACTGTTCGGTAAGAAAGACACCACCACCAAACGTCCGATAATTATTGACAAATCAGGGGAAAAGGAAATCATAAAAAAAGAGATTGCGGGCATCGAAAAGCAAATTGTCACCCAAACCAAACAGCTTCAGACGAAAGAGGCTTCTTTGTTCGGGCAAAACATCCAAATAACCCAACAACTCAACAATCACATCAGGTTGCTTGAAAACAGTGAACAGCAGCGGCTGATGGTCAAAACCCGCGAAGCCGACCTGATGGCCAGGCAAACCTACCAACGCATGGCCTTTTTTACCATTGCGGCAGTTCTGTTCCTGTTCCTTATCCTGATTTTGTTTTTTCAAAACCTGCGAAAAAGCCGGGCGTACCAACAGGTATTGAAAAAAGCCAAAGCCGAAGCTGAAAGCCTGGCCAAAGCAAAGGAAACTTTTGTGGCTACCGTGAGTCACGAAATGCGCACACCGGTGAATGCCATCTACGGGCTAACCAGCCAAATGCTTCGCAAAGACAATCCACCCGGGATGACCTCCGATCTGGAAGTGGTACACCAATCAGCCAGCCACCTGATGGCCCTGGTGAACGACACCCTCGATTTCTCGAAAATCGAATCGCAAAAAATGAACATTGAGCAAATCGATTTTCTTCCTGATGAAATTTTCAAAGAAGTTTTTACCCTTCACACCTATTCGGCACACGAAAAGGGATTGGAATTGGTGGTCAGAAACAATGCAGATGAAAAAATGGTACTCAAGGGAGATCCGATTCGCCTGAAGCAAATCCTGATCAACCTGATTTCAAACGCCATCAAATTCACCAATCAGGGAAAAATTACCCTGACTTCCTCCGTTGAAGAAAAGGAGGAGCAATACATGCTTCACCTTGAAGTTTCCGATACCGGAATTGGAATTTCGAAGGAAGATTTACCGAAAATATTTGATGAGTTTGTGCAGGTTGGCAACGACTTAACGCAAAAGCAGCGTGGCGCCGGACTGGGACTAGCCATCGTTAAAAAGTTAATCCTCCTTCAGGATGGAAATATTGAAACAGAAAGCACCGTGGGGAGAGGCACCCGATTTAAAATTCAAATACCCTACCGAAAAGGAAATCCGGACCATGCAGTAAATAAGGATGAAGAACCTTTTGCTGTTCCCGGCTGGTTCCGCAAACTCCACGTTCTGGTGGTTGACGATGAGGAATTTAACCTTTACCTGATCAAAAATATTCTGGGAAACTGGGAAATCGCTTTTTCCGAAGCACACAACGGACTGGAAGCCTGTGAACTGGCTGCTAAAAACTCGTTCGATGCAATCCTGATGGATATCCGAATGCCGGTAATGGACGGGTTTGAAGCCGCGAAACAAATTTTGAGGCGGGATCCATCTTCGCGAATTATAGCCTTAACCGCCACTACGCGACCGGAAGACATTCAAAAAATCGGGCAGGCAGGCATGATCGCCTTTCTGCCCAAACCCTTTCCCGAAAGAGATTTGAGGGAAACCTTCCTGAAATTTATTCCCGAAAAGACCAGCGATCCCGAACTTAAATTGAGCGAAAAACCGCACATCAACCTGGAAGAACTCACCCGGCTGACCGGTGGAGATGTTGCTTTTCGCAATGAAATGATCCGGATTTTTATCCGGTCAGGTGAAGAGGCGCTGGATAAATTTCGGGTGGACCTTCAAAATCTAAACCGACCGGGCCTTGCAGAGACAGCCCACAAACTGGCAGCACCCGCCAAACACATGATGGCAAGTGAATTATACCGTAAATTAAAAGAACTCGAAAACCAATCGGAAACTTTCGATCCGGATGAGCTAAACATGCGAATTGCCGAGATTGAAAAAATCCTGATCAGCGTAAGTACATTTCTGAAGCAGGAGCTTGATCCGAGGTAATGCCGATTGCAGCTTTATTCTCATTTTGAGAAAACAGATCGGAATTTCTGACAAAAACTTGTTAACTTGCCTGAAACAAATGAAGTTTGAACCCTGGGGAAATACTAATGGCAGAAAAACCTTTCAAAATATTTGTGGTTGAGGACGATGAATGGTACAATCGGTTGTTGGTTCATACCCTGTCGCTTAACCCCGATTACGAAATACAATCGTTCACCACTGGCAAGGATTGCCTCGACCATCTGCATTTGCAACCCGACGTGGTCACGCTTGACTACCGGCTGCCCGACATGAAAGGTCTCGACGTGCTGAGGCAAATACGGGAAATGAACGACGACATTCAGATTATCCTGATTTCGGAGCAGGACGACATTGAAGTGGTGGTGACCTTGCTGCAAAACGGTGCTTTCGACTACATTGTGAAGTCAAAAGACATCCGCGAACGCTTACTAAATACAGTAAGCAACATCCGCCAGGGCAGTAACCTGAAAAAGGAAATCGTCACCCTTCGGCAGGAAGTTAAGCGAAAATATACCGATCAGAATACCATCATTGGCAACAGTCCCGCCATTCAAAAGATTGATGAGCTAATTGAAAAAGCCATCCGGACAAACATCACCGTAACCATTACCGGAGAAACCGGAACAGGGAAAGAATTGGTTGCCAAAGCGATTCACTACAATTCGAACAGGGCCAAACAACCTTTCGTCCCGGTAAATGTGGCTGCCATTCCCAAAGAACTGGTTGAGAGTGAACTTTTTGGACATGAGAAAGGATCTTTTACCGGGGCCACTTTTCGTCGGATCGGGAAATTTGAAGAAGCCAACGGAGGCACACTTTTCCTTGACGAATTAGCGGAAATGGATATTTCAATTCAGGCCAAACTCCTGCGTGCCCTTCAGGAAAAAGAAATCATCCGGATTGGCAGCAATACCCCGGTAAAAATCGATTGCCGGATCATTATTGCAACTAATAAAGATTTGCTGGAAGAAATTAAAAAGGGAAACTTCAGACAAGATCTGTATTACCGCCTTTATGGACTCCCCATCGAGTTGCCTCCGCTGCGCAACCGCGAAAACGATGTGATCATACTCGCCAAGCATTTCGTCGAAGTATTTTGCAAGGAAAACAAGATGCCCTCAAAAACACTGACTCCGGAAGCTTCCAAGCTCCTGCTCACCTACTCTTTCCCCGGAAATATCCGCGAATTGAAATCGGTTATTGAACTGGCCGTCACATTGGCTGACCGGGATGAGATAACTGCCGATCACCTCATTTTTGGGAAAGGTCAAAGTTTATCCGACGATTTGCTGAGCGAAGAATTGACCCTGCGTGAATACGACATCCGGATTGTGCGGAAGTTTCTGGGCAAATACGAAAATAACATCAAACTCGTGGCCGAAAAACTCGACATTGGCGTGGCAACCATTTACCGCATGTTAAAGGAAGACAGCAAAGAATAGTACTTCCTTAAATTATCATTTTTGCTGCTACCCCGGTTAGGTATTCTCAAATTGAGAAAAGAGTCCTACTGTACTCATCCCTCAAAACACTAACAACAAGCAACTTACAAACAATTCCTGATGATGGCATAGCCATTGCCATGTCTTTTCCCGAAATCGAGTTGAAAAACAAATCGAAAAGAAATAATTATTCATTTAAAACAAAAAATTATGGAAAAGACTCAAAAAACCCAAATGGTAACCATTGTAGTTGCTGCCGTTTTACTGGTCGGATTATTAATTGGCGGAGCTTTTTACTCCAAGCAAAAAAATGCAGAAATCAGTGCGCTGATGGCCGACAAGGAAAACCTCTCCCAAATGATGGTCGAACGAGATTCTGTATTGAATGATCTGGAAAACACCTTTACCGAAGTAGAACAATCCCTCCGTTTCATCAAGGAAAAAAGAAACAAAATTTCGATGGCTCCGGCAGAGGGAAGTAAAAACCGCAAACAAGCGCTTATTGACGATGTGAACCTGATGAATACCATGCTGGAAGAAAGCGAGAAGAAGATTGCCCAGCTCGAAGAAAAACTTCGCAAATCAGGAATAAACATGAAAGCTTACGAAAAAAGACTTCAGGTTTTGAATGAAACCATTGAAGGACAGAATGCAGAAATTGCTGAGCTGAAAAAAATGGTTGAAGACAAAAATATAAGTCTTGCTGAACTCAACACAAAGGTTGAAAACATGAATAACGACCTGAACCGGCAAGCCGATACGATTAGCTACAAGCAAAAAGTAATCGTTGAAAAAACCGACAAGCTGAATACAGCTCACGTAATTACGGGAACTTTCAAAGAGTTGAAAGAAGAGGGTATTGTTGACCGTGAAGGAGGTCTGCTTGGACTTGGCAGCAGTAAAGCCATCCAGGAAAACTTTGATCCGAAACATTTTACCGAACTGGATATCCGTAACACAAAGACCATCCCGCTAAATGCAAAAAAGGCAAAGGTAATTTCAGAACATCCGCTTAACTCGTATTCTTTCGTTGAAGAAAACGGACAGGTAGCCTACCTTCAAATCGAAAATCCAGAAGAATTCTGGAGAATCTCAAAATACGCTGTTATTCAGGTTAAATAGAGTTGACTAAAACTCTTTGTTCGAACTTTTACATCTCATGAATATCTTTTTCTAAACAATTTATATACAACAGTTATGAAAACGAAAACTTTGCTTTTGGCTCTTGCCATCGTTGTTTCACTGCTTAATATTCAATGTTCAGAAGACGAAAACTCAACCCAAACCAGTGGACAACTTTCAGTTAAAATAACAGATGCCCCTTCGGACGATGCCAACATTCAGGGCACTTTTGTAACAGTTGCTGCGGTGAAAATTGATGGACAATCTGTTGAAGGCTTCCAAAAACAGACCATTAAAATCTCCGACCTTCACTCCGGAAAAACTCAGATGTTGTTTTCAGGTCAGGTTCAAACCGATACCTACAGCACTGTTTCGCTGGTTTTGGATTTTGAGAAAGATGCGTCAGGAAATGCGCCCGGTTGCTATGTTTTAGATAAAACCAACGTTAAACACAACCTGAATGCATCGACTTCTTCCTCAGCCGAAGTTACCCTTACCAAAAGTTTTATGGTAACCTCCGGCGGTTCAACCAACTTGGTGATTGATTTCGACCTTCGCAAATCAATTGTTTACAATGAAAACCAGACTTCAGGCTCGAAATTTAAGCTGGTTACCAATGCCGAGTTAACTAATTCGCTTCGGGTGGTTGTTCAGGAAAAAAGCGGCGAGATTAAAGGAAAGGCCAGTAATTACCTGAGCAGCAGCGGCCAGATGGTTGTCTATGCTTATCGCAAAAGCGAATTCAATGCCGCCACCGAAACCCAGGCCCAGGGAAGCAGCAACATCCTGTTTGCCAAAGCTGTTTCAAGTTCAAAGGTTAACGCCGACGGTACCTATCAGCTTTCGTTTTTAGATGAAGGACAGTACGAATTATACGTGGTTTCCTACGGGCAATATTCTTCATCCGGTCAACTTAGCTACAAAGGATTAGTTACAGCCAGCAGCCTTATTTCAGGTTTGCAGATGAACAATGTGGCAGTTTCGGGAAATGCCAGTGTTGAACTGAATTTCAACATTTCATTACTTCCCTGATTTTATGCGACTCTTGACGGAATGAACGAATTCTGGCAATCTTCGGGGTAACTACCCTCCGGATTGTACTATATATAAAAGGCTGTCGGAAATAATTCTCCGACAGCCTTTCACTATTTATTCAGAACTGAATTGGTTGCTATTTGATAATCTGAAGTGATTTGCCCACTTTTATAAAAGCGCCTATGGCCTGATCAATCTGCTCTTTGGTATGCGCAGCCGAAAGCTGAACCCGGATACGGGCACGTCCTTTCGGAACAACCGGATAAACAAATCCAATCACATAAATGCCTTCTTTAAGCAGTTCGTCGGCAAATTTAACCGCAAGCGGGGCGTCGTAAATCATCACCGGAACAATAGCCGTAGTTCCCTTCACCAAATCGAAACCAGCAGCTTCCATTTTGCTGCGGAAATAATTGGCATTCTCCATTGTCCGGGCAGGTAACTCAGCTGATTCAGTGAGTAAATCCAGAACCTTCGAAGTTGCACCAACAGTTGCCGGAGCCAGAGTATTCGAAAACAAATAAGGCCGCGACCGCTGACGAAGCATCTCGATGATTTCCTTTCTACCCGAAGTACACCCGCCGTTTCCTCCGCCCAATGCTTTTCCAAAAGTAGTGGTAATGATGTCGATCTTGCCCAATAACCCAAAATGTTCGGCTGTTCCCCGGCCTGTCGGGCCAATGTATCCTGAAGCATGAGAGTCATCAACCATTAGTAAGGCATCGTATTTTTCGCACAATTCCACAATCTCGGGCAATTTAGCCAAATCACCGTCCATCGAGAAAACCCCGTCGGTAACAACCATCCGGTATTTTGCATTTTGTGCTTCCTTCAGGCAATTTTCAAGTTCGCCTATGTCGGCATGTTTATAGCGGGCCCGCTGAGCCTTACACAAACGTACGCCATCAATAATGGAGGCATGGTTCAGCTCGTCGGAAATGATGATGCTGTCCTCACCCAGCAGCGGTTCAAACACACCTCCGTTGGCATCAAAAGCTGCACAATACAAAATGGTATCCTCAGTACCCAAAAAGGCCGAAACTTTTTCTTCCAGTTCCTTATGAATCTGCTGAGTTCCGCAGATAAACCGAACCGACGAAAGGCCAAAACCCCAGGTATCCATCGTATCCTGTGCTGCTTTCACAACTTCAGGATGATTGGCTAACCCAAGATAATTGTTGGCGCAAAAGTTCAGTACCGGCTTATTGCCCGAAACCGTAATCTGAGAACTTTGTGACGAAGTGATGATCCGTTCGTTTTTATAAAGTCCCTGTTCCTTCAGTTCCTGAAGGGTTTGGGTCAAGTCTTGTTTTATTTTTCCATACATGATTCCGAGGATTTAATTTGAGGCAAAGTAATGGATTCGCGATTTGAAAAAATGTGATAAATAGCAGAACCGAAGCAGACAAAAATAATTCTGCCCCATCTGGTCATTATCACCTGTTTTTTTCATTATTTGGCACTAATTTCCTGAATCCTAAAACATTCAATCATGAAGACACTGGTTTTAACCGGAATTCGCAAAATCGAACTGATCAACAAACCCAAACCTGCTTTACAAAAGGCCGACGAAGTGTTGATCCGAATCAAAACCGTTGGTGTTTGTGGCTCGGATATTCATTATTTCATCGAAGGGAAAATCGGGTCACAGGTCGTCGAATTTCCATTTGCTGTCGGACACGAATGCTCCGGAATTATAGAGGAAGTCGGGAGTGCCGTTACTCACCTCAAGCCGGGCGATCTGGTAGCTATTGACCCCAGCGTGAATTGCGGCGAATGCGACCAATGTTTGGCCGGACGACCACACACGTGCAGGAAAAACCGTTTTTTGGGTTGCCCCGGACAGTTGGATGGCTGCCTGACTGAATACATCGTCATGCCGTCTTTTACCTGTTTCCCGGTAAACAACAAGTTCGACGCTACCACCGCCGCCCTCATCGAGCCGTTAACCATCGGCAACTACAGTGTCGAAATGGCTCAGACCAATTTCGGTGGAAAAACGGTTGGCATTTTTGGAGCAGGTCCGATCGGGTTGAGTGTTTTAATGGTGCTCCGGATGCAAAATACCGGCAATATATACGTGTTTGAACCATTGGAATATCGTCGCAACAAAGCGAAGGAACTGGGCGCATCGGTGGTGAGCAATCCGTTTGCAGCCGATCCGCAGGAAACTGTACAGCAAACCGAACCTCTGTTACTCGATGTGGTGTTTGATTGCAGCGGTGAGCAAAAAGCCGTTGACGATGCAACCCACATCTTAAAGCCCGGAGGTAAACTGATTTTAGTTGGGATTCCGCCACATGGGCAATACACCATCAACATGGATGTGTTGCGCCGGAACGAAATTTCCATTCACAACGTCCGGCGCCAAAATCATTGCATGGAGAAATCAATCGAACTGGTAGAAGATGGCCTTCCGGTAGACCAAATGGTCACCCATCATTTTTTACCGGAACAAACTCAGCAAGCCTTTGATCTCGTTGCTGATTATCGCGACGGCGTAATTAAAGCCATGATTGATTTTTCGTGACCCGAATAAAAATTTCTTTATAAACTGAAAAAAGTTGCATTCAAAATAGATTTTCATTTATTTTCGGCACTTGAAGTAGTATTAAATTTTTTCATATAATTGCACTAAAAATATCAATCCATGAATCCAAATAAACCCAGAGTAATTAAGGATTACGACAAACTTGATCCGGAAATTCAGGAACGCATTAAGCTTGAATACCCCAGTGGATACAGCGAAAACCTCATCTATTTCACAAATAAAGAGGGGAAAAGGGTAAGCGCGTTGCCATTTGAAACCGATGACAAGTATTACCTGGTCAGAATGACTGTGTTTGAAGCCGAAAGAATTGTTGAAGACGATGACGACTTCGACAGCACTGGTACGCTTAAAGACAGCGCGAAGGAAGCTTACGAAGGCAAATATGGCGATGATGATATTCTGGCCGGAAGCGCCGACGTGGATGAAGTTGACGATGTTGCCGATGATGACGACAGCTATGATGATGACGATTATGATGACGATGATGACGCCGGAGGAGCTGACGACGAAGACTAACAAGATTTAGGAAGCCGGGTAACGGCAAACTGATAACAAAGCAGGAAGGTAATGAACTGGATTCTTTATCTTCCTGCTTTTCTTTTTAGCACATTCAGAAATCAAGACGCAACTGGTCGGCCTGACCGGCAAACGATTTGCGGTGAAAAGGCGAAATACCCAATTCACGGACGGCCATTCGGTGGTGCAGCGTAGGATAGCCTTTATTGCTGATCCAGTCGTATTGCGGGTACTGTGGATGAATGGAATCCATAAAATCATCACGATAGGTTTTGGCAAGTACCGATGCTGCTGCGATCGATAAAAATTTACCGTCGCCCTTTACGATGCAGGTATGCGAAATTCCCGGATAGGCTTTAAACCTGTTTCCATCAATGAGCAAATGGTCTGGTTTTAGGGTTAGCCGGTCAATTGCCCGGTGCATCGCCAGAAATGAAGCATTTAAAATGTTGATCTGGTCAATTTCCTGATGATCCACAATTCCAACAGCGAATGACAAGGCTGCTTCTTCAATAACCGGACGAAGGGCATATCGTTGTTTGTCGGTCAGTTTTTTCGAATCGTTCAAAAGGTCATGCTCAAAATTTTTAGGAAGAATAACAGCCGCAGCAAACACCGGTCCGGCCAGGCAACCACGGCCAGCCTCATCGCATCCGGCTTCTACCCTACCGGCCTGCAGGCACGATTGAAGATTGTTTTTGATCATCAGGTACACAATCGATTATTGGATTAAGCAATTCAGCATACTATTCCAAAGCAGCTCAGCTGTTTTATCCCAGCTGAATTTTTCTTTCTGAATAAACCCTTTTGCGATTAGCTCCTCGCGAAGCCTTTGATTTTGCGAAACCTCCGTCATTGCACCGGTAATTTGTCCGGTCGAAAAAGGATCGACGTAATAAACTGCATCGCCTCCAACTTCGGGCAGCGAAGTGGTATTGGAGCAAATCACCGGAACTCCGGCGCTCATTGCCTCAATGACGGGTATTCCGAATCCCTCGAAAAAGGGAACAAAAGTCAGCGCCATTGCTGCCCCTAAAACCTGGCGCAAATCTTCAGTCGAAAGGCGTCCGGTAAAAACAACCTCATTTTTATGGCGCATTTTCCCTAAAGTACGGGTAATTGATCCGGTTTTAAACATACTTTCGCCCACAATCAGCAATTTGGTATCGGTATTCACAGCTTCACGAAACGCCTCAAAAGCTTGCAAAAGTCCGTCGATGTTTTTCCGGGGATGCAGCGATCCGACATACAAAAAATAGCTGGCACCAGCCGAAAAGCGGGCTTTTGTTTCGTGTTTCTCCTCTTCTGAAGAAGGATGATACAAGGTATTTACGCCATTGTAAACCACATCAATACGGTCGGCACCAATCCGGTAAGTTCGGCTGATGTCCTCCTTCGAATATTGCGAAACGGTTGCTATCCGTTTGGCTTTTCGGGCAAACCTCGGGAAATAATAGTTGTAATATTTACCCTTCAGCCAGGGCAAATCTTCGGGCCGGTGGGCAAAATTGATATCGTGAATGGTGGCGAGCTGAGGCACTGAAGTTTGAAGCGACAAATACCCGTCGGGTGAAAAAAACAGGTCAGCTTTAAGCTTTTTCAGGATTCGGGGAATCTGCAGTTCGAACCAGATGAACCATAAAACCGGGTGACGCGTGGGCGGATTAAGAATAACCGGAGTAACATTTTCAGAAAAGATAAATTCTTCGGAGTAAGGGCGATCGAAGATAAATATAAACTGATGTTCCGGATGGCTGCGCGTTATTCGTGAAAGCGATTCGCGGGTAAACCAGCCAATTCCTTCGAGTTTTCCCTGAATCAGCAAACGAGTATTTACAGCTATAATCATAAATTTCGGCAACAATGGAAATCCAACCAAATGTACAAAGTCTGTTCAAAAAATTGCTACTTTTGAGCCACTTTAAATCTAACGGAAAAAGTTACCCGATTGAAACGTAAGTTTATTACAAATTTGCTGCTGCTCCTTTTTCTGAATGTTTTAATCAAACCTTTCTGGATATTCGGAATCGACCTCACTGTTCAAAATATGGTGGGCGACGAAAGTTACGGATTGTATTTCTCGCTCCTTAACTTTTCCATGATCCTGAACATTCTGCTCGATTTGGGCATTACCAGCTACAACAATAAAAACATTGCCCAGCACCGCCAGTTGCTTCGTAAACACATCAGCAATATTGTGGGCCTGAAGTTTTTGCTGGCCGGTATTTATGCCATTGTTTGCATCGTTACCGCGCTTATTATCGGCTACAAAGAGCTGCAACTGCACCTGCTCGCTTTTTTAATCCTGAACCAGTTTCTGATTTCGTTTACCCTGTACCTTCGATCGAACATCAGCGGAATGCATCTTTTTAAAACCGACAGCCTGCTCTCGGTTCTCGACCGCACCTTAATGATTATAATCTGCTCGGTGCTGTTGTTTACCAACGTTACCGGGCACAAGTTCCGTATCGAATGGTTCGTTTATGCCCAGTCGGCTGCTTACCTTATTGCCAGTTTGGTAACTTTTGCAGTGGTGCTGTACTATACCGGCAAATTAAGATTTCATTTCGACCGGCGCTTTTTCGTCGCCTTTCTGAAAAAAAGTTACCCTTACGCCCTGCTCATTTTATTGATGTCGTTTTATAACCGGATCGACTCGGTGATGTTGGAACGAATGCTTGAGAACGGTAAAGAACAGGCCGGAATTTATGCCCATGCTTTTCGTCTTTTCGATGCTTTCTCTATGTTCGGAGCCCTGTTCGGAGGCTTACTTCTACCCATTTTTGCGCGCATGATCAAGCAAAAAGAAGACATTGGCCCGATGGTGCAATTCTCTTTTTTGCTGCTTTTTGTGCCAGCCACCATCATCAGCCTTTCCTCCGGATTTTACGATCACGAAATCATGGTTTTGCTGAAATACAGCAACAGCGAATTATCTGCTTCCATCTTCCGGATACTGATGATTAGTTTCCTTGGAATCGCCACCACCTACATATTCGGGACTTTACTTACCGCCAACGGCAGCATTCGCCAGCTCAACTGGATGGCGGTTACCGGAATGGGAATTAACATCGGCCTGAACCTGATCCTTATTCCGGAAATTCAGGCGCTTGGTTCTGCCTGGGCAAGTCTGGCCACGCAGTTATTCACAGCCATTGCACAAATCTTGCTGGCTGTTTCGCTCCTGAAACTACCGATAAACTACCGGCTGATCGGGAAAATAACCCTATTCACCGGGTTTGTTTTTCTGGCCGGATTCCTGAGCAAGCAAATCGTCAACTGGGTCGCCGGATTCTCCCTGATGGTAGCGGTGAGCATACTTTTTGCCTTCTCCATTAAACTGATTAACCTGAAAGCACTTTCTGAAATTATTCGCAACGAGAACAGGATATGAGCCGGAAATTAACTCCTGAAGAATTGCAAAGCAGCAGCGATTTCGAATTGCTGGCTGAAGTTTCGCATCAGCATTTGCGCGATTTTGTGATGGAACAAATCCACCTTGAGAAACGCATCATTCGCATCTACTCGGTTTACCAAGTCGTTATGATGCTGATTTTTGTGTTTTTCTTCACCCGCGGCATTGTGCTGGCCATTAAAAGACATGCTGAACTAATCACCACCATTGGGTTAAGCCTTGTTTTTTCATTCACGGCACTCATCATTATTCACGAACTCATTCATGCCCTGGCCTACCTGCTCACCGGGGCGCGGCGAATTTCATTTGGGGTCATTCTGAAAAAATTCATCTTTTACGCTTTGGCCGACCGCGAAGTGGTGAGCAAAGGCGCTTTTCATGTGGTAGCGCTGGCCCCGTTGGTGGTTGTAAAAGCGGTATGTTTGGTTGGCCTGTTTTATTTTCAGGATAGCCAGTTGATGTATTTTTTCCTGAGTGTGATGTGCCTGCATTCGTTGTTTTGTGCCGGCGATTTGGCCATGCTTGCTTTTTACAACCGGCATAGCGATAAGGAAATTTACAATTTTGATCACCGGAGCGAAGGAAAAACTTACTTTTACGCCCGGAAAAAATAAGAACCGGCCAATGCCCTTGTCTGGAAACGATTCCGGGAGACAGTGGCAGGAAGCCAGAAGCCTAAAAACATGACCCTATTTGAAGCCGTTGTTATTGCCATTGTAGAGGGAATCACCGAGTTCCTGCCCATCTCCTCGACCGGGCACATGATTATTACCGAAGCCCTTTTGGGAACCGAAATCAACGAGTTTACCAAAGCGTTTACGGTAAACATTCAGTTCGGGGCCATCCTTTCGGTGGTGGTGCTCTACTGGCGGCGTTTCCTCCAAAGCTGGTCATTCTATCAAAAGCTGTTTGTGGCTTTTCTGCCTGCCGCCGTTATCGGATTCCTGGCCGGTGATTTCATCGACAGCCTGCTCGAAAACGTGATGGTGGTAGCCGTTATGCTGCTAATTGGCGGAGTTTTACTGCTTTTTGTCGATAAGTGGTTCAACAAGGGAAACCATGAACAGGAAGTTACTTACAACAAAGCCTTGAAAATTGGTTTGTGGCAGTGCATTGCCATGATTCCGGGGGTATCGCGCTCGGCAGCCACCATCATTGGTGGGATGCAGCAGAAACTGAGCAGAACCAGCGCAGCTGAATTCTCGTTTTTCCTGGCCGTTCCAACAATGGCCGCCGCATCGGCCTACAAACTGTTGAAAGACTACCGCCATTTTAATGCCGAAAATATCGACATCCTGATTGTTGGAAACCTGGTGGCTTTCGTCGTGGCCATGATTGCCATTAAAACCTTCATTACCTTTTTGCAGAAACACGGGTTTAGAGTATTTGGCTGGTACCGCATTGTGGTGGGCCTGGCGCTGATTATCCTGCTGTTGCTGGGGGTCGATTTAAAAGTGATGTAACTGCCCGGTTTCCTGGACACTACCCGGTGTTGTAACCGGCCAGGTGAGTTGACCTTCCCTAAAAAAGCCGGCTATGTTGTTATGTCCAAACGTAGTAATCATATCTGATTAAAGGATACAATTGCGTATATTTACGTGTTAGCACCAATAATATAGACAGTATGGTTAACATTGAAATATTATCACTAGTGTCCGGTTAAAAGTCCCAGATTGATAGCTGGTTAGAATTATCCGAA
>CAYRBM010000088.1:0-22151 GCA_964422425.1 uncultured Odoribacter sp.
ACCAGGAAGTGGAAAAACGGCGATGAATTTGTTATCAGGCTAAAAAATTAACTGGAGGAAACAGTCTTTCTCTAAAATGAGTGCCTAAAAAATCAGGGAAAAACCGAAATTTTCCCTGATCAGTTACCACACAGCGAACAAACATCATTCCATTTTACTCCCTCGAATGCAATGACACGTGATTGCCTTCTGTATCTTCAAAAACGGCAAAAAAACCATGATCATCGGCAATCTTCGTCTTGTGAACAAGGATTTCTCCTCCACAGGCATTTACCCGGTCAAGAACATTCTGAAGGTCTCTTCCTCCGTTGAGGTAAACCTTTGCACCCATTGACGAGGGGATATAACCATTCCCCTGAACAATGGCACCACCAACGCCCATCGATTCCGGGTCCATCGGCAAAAATCCCATCCGGCAGTCGCCCATTACTGTTTCATACATCTCGTATTCATAAATCCGGGAATAAAACTCTTTTGCCCTCTCGAAATTGAGAACGGGAATTTCAACCCAACTGACTGAATTAATTAGCTTTTCCATGGTTTCAGTATTGATTTGTCTGGCTATAAAACAATTCTTCCTGATCCGAAGTTTAATTGAAGGACTTGTTTGAAAATTTCCCTGGCACAACTGTCAAATAAAACTTAAACAGCCTCATGTCCGGCTACTTATTTTTCCGAAATATTGTCGCGACCGGTTTTTGTCAGGTACATTCATTTATCTTTGTGTGCACTCAAAAAATAAGTTATGAGCGAACGTCCGCTGATATTAATTACCAATGACGATGGCGTTTCGGCCAAAGGATTGAAAGAACTTACCGATGTGATGCGCCTTTTTGGCGATGTGGTGGTGGTTGCACCCGATAGCCATCGGTCGGGAATGTCGAATGCCATTACCGTCGATCATCCGATCAGGGTTAATAAAATTACCGATGAGCCGGGACTGCTGATCTACAAATGCACCGGAACTCCGGTTGATTGTGTGAAGCTGGCTTTTAACCAGTTGCTCGACCGCTACCCCGACTTTGTAGTTTCGGGTATTAACCACGGTTCAAATTCATCAATCAGCGTAGTTTATTCGGGGACAATGGGCGGCGCTATCGAAGGATGTATTCACGGAGTTCCATCCATCGGATTTTCGCTGAATGACTATGATCCGGAAGCCGATTTTTCAAGAGCAAAAATTTATGTTGCCCGGGTATTTCAGCAGGTTGCCGAAAACGGACTTGCTCCTTTTGTATGCCTGAATGTAAACATTCCCAAAGGGGAAGTAAAAGGAATACGCGTTTGCAGGCAAACTTCAGGGAAATGGGTGGAAGAATACGACAAGCGCACCGATCCCCACAAACGCGATTACTTCTGGATGTCGGGTTATTTCAAAAACTTTGAAGAGGATGTGGAAGATACCGATATTACTGCTCTCGAAAGTGGTTTTGTCTCTGTGGTTCCGGTGAATGCCGACATGACCTGCTACCAGACTTTTGAAGAAATGAAAAGCTGGAGGTTTTAACATGAACTGGAAAAAACGAAGCCCGTTCGACCGTATTTTCATCGGGTGGCTTATTGGAACGCTGTCGCCTCTGATCATATTTTTGATCACATATCAGATAAAATACAGCACAATGGGATTTTCTGATTTTCTGAAAAGCTTTTGGGAAATGAAGATTCTGCTCAAATTACTCAGTCTTTGTGTATTTCCAAACCTGGGCTTTTTCTTCCTTTTCTACCGGAACAAACTGGATATGGCAGCCCGTGGCGTTATCATGGCCACCTTTGTTTATGCTTTTGTTGTGCTGATCACGAAATTAATTTAACCGGAAATTTGAAACCCGGAACCTGGAACCCGATGAAATATTACGTTTTAGCTGGTGAAGCCTCTGGCGATTTGCATGCCTCAAACCTGATCAAAGAAATTACAAAACTTGATCCTCAGGCAGAGTTCCGCGGATTTGGAGGCGAGCTGATGGAGCAAGCCGGAATGACTGTACTGAAGCATTACCGCGATATGGCTTTTATGGGTTTAGTTCCGGTAATTCTCAATATTCGCACCATCCAAAAGAATTTCCGGTTTTGCGAAACCGATTTGCTAAAATTCAAGCCCGATGTCCTCATCCTGATTGATTACCCGGGGTTTAACCTCCGGATGGCTAAATTTGCGAAAGCCCACGGGATACGCACGTTTTATTACATATCGCCCAAAATATGGGCCTGGAAACAGTCGCGGGTTCACAAAGTGAAAGCCTGGGTTGACGAAATGTTCACCATCCTGCCTTTCGAAACCGAGTTTTACCGGAAGTTTGATTACCGGGTAAATTATGTGGGCAATCCGCTTCTCGATGCCATTTTGGAGAAAATGACGCCTGCCGATCATACCCGTTTCAGAACAGAGAACCAGCTGGACGAAAAACCCATTCTGGCCATTTTGCCCGGAAGCCGGAAGAGCGAAATCAGTGTATTACTGCCTACTATGCTAAAGGCAGCGGCTCAGTTTCCCGAATATCAGTGTGTGATAGCCGGAGCGCCCAACATGGGCATCGAAAAATACCAGCCTTTTATGAAAGGATATCAGGTTCCGGTGATTTGGGGCAAAACCTACGACATTTTGATTCACAGCCGTGCAGCCATTGTTTCTTCGGGAACAGCAACCCTGGAAACAGCCATTTTAAACGTTCCGCAGGTTGTAGTTTACCAGCTGCAACCCAACTGGCTTTTCCAGTTTTTCAGAACCTACTTCCTGAAATCGACCTGGGTTTCGCTGGTCAACATCATTTTAGGACGCTGGGCTGTTGCCGAGTTAATCCAGTCGGATTTTACGCTGGACAAAGTTACTGCCGAGTTGAGCAGGATTTTGTACGACGCCGGATATGAAAAGCAGATGCTTGACAATTACCGTGAAATGCGGGAAAAACTTGGAGAAGCAGGCGCTTCCAAAAGAGCAGCTGATTTGATGGTGAAAAAATTGAAATCACAACAATAGTAAATATTGTCATCAATTTCTTAAAACATGTTTAGTCTGTTAAAAAAAGAAATATCCAGTTTTTTTGGTTCGCTGACCGGATACGTGGTTATTGTGGTTTTTCTGCTGGCTACAAGTCTTTTTCTGTGGGTTTTCCCCGGAAGCTATAACATTTTGGAGGGTGGATATGCCTCTCTCGACGGGCTCTTTTCTCTGGCGCCCTGGGTATATCTGTTTCTGGTTCCGGCCATTACCATGCGGATGTTTGCTGAAGAAAAACGGTTGGGAACCATGGAAGTTTTATTGACACGACCAATCTCTGCACTTAACCTGGTTTTGGCCAAATATCTGGCGGCACTGCTGCTGGTCATTTTCTCGCTCTTGCCTACGCTCATTTCTTACTATTCTGTTTTCGTTTTGGGCAATCCAATCGGCAGCATCGATACTGGCGGAACCTGGGGTGCATATCTCGGCCTTTTCTTTCTGGCAGCCATCTACGTTGCCATTGGGCTGCTGGCTTCATCGCTCACTGATAACCAGATCTTTTCATTCCTTTTAGCCATTGCTCTTTCGTTCGTTGCCTATCTGGGTTTCGACCTGGTTGGTTCCATGCCTCTCCCCTCTGCAACCCAGCAATTTATTCTAAACTTTGGGGTTAATGAACATTACGTATCCATCAGCCGGGGTGTGGTTGACTCACGCGATCTGGTTTATTTTATCACAGCGGTAGCACTGTTCCTTTTCCTCACCAGCCGGATAATTCATTTTCACAAAGTCAATCTCCGAAAAGAAATCAAAAATGGGATCATTATCCTGACGGGAATTTTCATTTTAAATCTGATTTCGGGAGGGCTTTTTTTCAGAATTGACCTGACTGCCGAAAGACGGTATTCGATTACTGAAGTGTCAAAGAATACGGTTGAAAACCTGGAAAAACCGGTCAATATTACGCTATATCTGGCAGGCGAGCTTCCTGCCGGATTCAGGAAACTGCAAAAATCAATTGTAGAACAAATCGCTGATTACAATGCCTATTCATCGCAACGAATTAATTTAATTGTTGTTGATCCTTACGAAATTACTGATACCAAACGACGAGAGAAACTTTTCTTTGAACTGATTCAAAAAGGACTTCTCCCCAGTGACATTCATCAAAATACCGAACAGGGCACAGTAACGCGGAGAATTTTTCCGGGTGCTGTTATCGAATACGGAAACAAAAAACTTAGTGTCAATTTGCTAAAAAATAACCAGATGCTTCATTCAGAAGTTAATCTGAACAACTCAATTGAAAATCTGGAATATGAATTTACTTCGGCTTTTGCTGAATTGACTGGTTCTGAAAAACAAACAGTAGCATTTTTAACCGGTCAGGACGAACTAAACGAATATGAAGTTCAGGATATTACAGAGTCACTTTCAGCAAAATATAAAGTTGAACGACTGACCACGACCGGATTGAACCAAAAATCGGAACAAATAAAAACATTGATTATCGCTAATCCTTCAAAATCATTTACTGAAGAAGAAAAGTTCAGCATCGATCAATACCTGATGGGAGGAGGAAGAATCCTTTGGCTGGTTGAACCTGTTTCAGTAAGCCTCGATAGCCTGAGCACGGGTTATATGACACTGGCGTTTCCGCAAAACCTGAACCTCGACGACCAGCTTTTCCGTTACGGTGTTCGCCTCAATGCAAATTTGGTTCAGGATGTTCAGTGCCTGCTCATACTGGTTAATACTGCGCCAAACGGGTCGCCTGCTAAATTTGAACCGGCCCCCTGGTATTTTTCGCCTTTACTGACCCCCTCAGAAAAACACGTCATCAGCCGGAACATGAACCGCGTAAAAGCTGAGTTTGTCAGTTCGGTCGATACTGTTGGTCAAAACAATCAGGTTCGAAAAACAGTTATTCTGAGTACGTCGCCCTACTCACTCGTCTCAAAAACTCCGCTTGAAGTTAGTCTGGCAAGCATCAACAATCCTCCCGACCGTCGATTATTCAAACAGCCGTCGCAACCAGTTGGAGTTTTGCTTGAAGGCACCTTTCAGTCGGTATTCAAAAACCGGATAATTGAATCATTGGGCATCAAAACTTCAGAAATAAAAACGGAAAGTCAACCCACTAAGATGATCGTCATTTCCGATGGAAATCTGATTGCCAATCAGTATCGTATTCAGTCCGGAACACCGGAATTCCTGCCCTTGGGCTACGACCGCAATTCGAAGCAAACCTATGGAAATAAAGAGTTCCTGATGAATGCCATTAATTACCTGTGCGATGATGCCGGTTTAATGGAATTGCGTTCGCGATCATTCAAAATAAGAATGCTCGATAAAGTGAAGATCAAAGAAGAAAAGACCACCTGGCAACTGCTAAATGTTTTGGCGCCGCTGGTCGTCATTTTTATCTTTGGAGCTGGTTATGTGTACATTCGCCGCCGCCGTTATGGCAGCTGATTTCTTTTGAATAAAATATTCACCGATCAATAGGTAAAAAATATCAAAGTTTGTATATTCGTGAGCCTCACGCTTTCGAATTAGATGCGTGATTTAAAGGGTAATATCTGAAATTTGAATTAAAAACTCTAAAAAATATCTCATGAAATTTGTTGTTTCAAGTACCGAATTACTCAGTCATTTGGCTGCTATCAGTAAAGTGATCAACTCAAAAAATACCCTTCCAATTCTTGATAACTATTTATTCCTTTTGGAAGAAAACCGTTTGACCGTGACTGCCTCCGATTTGGAATCGACGCTGATCACAAGCCTCGAACTGGAAAATACCAACGGAACAGGAACCATTGCTGTGCCGGCCAAACTGATGAACGAAACGCTGAAGGAATTCCCCGAGCAGCCACTCACTTTTCAGATTGATCCGGAAACTTTTGCCATTGATATTTTCTCACAAAACGGGAAGTTTAGTATTGTTGGGCAGAATGGCGATGACTTTCCGCAACAACCTATGCTGAACGAATCGGCTGCTTCAACCATCAATGTTCACCATCAGGTATTGCTGAGTGGAATCAACAAAACGTTGTTTGCAACGGCCGACGATGAACTTCGCCCGGTAATGAATGGGATTTTTATTGAACTGAGCACCGACGACATGAAGTTTGTGGCTTCTGACGCACACAAGCTTGTTCGGTACAAACGGTTCGATGCCAAAGCCGAACGCGATGCTTCATTTATCCTTCCCAAGAAACCAGCCGCTTTACTGAAGAGCTTGCTCCCAAAAGAAGATTTTGATGTAAAACTTGAATTCGACGACAAAAATGCCTTCTTCACCCTCAGCAACTACAAGTTGATCTGCCGCCTGGTTGAAGGAAATTATCCAAGTTACAACTCCGTTATTCCGCAAAATAATCCGAACAAACTGATTATTGACCGCGTGGAATTCTATAACACCATCCGTCGTGTTTCAGTATTCTCAAATCAGGCAAGCAATCTGGTTAAATTAAAACTCACCGAAAATCAACTGATCGTTTCAGCGCAGGATATCGATTTTTCCATTTCAGCTGTTGAACGTCTCAATTGTCAATACGAAGGCGAAGACATGGAAATTGGTTTCAAATCGACTTTCCTTCAGGAAATTCTATCGAATCTTTCGGCTAGCGAAGTGAAGGTGGAGCTGTCTGATCCTACCCGTGCCGGACTATTGTTACCAGCTGAAAACGAAAACGAAGAAGAAAACGTTTTGATGCTTTTAATGCCCATGATGATAAACGCCTGACAGATACAGGCTCTCAAAAGATAAACCTAACAGATTTAACTGTTAGGTTTTTTTCATTTCTATTACACGACAAAAATTCTAGATGAAATAGCCATGTGAGCCAAAGCCCACATAAACCGGTAATGTATAAATGGCTATTCCATAAGTACGTACCAAAGTTTAATGAATGAAGCTAAAATATATACGAATGAAACTAAATTTGAAAAATCCGCTGGTTTTTCTTGACCTGGAAACAACCGGAATGAATATTGTTACCGACCGAATCGTTGAGATTGCGCTTATTAAAATCCATCCGGACGGGCGGGAGGAAGAGAAGCTATTTCGTATAAATCCGGAAATGCCCATTCCCGAACATGTCAGCAAAATTCATGGCATCTATGACGATGATATCAAAGACAAACCTACTTTTAAAGAAGTAGCTAAAACCATTGCCAATTTTATTGAAGGATGTGACTTTGCCGGTTTCAACTCAAACCGGTTTGACATCCCTCTTCTGGCCGAGGAATTTTTGCGGGCAGATGTGGATATCGATCTGAAGAAACGCAAGTTCATTGATGTGCAGGCTATTTTTCACAAAATGGAAAAACGCACACTGGCTGCCGCCTACAAATTTTACTGCCAGAAAACGCTGGAAGATGCCCACAGCGCCATGGCCGACACCAAGGCAACTTACGAAGTACTGAAAGCGCAGCTCGACGTTTATCAGGATGAAGACTATGAAGACCACAGCGGAAAAATATCAAAGCCAATTGTGAATGATATACAGGCATTGAGCGAATTTTCGTCGTACGACACCAACGTTGATTTTGTAGGACGCATCGTTTATGACGAAAAGGGTGTTGAGATTATTAACTTTGGAAAAAACAAGGGCATGTCGGTTGAAAAGGTGCTGCGCGAACAACCCGGATATTACGGATGGATTATGAACAGCGAATTTCCGCTATATACCAAAAAGGTGCTTACTGCGATTAAATTGAGAATGAAATAAGCCGGAAGGTTATCCTTGTTGTAATTGGTTGTCGTTGTTGTCAAATTAAAATTTTGAAAACCTATGAAATAGCCATCTTGCCTGAGGCAAAACAAGCCAAAAAATATATAAATGGCTATTCCATGCGTTGGACTGTTCGACTAAACGAAGATGCTAATACGCATATTTTAAGACGTTAAACTAAAATTTGCACACATGAAAATCATTTGTGTTGGCCGAAATTATGTGGCCCATGCCCAAGAGTTGAATAACGAAGTTCCTTCAGAGCCAGTTCTGTTTATGAAACCCGATTCGGCTTTGCTCCGAAACAACGACCCGTTTTATATTCCGGATTGGACGAACGACGTGCATCATGAAGTGGAACTGATCATCCGTATCAACAGACTTGGAAAAAACATTGAGAAACGATTTGCTCAGCGATATTACAGTGAAATTGGCCTCGGAATTGACTTTACCGCCCGCGACATCCAAAACGCACTAAAAGACAAAGGTTTACCCTGGGAGAAAGCAAAAGCATTCGATCATTCTGCGGTTATATGTTCCGAATTTACTCCGGTTGATTCACTTCCAGATCGAAATGCCATTCATTTCAGCCTTGATAAAAACGGAACCACCGTACAGGAAGGTAATTCTGCTTTGATGATTTTTTCTATAGATGACATCATTGCCCATGTATCAAAATATTTCACCCTGAAAATTGGTGATCTCATTTACACTGGTACTCCGGCAGGCGTGGGTCAGGTAAAAATTGGCGACCGGCTCGAAGGCTATCTGGAAGGTGAAAAGAAATTTGACTTTTGGGTCAAATAAAAGACTTTATCCGTAAAGGAATTTTCGACAGTTAGTTTTTCAGTAAATTTATTTTCAGCAGGTAAATGGTTATGAAAATAGCAAATACAACTTCATACGGTCGTTTCAAACCTACAATAAATCCTGCTACAGCCTAAGATTTTTACCTTTTAGGACTTCGAAAAAACAAAAAGAATCAGCTCATCAATCCTCTGAGCACTGATTATTAATTATTTACTAAACATACAAAATGGGTTGTCTTTCAAAATGAGACAGCCTTTTTTTTATTTTTCCCTTACAATTGTTAAAATGTGTTATAAAGTATGTAAATATATTTTTTCAGAAACTCCGACTTCATAAAATATTTAATTAACTTTGTCTTAATAAATAAATATCGTTTAGTTGTTGCCATACATGAATATGAATATGCAATCAATTCCTAACGAATCAGTTGAGCAAGGTATCTCTGCCACCGATTTGAACAAAATCAAGCAGAAGAAAAAGATTCTCAATCTGCTGCATACCCACGGCTACACTTCGGCTCCTGAGTTAAGCAAAAAATTGCGCATTAGTTTACCTACCTGCATCGTTCTGTTGAACGATCTGATTGCACTTGGCTATGTAAAAAACATTGGCATTGGTGAATCAAGCGGAGGCCGAAAACCTAACCTTTACGGCTTACCCAAAGATGGATTTTATGTAATTAGCTGCGACTTCGCCAGGTATTATGCCAGCATGACCATTTGCGATTGCTACAATAAGTTTGTGACTCCTGTAATCCAGATCGACACACACATTGACGATCCTAAGCTGGTTGATAAATTATTCCAGACAGCACAAACTCTGATGAAAGAACATGGAATCCCGAACGAAAAAATCTATGGACTTGGTGTTGATATGCCCGGACTGATTGACTCACGGGAAGGAATCAATTTCACAATCAAAGAAGGCAAATTCCAACACATTGGACGCGACCTTAAAAAGAAATTCAACAAACTGACTTACATCGACAACGACGCCCGAATGCATGCATACGGCGAATTTCACTTTGGAGCAGCGAAGGAATATAAAGACGCCATCATCATTCACTGGAGCTGGGGGCTGGGCCTTGGAATTTTTGTTAACGGACAGCTATACAGCGGCAACAATGGTTTTGCCGGCGAGTTTTCGCACATCCCAATTATTGAAAACGGCGATTTGTGCATTTGCGGAAAACGAGGATGCCTGGAGACCGTTGCTTCGTCGAATACCATTATGAAACGAGTCAGGCAAGGATTTGAAGAAAACGAAATATCGTCGCTGATCAACCATTTTAAAGGTCATCCTGAACAAGTCACCCCCGAAGACGTAATTAACTTTGCCCGGCAAGGCGACGAGTTTTGCATTTCAATACTGAGTGAAATTGGAAAAGCTATGGGAAGAGGTCTTTCCTATATCATTCAGTTACTAAATCCCGAAGTAATTGTTTTAAGCGGTCCTATTTCAAAGGCTCGTCAATACGTTTTATCACCTATTCAACAATCCTTAAACCGGTTATGTCTCGAAAAAATCTCAGGAAACACAACCCTGATTATCTCAGACCTTGGAGATCAATCTGCATTACTTGGAACTTCTGAAATGGTATTTCAGAAGGTATTTACAGAAATAAATTTTACGGGGCTCAACCTATAATTTGAAATACAAAGAGTGATTATTACTTTAATTATTTAACTTAAATTAAAACTTATGCGAAAGGTTTTATTTTTAACCGTGATGTGTCTGGCACTAATAGGAAGTGCGATGGCACAGCAAAAGGTAACAGGAAAAGTTACCGGAGACGACGGGACTGGAATTCCTGGAGTTACCGTGTTTGAAGTTGGCACATCAAACGGGGTACTTACAGACTATGACGGAATGTATTCCATCCAGGTAAAAGGTTCCAATTCTGTACTCCGATTCTCATTCGTAGGAATGAAAATGCAAGAAAATACAGTTAATGGACGATCAACCATTAATGTAAAACTGGAGTCGGAAAACATTGGCATTGACGAAGTGGTTGTAACCGCTTTGGGTATCAAGCGCGAGGCCATCAAGCTAGGTTATGCAATGACCGAAGTAAAAGGTGCCGAGCTGAAACAAGCCAATACTATTAACCCCGTGCAGGCATTGCAGGGTAAATCTGCCGGTTTGAGTATCGGTCAGTCTGACGGTGGATTGTTTGGCAACTCAAAGATTCAGCTTCGTGGTGTTTCGGTAATGAACTCGGGCAACAACCAGCCTATTTTCGTTGTTGACGGAGTAATTCTCGAAAACGGAATTTCTACCGCAAGTGCTGACTGGGATGCCAGCTCAAACGACTATGGTAACATTTTGAAAAACTTAAATCCGGATGATTTTGAGTCGGTTTCCGTATTAAAAGGTGCTGCCTCAACAGCGCTTTACGGGTCACGTGGTATTAATGGTGCAATTATCATTAAAACCAAAGACGGAAAAGCAGCTAAAGGTATTGGCGTTACGATCAGCCAGACTTTGGGATTTGACAATGTTTATGCAACACCTGATTTTCAATACGAATTCGGACCTGGCGCTCTTGCCGGATATGTTGACTATGGCGATAAAGATGCCAATGGCCAATATTACCGATTCTCTCCCGGAACTCAGTTTTATAAAAATTCCAAGGGTATGCCAACTAAAATTAATCACCCTTGGCCTTATGGTTTCGGACCTAAATTTGACGGTCGGGATATCGAAGACTACGACGGATCAATCGTAAAATATCTGCCTTCAAAAAACATGATGCTTGATGCTTACGATACTGGATACAATACCAATACTTCAATCTCACTCAGTGGTGGTAACGATAAGGGTAACTTCTATCTTTCTGATTCATACACCTATCGTACCGGTAATTTACCTGCCAACAAATTCACTCGTAATGCATTACTGTTCAGTGGATCATACAATTTGGCAAGCTGGTTAAAAGCTGAAGCATCGATGTCATTTACCATTTCAAATCCTGAAAATCCCCGGTTTGACCTTGCTGAAAACTACATTACCAATTTGATGTGGCTGAACTGGTATGATCCGACCAAATGGAACAAACAGGAAGTTTGGCAAGCACCCCATGGTGGTGTGCCTTCATCGGCTTATGGTGATAAGTATGCCAATGTTCCCGGAAACGGAACCTGGTTTAACTACTACATGAACGATATTCAGCGTACCGAGCAGGTTACCCGTCCAATCGTTAGATTGAATGCAAGAGTAAACGACTGGCTTTCGTTAACTGCTGAAGGTAACATGAACTACTACACCATTAATTCGGAAAACAAAGAATTGGGTACTGGTTATGCCAACGAAGGTGGATTCTATCGTCTTACCAATAGCGTTGATGTTAGCAAAACCGCTAAATTCACTGCTAACATGAATAAAAACTGGGGTGAAGATTTTACAACCAGCTTGATTGTGGGAGGTGAACTCTGGAGTCAGCGTATTGAAAATACTTCCGTTCAAACCGATGGTGGACTGATTGTTCCCGGAAGATTTTATTTGGGGAACTCCAAGAAAACTTTGATTTCAAGCGGTGGCGTGAGCGGAACAAAACAGATTAATTCCATCTATTATTTATTCAACGTAGGCTGGAAAAATCAGTTGTACGTTGATATCACTGGTCGTAATGACTGGTCTTCAACGCTTGTTTACACCGACGGAACCGGTAATTACTCTTATTTCTATCCATCGGTAAGTGCATCATGGATTATGAACGAAACTTTCGAATTACCGGATTGGGTAACTTTGAGCAAATTGAGAGCTTCTTACGCACAGGTTGGTAACGATACTTCTCCCTATGCCATCAATACTGGCTATTCGGTAGGATCAGTTGAAACTACTGCCGGAAACTTCATTTATAACAATACCAAATCAACCACTCTGGTTGACCCAAGTATTAAACCTGAAAAGAAAAATTCATTCGAAGTTGGTTTGGACCTGAGAGTTCTGAGCAACCGTGCAAGCATCGATGCTGCATATTACAACGAATCGATTGTTCACCAGATTGGTAGCATCCCGTTACCCGGCGAATCAGGTTTTGGAAGCATGATGACCAACATTGGCACCATGACTAACAAGGGGTTTGAAATCACCCTGAAAGGCACTCCGATCAAAACCAAAGATTTTGAATGGGAAAGTACATTCAACTACTGGAAAAATACAACTATGATCTCGGATTTGAATGACAAGGTTGGTGCATACAAACCATTGGGTGGTGACATCGCTTACGGGAACTTCCGTGTTGGAACCGTTGCTTACGAAGATGGTGAATATGGCGTAATTATGTCTGATACTAACCCATTATTATGGAATAATGCCAATGATCCGAATGACCCACGCAATGGTATGAAAGTATTGACCTGGGTTGATTCTCGTCGCGGTGCTTACTATACCAGAAGCTACAAAGCGGAAGAAGTAGGTAAAATCCAACCGGATTTTGAAGGGTCGTGGAATAATGGCTTTAGTTACAAAAACCTTCGTTTGGATGTTTTGCTTGATGCACGTTTTGGTGGTCACATCGCTTCATTCATGAACAAATACGGTCACGCCTACGGTATGCTCGAAAGCTCAACCTGGGCATTGGATAAAGAACATGGCGGTATTGAATGGACAACTCAATATGCCGACTCGAAAGGACAGGTTTATCAAGACGGTGTAATTCCTGACGGTGTTTTTGCTGCAGGACAAAAAGTAACTGCTCCGAACGGAACTCAGGTTGATGTAGGTGGTTTAACTTACAAGGAAGCAATGGATAAAGGTTATGTAGAACCAACACATGCCAGCTACTTTACTTACAGAAATAGCTCATGGAGTACTGGTGTAATCAACGACAACTGGTTCAGCGAAGTTAAATACATCGCATTGAGAAATATCTCTCTGAGTTACACACTGCCAACAACAATCGCTCAAAAACTGAAAGCAAAGAGCATGTCGGTTGCACTCAATGCACGTAACGTTGCTTATTTGTACAACTCTCTTCCGAACCATTTGAATCCTGAAGGATTCCGCGGAACCTCAAGCAATGACTCGTTCAGGGAACGTTCATTAGTACCTTACACTGCTTCTTACACAATGTCTGTTTCAGTTAGTTTCTAATCATTAAAATACAGCAAACATGAAAAATAAACACATTATAATATTTGCTCTGATTTTATTGATGGTTTGGGGATGCGACCGCGATCAGTTTGCCGAGTTGAACACAAACCCGTCAACCATATCAGAACCAGATTTACGCTATTCAGCGGCCAAAGCTATTGAGCAAATGTACTCAGAAGATTATTTGACTTTTTTCTACAATAACTTCCAGTACATTATGCCCTGGACTCAGGCAACCCTGAAACAAGGAGGTAACACTACAGACTTCCTGGAAATGGGACCGGCAGGAAGCCACAACATTTACAGTTCCTTAATTCCGCAGGCAATGGATATCCGCTACCGGATTGATAACATGAAGGCAGAAGAAAAGGAAATCTACCAAAGTGTGTATGCTATTACCTATCCAATGGTTATTCTGCCGGCAATGACACGTGCTGATGTAACCGGATCGATGGTTTATACACAAGCAGGATTAGCTCCTTACACCAATCCGCCACTGTTAACGCCAGTTCTGGATAATGAAAGCACACTGTACAACACCTGGCTAACCGAGCTGAATAAAGCGTTAACCACATTGACATCGGCCAAAAACCAGTTCTCAATGGGTAATCAGGATATCGTTTACAAAGGCGACTATACTAAATGGGCCAAACTTTGTAACCTCCTGAAACTACGCATTGCTGCTCGTTTGGTTAATAAAGACAAAGCAAAAGCTTTAGCTATTGCTGCCGAAGTTGCTGCATCTCCTGCTGGTTACATGGACAACCTGAACGACGATTTCGTTTACAACCGTGGTATCAAATATTACGGAACAGGTAACACCATGTGGATCGGTTTTGCAGGTAAAAATGTGGCTGATTTCCTGGTAACCAACAAAGACCCACGCGTAAGATTCATCTTCGAAAAGAATAGCTTCAATGCTGAAGTAGTTCAGGCTTTCCTTGATGGCGGGGTTGCTTTGCCCCCTTACGTTGCTGCAAAAGCAAATATCGAAAACAACAAATTCGTAAGCTGGAAAGCTCCGGGCGAACCCTGGGTACGTTACTTTGGTGCTCCTGTATCGCCAGATGCAAGATTAAATCCTGTAAACAACATTTATTTCAACCAGGATGTACTTTATAAACTGACCGTAGGTAGTGTTTCGAAAAACTACACAGCTACTTCACTTTATTCAGAAAAAATGGTTCGTACTTCTTATGATTTCACCTATCCGACCAAACCGGGCGGACGTGTTATTCAGCTGAAAGACAACGATCCGGGACTGAATGTATTGTTGGGTAGTGCTGCCGAAACAAACCTTTACCTGGCTGAGTTCAAATTATTGGGAGCCAGCCTTCCAAAGAGCGCTCAGGAATATTTCAATCAGGGGGTAACCTTGTCAATCCAGCGGATGGATGCTTTGGCTAAAAATAACCAAATGCCATACTACGAAAGCGACCCGGTTTACACCGATGCCGCTGCTGCTGCAGAAGCTGCTACCAAACTGCGTGCCGGTGAAATCACCAGCCTGCTTGCACAGCCAGCTTACAGCCTCGCAACAGATGGACTTGAAAAAGTTTACATCCAGCAGTACATTCATTTCATGGGCACACCGCACGACCTTTGGACAACCGTTCGTCGTTCAGGTGTTCCGAAAAAAGGAAGTACATATTTGGCCTGGGAAAATGTTACAGGCTCGGGTGTTGAGTTAAAAATTCCACGTCGCTTCGTAATTGCTACACCAACCGAAGACGATATTAATTTTGCCAACAAAAAGGCAGCCGTTACCGAAATGGGCGTAACAACCGGAACCAATAATCCGACAACGCTGAGTAACGAAAGACTTTGGTTCGACAAGGAAAATCCGAATTACGGTGCCGGACCAAAATAATCAATATTGGTTAAAATAGAATAGGTTACAGAAAGACCGTCTCAGTTTCCGGGACGGTCTTTTTTTAAGCCGATGATTCCAATTATCTTTATCAGTTAGAAAACTAATGTCTATGAAAAAATTTCTTGTTTTACTCCTATTAGGTCTATTTATATACGGAGGATACGCGGCTCCAAAAAAACTCCCGGAGCAGGTTGAAGTAACTTTCCAAACGGTCGTCAATGGGAAGTCAAGGCCCGATGGTCCGAAAAGCAAAGTGGTTTGTTCGGCTACTGCGTCGCGCTCGTTTACCGAAAGCGATGGCCGGAAACTGCTGCCAACTGTTGCGAAAGAAACCAGCTATGTGGATTATGCTGCTCAAACAACCTACCAGGTTGCACAGTTTTCCGACGGAAAAGTCATCAATACCCCAACTAAGTTCTCCGAATACCCGCCTTTGACCGAAACAGGAGAAACAGCTATTATTCTGGGCTATACCTGTAAACATATAAAAACTTCCCTTCGGTCAAATTCGATCGATATTTGGTACACTACCGAATTGGGAGTGAAAGGCACTCCATCGATGGCTTATGGTTTACCCGATGGCTTAGTCCTGAAGATCGTCAGGAACGGAAACTACGAATTGGTGGCCACTGAGGTAAAACTTTTGAAGAAACAGGAGATTTCGCCTGTTCTGCCCGGGAATATGGGCGAAAGCATGGATCAGCCTTTGTACAAACATCGCATTACCGAAAACCTGATTACCACAATAACAGTTTTCAATAACGAACAAATCAGTTTCGGCAATGAAATCGTTAACCCGGAAGACCTGAATTCTGAAAAAACGTTCAAATACTCAGCCGGAACAGTTATCCTGAAAAAGGTGAAGCTACCCGTTGTTCCGGATGATACCCAGTTATTCGTCGAATTGTACCAGCATTCAAACGGCGACGCCTACGACCGGACAGGTTCCGTTTTCGCGATTCCACTGGGAAAAGAGCAATCGTTTCTGGACGGGTTGAGAAATGGAACGAAAGCGATGCCTGCTTTTCAGGCCCGAAATGGCAAGTCGTATCAAGGCGTGGTGGCAACCGAAAAATTTCAGCCATTGGTTGAAATCATGCGGTTTTTCACGTCATTTGGTATCGGTCAGTTCAATGATAAAGTGACTGTTTATGGGCAGCAATGGGAAGACTCAACTTTATACAAACAGGATGTGACCGAACTTCTGCCGGTGTTGCAGGGTGAGCAATGGATTGGCGTTTTCATTGGCAATTACGATAAAGGCGGACACAAAGTAAGTCTTAAACTGAAGTACTATCCGGGTAGCATGACCGTTTCAGAAAAGCCAGCGAAAAAGTATTGGATTTCACCGTTGTTCAACACACTGAATGTCATGGAAATGTCGGGTCAGGAATACGGAACCATGTTTGGCGACGATTCGCTAAAAGTTGATTTTGTTGTTCCTGAAGGCGTTAAGAATGTGCAGATGCGTTACATCACTACCGGTCATGGCGGCTGGGGCGGTGGCGATGAGTTCAACCAGAAAATGAATACGGTTTTGCTCGACAATCAGGTTTTGTTTCAGTTTACTCCGTGGCGGGGCGATTGTGCCACCTTCCGACGTTATAACCCTGCTTCCGGAAACTTCTGGAATGGTGTAACATCGAGCGATTACAGCCGGTCGGGGTGGTGTCCCGGCACTGCAACTAATCCTTATTATTATCCGATTCCGGATTTGAAACCCGGAAAGCATCAGGTTAAAGTGGCTATTCCTTTAGGGAAAAATGAAGGAGGAAGTTTTAGCGCGTGGAATATTTCAGGTGTATTGATTGGTGAATTTGAATAAGAACACCAAGTTTCGATATAAAATCGCAGAGTTGGATAATTTTCCGCAACTCTGCGATTTTTGTTTTTAGCTGTCTCCGAAAATAAAAAGATTACGTCCCCTTCAAATGGCCGAAAAAATTGTATTTTTGGAGGCCTTTTACCGGGGCTGACTGGTTTTGACAGCGGGTAGAAGAGGTATGTAAGCATGCCGGGCCTTGATCGCACAGCCCGTTAATCTCGGCGGTCGAACCTTAATTGGCGAAAATAACTACGCTCTTGCTGCGTAATCGAACTAAGTAGATTACACTTTATTCCGGCACTAGGTGCTGGAACGAGACATCACCCGGGTGCTAATGCCCTGAAGCGGCCCGAACCGGTGGTGCAAGTAAATCAGGGATAGTCGGAATTTTTCCTTGTGATTCCGGCAAAACTTAAAAGGATAAGGTAAAAGTCGGTGGCCCTGATCCAGCTTTTGCACGAAAACCAAGTCTGGGGATAAGCATGTAGAAAGCATATTGCTTCCTCGTTTGGACGCGGGTTCGACTCCCGCCAGCTCCACAAAAGACCACTATCTCACGATAATGGTCTTTTTTATGAAATACAAGCTATTGAAATAATGCTGAATAATTTATGACTTTCGAAATTCATTGGTACAAGCACACAGGGAACGGAATACAGGAGAAAAATCCTTGCGAATAGTCATATTATTGCACCAACCAAATCATTTCCTTTGACGAAAAGCGAACTAAGCAGATCAATTATGAGCAAATCAAATTACAAGCTGCAATCTGTTGCCTCCGGTAATGTTTTCGAAGATACAGGCTGGCTTCTCGATCCTCCGGGAGAAACCGTTCCAACATTGGTTAGATCTGTCTATGAAAACAAACAGCTTACAGTAAAAGAATCAAATAAAGGGCTTTACAAATTCAGCGATTGGTTACCTGTGGAAAAGGAACTTAAAGGATCTGATTCACCGGTAACTTTTAAAAGTGAAGGATTAGCTAAATCACTTGGCATGACCAACCTTTACATTACTTTTAGCGGATATTGGCCAGAAAGGGGCGCTTATATGGAAACCTGCTCGTTTAAGGAAACCGAAGCTTTTTCGGTTTGTGCAAGGCCCGGACAAAAAGAAGAATGTGTATTGGTGGTAGCTTCTGCAGGCAATACGGCCAGAGCATTTGCCCGGGTTTGTTCTGAGAATCAGATCCCACTGCTTATCTGTATTCCGGAAGATAATCTTGACGCTCTTTGGTTCACCTCCCCGCTAAACGACTGTGTGAAGGTAATTGCATCACGATCGGGAAGTGATTATTTTGATGCTATTCATTTGTCGAATCTGGTTGTAAAATCTCCCAAATTCTATCCTGAAGGTGGCGCCAAAAATATTGCACGACGAGATGGAATGGGAACAACGGTTCTTTCAGCAGTTACAGTAATCGGCCAAATTCCTGACTACTATTTTCAGGCTATTGGAAGTGGAACCGGAGCCATAGCTGCATGGGAAGCTAACTTACGGTTGCTAAATGACGGTAGATTCGGACAAAAAATCATGAAACTTTTCGTTTCACAAAACCAACCATTTATTCCTATTTACGAAGCATGGAAAACCGGATCACAACAAATGCTTCCAATGGATGATCTGTTAGCCAGGAAACAGATTAACGAAATTGACGCCAAAGTACTTAGTAACCGAAGACCACCATACGGCATAACCGGAGGCCTCTTTGATGCACTCCGTGCTTCGGAAGGCGATGTACTGACTGCAACCAATGCAGAGGCAAGAGAGGCCGCAAAACTTTTCGAACAAACTGAAGGTATCGACATACATCCGGCAGCGGCCATAGCTGTAGCTTCGCTTGTTAATCAGGTAAAAAAGCGGCTTATTGATCCTGAAGCCATCGTAATGCTCAACATAACCGGAGGCGGAGAGAAGTTATTCAAAGCAAGTCATCAGCTTCACTATCCGAAGCCCTCCTATGTTTTCGACTTTAATCCGGACGAAAAAGAAGTAATCTGGCATTGCGAAGAATTATTTGAGGAAATTTTCATTCATGGCCATTTCTGATTTTCGCCAATGGAATCGGATATTATTCACCAATAATTTATTCAACAGAAGAATATGCTCAGGAATAATTAGTAATGCTGATTTGTTGAAAAAAATTTAATCGTACATTTGCAGGGAGTGCAAGAAACCTGATTTTCAAAACGGTAAGTTGAGGACGTGATATGGAAGCCTGAATGATTGGAGAAGGATAATTTACTGAAATTTAGAATAGTAGTTGCACGGATATGTTCCAGATAACTTCTCAATTTAAGAGAATAAGATTGAAAAATCCTGCAGTATGAATTCCTGCAGGATTTTTATATTTAAGATAAAAATTAAAAAAACAACACCTTAATAACCAAACAGAGCGAAGCTTAATAACACATCGTCTAAAACATGTAATCATTTGAATATTTAAATAGATTGAGTATATTAAGCAACTTTAAATAAGGCGCACGAGAGAATGGAAAGACATAGTATTTAACAGCAAAAACTGAACGATATGATTGCTATGGAGCCGAGAAGAATAGAGGAGGCGTGTTCAAAATGTAAAGATCGTTGTTGTACCCGATGCTTTGATGAAGGAGAAGACAGTATATTTAACAGCCTGACCTCTGAAGAATTAGAACTTTTGGTCAAAGAAAAGAGACACGTTCATTTTAATGCAGGTGAAACCATTTTAAAACAAAATACTTCAGCCAGCCATGTCGTTTGCATTAAGCGAGGATTAGCTAAAATTATTGCTGAAGGCGATGGCGACAAGAAACTCATTTTGCGTTTGGTTGCTACCCATTCAATTTTAACAGGTGGCGGAATATTCATGGACGAAGTCAGGCACTTTACCGTACAAGCAGTAACTGAAGTTGAATGTTGCTTTATTGATTCAGACAAAATTTTCGAGCTGGTCTCCAGCAACAGCCGTTTTGCGTTTGAACTTCTAAAATTAAACAATCGGCAAAACATTCAAATGCTGAACAACTTAGTAGGTATAACCCAGAAATACATGCCGGGGAGAGTGGCCGATCTTTTGCTTTATCTCAAAAATGAAATATTTCTGAGTAATCCGTTTAATACCCGTTTGTCGCGCCAGGAATTAGCCGACATGACCGGAATGACCATGGAAAGTTTTATCCGGATTTTAAAAGAATTTAAAACTTCAGGTATCATTTCTGTTGACGGAAGTCAAATTCATATTTTAGATGAAGATGCACTTACCTTGATTAGTCGAAAAGGATAATTTTTTTGACTATACTGATTGACATTTATCAACATTCACACTGCGTTTAATCAAAACAATAGCACGAAAACATCAATAACCAGTTTCAGAAATAATCGTGTAAGGTTCCTATTTTAGCCATGTGTAAAACTGTTTGCGCGGTTTAACATGAAGTAAATACAATAGTAACTTTAACATACTTATTCTATGAAACTTAAAAGACAAGTCTATGTAATTCTTGCTGCATTTGTAGTAAGTATTCTTGTAATTTCGTGCGTAAAAGAAGGTGCTCCCGGATTAGATGGAGCAGATGGCAAAGATGGTAAAGATGGAGCAGTTGGAGCTGACGGAACTGCAACTTGCGCGGCTTGCCATAAATCTGCGATAGTGACCGAAAAACAGGGGCAGATGCACATCGCCAAGCATCTTACCGGTGAAGCTTGGTTTGAAGGTAGCAGAAATAGCTGTGCTCCTTGTCATAGTACAAATGGTTATTTGGATGTAATCGCAAATAATCCGGCAATTACTGCTTACAACACAAAATCAGCAACACCAAGTCCAAATCCAATTAGTTGCCGTGCCTGCCACAAAGTGCATGAAACAAACACAGCTGCTGACTGGGCATTGACTTCTACCAATGAGGTAAGCCTGTTGGTTGATCAGGTAAATGCTAAAAAAGTAAATCTCGAACCATCATCAAATCTTTGTATCCAATGCCATCAGGCGAGGCCTATTGTTTCTCCTGATCTTTCAAAACCAAATGACCCTTATACATCGATGACACAATATCGTTGGGGAGGCCACTATGGTACACAAGGAACTATTTTTGCTGGCAAAGGCAAAGGCGCCTTCGAAATCGCTGGTACTGAACCCTACGAAAATACTAAGGCTCACAATGGCGAAGTTGCAGTAGCAATTACCGGCGGCACTCTGAAATCATCTTGTTCAGAATGCCACATGGCCACAATGAGCGCCGAATCTGGAGGACACACATTCCTTGCCCGGTCAGAGGGTGGATCAATCAATTATAATGGTTGTAATGCATGTCACCTTACCGGAGGCTTAGGTCAAACAGCTGCCGTTTTACAATCGAAAACCAATGCTTTACAGGCCGAAATAACCGACTTGATTAAACAGCTTGGTGCCAAATTAGATGCAAAAAACTATCTGGATAAAGATCCTGCACACGAATTCATTCCCGGCACAGGTTGGAATGGATACATTAACAGGTATGATGGTACAACGAATCCCGATGGCGTACCAGTAGCTAATTGGAAACCTACCAATCTTGAAGCTGCAGCTATTTCGAATTTCCAGTTTGTGCTTCGCGATAAGAGTTTGGGTATTCACAACCCAACCTATGTTCGTGCTCTGTTAAAAAATACCATTGCAGCTCTGAAATAAGTTGACGAATATGGAAAAGGCCTCGTATAGGCGAGGTCTTTTTTTCATTCAATCGATATTCAAAATAAACAATTTGGATTACTGCAAAGCCTGGTAGCAGACTCAGAATAGGTCACGCCCTTAAAAAGCAGAGTCCAATACAAAAAAAATGGAATGAAAAAACAAAACATATTTTTCACTTTTGCTCTGTTTACCTTGGTATTTTCCGGGTGTAAATACGA
>CAYRBM010000089.1:0-21849 GCA_964422425.1 uncultured Odoribacter sp.
AGTGTGAAGATAAAAAGTGGACGCTTCTGGTAAAAGATCAGGGGATTGGCATTGATAAAAAAGCACAGCGACAACTTTTTAGGGAGTTTTACCGGGGCGATAATGCCATAAACTCGAAGGTAGTTGGTTCAGGAATCGGATTGTTGCTGGCTAAAAATTACGTTTCGCTGCATGGCGGAACAATAAGCTGTACCAGCCAGGAGAATGTTGGCTCCGAATTTCAGGTAACCATACCCTACAAAAAAGTTGAAACGATCATTCCAGTTCAAAGTACACATTTCGCAGAATTTAATGAGCCTGAAATGGTTTTAATCTCGCCCGACATTCAGGAAAATGATCATTCCAAAGAATTTCGAATTTTAATTGCGGAGGATAACGACGACCTGCGAAAGTTCATGTACAACGCATTGGGACAAGAATTCAGCATATTTATGGCAAAAGACGGGGCTGAGGCCTGGGAAAAAGTCCGTAAACAGATTCCCGATTTGGTGGTTTCTGATATCATGATGCCCGGGATGGATGGTTTTGAGCTGTGCCGATTGATGAAATCGACTTACGAAACCTCGCACATCCCCATAATCTTGCTTACTGCCCTCACCGGAAAATCGGAACAATTGCATGGTTTGGGACTTGGCGCCGACGATTACCTGACCAAACCTTTTGATATGGGCATCCTGTCGCAGCGAATTAGGACAATTATCCGCAACCGCGAGGTGGTGCGGGAAAAGGCTTTCCGTTTAATCAAGGGTGAAACAGCCGACCCTTCCATTCTCGAAAACGAACTTAACGACAAATTCCTGAAGAAAATACTGGAAGTGTCCAGGGCGAATATTTCGAATTCGGAGTTTACGAAAGATGAATTTGCCTCGTCGCTCAACATGAGCGCTTCGCTGTTGTATAAAAAAATTAAGTCGCTCACCGGTTTATCGCCCACAGATTTCATAAAAACAGTCAGGCTCGATCATGCTTTGGCACTGTTGCAATCAAGAAAATTCACCGTTACCGAAGTTAGCGAGCTATGCGGATTTGCCAGTGTTGGGTATTTCAGCACGGTATTTAAAAAGCATTTCGGGAAGTCGCCCACCGAAATACTCGAATGAGTTTCATCCAGGAAAATCATTCAAAAACAATGGTCATCTAACTAGCTTAAATTGTTTTCTCCTGAAAATAAGGGTTTTGTCTTTTGTTCCTTCTAATTTCAAAAGCCAATTTTCCGACAGATTTATTCAAAATTGAAAATTGAATATCTATAATTGAAAGCATTTCATTAACCCTTAATCTACTTTCGTTTCATCGTTCACCGGAACGGAACAGAACGGTATTCTGTTTTTGGTGATGAGTCCATTGCTGAGACAATACTAATGTTAACTAAATTGAAATGAAATGAAAAGAAAACGATTGTTTAAGGTGGCTGGTATAATTCTGCCGCTATTATTAATGTCGGTTTGGGGATTTGCTCAATCTTTGGTGGTGCGGGGCACTGTTAAGGATATTGCAGGAGACCCAATTCCCGGAGTTGCTGTTGTGCTTAAAGGAACCAATCAAGGTATTATTACCGATGTTGATGGGAACTTTGCTTTAAAAGATGTCAATTCTAAAGGGGTTCTGGTTTTTACGTTTGTAGGTATGGCAACGCAGGAAATTGCAGTTGCCGGCCAAACGACGATTAACGTAACAATGAAGGCTGAAGTATCCGACATCGAAGAAGTAATTGTGGTTGGTTACGGAACCCAGCGCAAAGAGGCTGTTACAGGTTCGGTCGCTTCAGTAAAAGGCGAAGTGATGCGCGAAGTTCCATCCTCCAACATTACACAGGCTTTGCAGGGAAGGGTTGCTGGTGTCGATATGGCTCAAACCTCCACAAAACCCGGTGCAACAATGCAAATCCGCATTCGTGGTACGCGTTCGTTAAGCGCCAGCAACGATCCGCTGGTGGTGCTCGATGGTATTCCTTTTTCCGGATCGCTTAGCGATTTAAGTACCGACGATATTAAAAGTATCGATATCCTGAAAGATGCTTCGGCAACAGCTATCTACGGTTCGCGTGGTGCGAACGGGGTAATTTTAGTGACTACCAACAAAGGGCAAAAAGGTTTGAAGGCTCAGGTTTCATACAACAACTATTATGGAATTAAAAATGCCATAAAATACCCGATGATGGATACCGAAGAGTTTATCGCTCTGCGCACTTTGGCCAATAAATTCACCAATGGGGTAGATGAATCAAATGATGTTAATATTGACTGGCAGGACCTTTACTACCGCCAGGGAATTGTAACCAATCACGATGTCAATGTTACCGGTGGAACCGACAAATCAAACTATAAATTCGGGGTTGGTTATAACCGTGATGAGGCCGTAATGTACGGACAGGACTATACCCGTTATTCATTGCGCGGGTCACTCGATCAGGAAATTGGAAAGCATTTTCAGTTCGGTTTTACCACAAACAACAACTATTCAGTAAACATGGGTAATAACCTGGGTTTATATGGGGTTTTGAGCATGTCGCCAATTGCAAATCCTTACAATGCCGATGGCACCATGAAACGAATTGTAAAAATGCCGCTGGACGACCAGTTTGTTTATACCAGAGAAATCATTGAAGGTCTGGGCGACCAATGGATCGATCAAAGCAAAGCCTTTGGTTCATACAACTCCATGTATGCTGAATTGAAAATTCCGGGCGTTGAAGGCTTGAAACTTCGCACCAACATTGGCGCCGATTTCCGCATGACCAATGGTGGCAATTATACCGGGGAAGGTGTATTTGCAACCAATGCAACCACTCCATCATCGGGAGGCATTAGCAACTCGCTTAGCACACACTGGGCTGTTGAAAATCTGGTTACCTACGATCGCGTTTTTGCTGATAAACATCAGTTCAATGCAGTTGCCATGTACTCGGCTGAAGAAACCTTGTACAACAGGTCGCAAGTTTCTGCAACAGATATTCCTTCTGATGCTTTCCAGTTTTACAACTTAGGCCATGCTCCCGGCGATAAAGTCACCATCAACCCTGATAATCAGGATTATCAAAAGAGCGGACTTTTGTCGTGGATGGGACGTGTTATGTATTCATACGATAGTAAATACATGTTGAGTGTTACCTTGCGCTCCGATGCCTCTTCGAGGTTGGCTCCTGGCTATCAGTGGCATTCTTATCCTGCTGTATCAGCGGGTTGGAACATCAAAAAAGAATCGTTCATGGATGGGGTAAGCGAAATTGATATGCTGAAACTTCGTGCAGGTTACGGACAAACCTCCAACCAATCGGTTGCACCTTATGCTACACTTGGACGCTTGGCAACAAGACCCTATAACTTTGGCGATACCTATTCAACAGGTTATTTTGTATCACAATTACCTAACCCAAAATTAGGCTGGGAATATTCTGAAACGCTGAATGTTGGGCTGGACTTTGGTTTGCTGAAAAATCGTTTGTCGGGTACTTTAGAGTACTATCAAACCAAGACAAAAGACATTTTGCTGGGACTTGGTTTGCCTGCAACTTCAGGAGTAAGTGGTTACACTGCCAACATCGGTCAGACTCAAAATAATGGGTTTGAGCTTTCGCTTAACGGGTTGATTTTAGACAACGTAGGCGGTTTTACCTGGGATGCCGGTATTAATTTGTACAGCAACAAAAACGAATTGACAGCCCTTGCTTCAGGCCAGGAAAAAGACGAAAACAACTGGTGGTTTGTTGGTCATTCGCTCAATGTGGTTTACGATTACGAGAAAATCGGTCTCTGGAATGAAACAGATGAAGATTTCAAATACCTGCAAACTTTGGTTCCCGGTGGAAATGCTGGTATGATTAAAGTGAAATATGCCGGCGAATACAACGAAGATGGATCACCCAAAAGAGCAATTGGCCCGGCTGACCGTCAGATTATTGATTTGGACCCAACGGTAATGGGAGGTTTCAATACCCGCGTTGCTTACAAAGGATTTGACCTTAGCGCAGTTGGTGCTTTCAGGTTTGGAGGCAAGCTAATCAGCACCTTATACTCTTCAGCGGGTTACCTGAATATGTTGAGCGGTCGCAGGGGCAATGTGAAAGTTGATTATTGGACACCCGAAAATACCGATGCGAAATATCCGAAACCGGGAGGCATTACCGATGGCGACAATCCAAAATTCGGCTCAACTCTTGGGTTATTCGATGCTTCATACGTAAAAATACGTACCATCACACTTGGGTATAATATTGATCAGCAGTTGGTAAAAAACATTGGCATCAGCAAACTTCGTATTTATGCCCTTGTACAAAATCCGTTCGTGTTATTCTCTCCATATCACAGCGAAACAGGCATGGATCCTGAAACGAACTCTTACGGAAACGAAAATGCCGCAGTGTCCTATTCTTATAATTTAAGGCGCCTGCTTACCATTGGAACTAATACGCCATCGACCCGCAACTACATGATCGGTATTAACTTAACATTTTAAACTTTAGCTATGAAAAAGATTCATATAAAAACATACATTGGAACAGCGCTGCTGACCTTGTTTTTGGTGGGATGTTCTGATATTCTGGAAGAACAGCCTCGCAGCATTTTTACTCCCGGTTTTTTCAAAACTGAAAAAGGCGTAATGGGCGGATTAACAGCCATGTACTCGCATCTGCGTTATCTGTATGGCCAGGCTTACTACTACAACACTTGTCTTACCGGAACTGATGAGGCAACCTATGCCCAAAGCGCCGACGGCAATTTCAAGGACATGGACTATTCCGGAGTAGGTTCAGTAACCTCAAGCAGTAGCCGTACCGATGCTTTATGGGGACAGGCATTCCCGAATATAAATACGGCCAACGGAATTATTGAAAATGCTGAAGCTGTTGGTACAGTATCAAATGCGTTGATAGCTGAAGCAAGGTTTTTCAGGGCTTTCGACTACTTTTTGCTTGTACAGACTTTTGGCGGAGTGCCCCTGGATTTGGGAGCCGGTGAACTCAAGTTCAATACAAGTACAATTAGGACCTCGGTTCGCAATACTGTTCCTGAAGTTTATACCAAAGCTATTTTCCCCGATTTGCTAAAGGCCATCGGCGATTTGCCTGAAACTGCCCGTTTGACTGGTGCTGTAACTAAAAATGTTGCACGTCTTTATTTGTCGAAAGCTTACCTCACCTACGCATGGTGGCTTCAAAACCCGAATAACATTCCAACCTATCCGGCAGCCGACCGTGTTGACCCTGACGGTAAAAATGCTGCATGGTACTTCCAGCAAGCTTATGATATTGCAACTACTGCAATTGAAAATCCGGGACCGTATGCTTTGCAGGCAACTTATTACGATGTTAATTTAGGCCAGAACGACCGCAACAAAGAAATCATGCTGTATGCCGACCATACCGAAAAAAGCGAAAAATACAATGCCGCAAGTCTCACTTATGGCAGCGGTGGCGCCCCCGATAATTTTGCGGGTTGGATGATGACCTGGAACTATACCAACATCCGGAGTTCGGGCGTAAGCTCTGTTCAGCGTGAGGCTGCACAAGCTCTTGGACGTCCCTGGACCCGTATGTGCCCTACCATTGGAGCCATTAAAAATACGTTTGCCGACAAAACAAATGATTCGCGTTACGACGGAACTTTCACGACTGTTTATCGCGGTAACTGGAACAAAGGCGGCAATACTTCGGCAACCCTGAACAATGCAAATGGGTTGCCCGTTGCCCCGGGTGGTGCAATTCTTACCTTCCTTGACGAAGACAATGCTGCTGTTGTTTATACCAATTCAACCGCCAATATTGGCGCAGGGGTATTGCCAGGCAGAGCTGATTTTGTGATTTCCCCAAGTGGAATCAGTCGAATTGTGTATCCGGGCCTTTGGAAACTTGGTCCTTATCGTACCGACAATGGTACCGGATTAGGACAACCAAATGCCGGAAGCACTCGTCCCTTTAATATTGCCAAATTTTCTGAATTCTATTTTGTCGCTGCTGAAGCTGCGGTAAAAGGCGCTGTAACCAAATCAGGAAAAACAGCTCGTGAACTGATCAACGTTCTTCGTGCCCGGGCCGGAAAATGGCGTTGGGACAACAACGGAAATGTAGCCAAAGTTCAGGATAACAGCGCTGCCATGATTGCTGCAACTCCTGCCACCATTGATATTAACTATATTTTGGCCGAACGTTCGCGCGAATACTATGGCGAGGGATATCGCTGGTTCGATTTGGTTCGTACCCAGAAATGGAACGAACTTGCCGGTACTTATCAAATTTGCGGCAGCAACTACGGTGACCATACACCGGCAACAATTACCCGGACCATTGAGAAATTCCACTATATACGTCCTATTCCATCCGGTCAGATTGATGGTTTGGAAATGACAGCCGAAGAAAAAGCGGCATATCAAAATCCGGGATACAATTAAGCTGATAAATTCAGAATTAAACCCGCATCTTTTTGTAATTTAAAGGATAATTTCCCGGATGTTTCTAGCATCCGGGAAATTTTTAGTTTTCATCACCAACCTGAAAAACATGAACCGACCAAACCAATTTAAAACCGTCCTTTCTTTCCTGATCCTTTGGGTACTATTCATCATTTGTCCGGGATTCGTTTCAGCACAAAATTCGTTTTCAACTCCGGCCAATTCAAAAAAAACAACTTTCCATACCGGCGCTTACCGGAATCTCTTTCTTGAAGCCGGTTACAGTCAACCAGAAATCGACGCGAAAGTTAATAAAGCATACGCCGATTTGTTTGAAGGCCCCAATCGCATTTACTTCGAGGTGGGTGATTCGATGGCTTATGTGTCGGACATTAAAAACAACGATGCCCGCACCGAGGGGCTTTCGTACGGGATGATGGTGGCAGTTCAGCTCGACAAAAAAGAAGTGTTCGACCGCATTTGGCGCTGGTCGAAAAAATACACACAGCATCAGTCGGGCCCCCGCGAAGGCTATTTTGCATGGAGCATCCATCCGCAAACCCTGAAAAAGAATTCGGAAGGCAGCGCTTCAGATGGCGAACTTTACTTCATTACCAGTCTTTTCTTTGCTTCAAACCGTTGGGGCAACAACACTGGCATTGATTATTATGCCGAGGCCCGCCGGATTTTGGATGCCATGTGGAAAAAAGATGGAACAGGTAATATTTTTAACCTGATCAATGTGGAGCACAAGCAAATTACGTTTGTTCCTGAAGGAAGAAATTACAACTGGACAGACCCTTCGTACCATTTGCCCGCTTTTTATGAAATTTGGGCCGAGTACGCTAAAGATGGTCACGAACAGTTTTACCGTGATTGTGCCGATACATCGCGTGTTTTTCTGCACCGCGCCTGTCACCCTGTAACCGGATTGAATTCTGACTACACCGAATTTTCAGGAAAACCGCATCCAACACCCTGGATGCCTGTCGGATTTCGTTACGACTCGTGGCGGGTCCCCATGAATATTGCAATGGACTATGTGTGGTACGGAAAAGACAAAGAATGGCAGGAAGGTTATGCCAATCGTTTCCAAAATTTCCTCCGGTCGAAGGGCATTGACTCGTTCGATGACCAGTTCAACCTCGATGGCTCAAAGCCAGATTTTATACTTCAGGCAGGGGGATTTAAAAAATTAAGGCATTCATTAGGCCTAAAATCAACCGCTGCAACGGCCTCGCTTATTGGTGCCGACAAAAAAAGTCTCGATTTTGTCCATGCGATGTGGAAGGCCAAACTTGAACCATACGACGATGGCTATTTCGATCCGTATTACGACGGATTACTCTATCTTTTTAGCCTGTTGCACTTAAGCGGTAAATATCAAATTATTATACCTCAAACCAATTAATCAACTAAAATGAAACAACTCACTCTTCTGTTTTGCATGTGTTTACTTGCAAGCCAATGGGCATTCTCACAAAAAACATTAGCTCCTGCTCCTGAAGGATTTGATGCGTTTCGCGGGAATGTTGCTCATGGTAAAATTGATACCATTACTTACAATTCCTCAACAGTTGGAACAATCCGGAAAGCATTGATTTATACGCCTCCCGGTTTTTCCAAAGATAGCCAGTATCCGGTGCTTTACTTGCTGCATGGCATTGGTGGCGACGAAAAAGAATGGCTGAAAGGAGCTCATCCGGAAGTAATTCTCGATAATCTGTATGCTGAAAAAAAGCTGAAACCCATGATCGTGGTGATGCCCAATGGCCGGGCTATGAAAAACGACCGGGCTGTTGGAAATGTGTTCGACCGTGAAAAAGTGGAAGCTTTTGCCACCTTCGAAAAAGATTTGCTGAATGACCTGATTCCGTATATCGAGAAAAACTATCCGGTTTTGAAAGACCGCGAAAGTCGCGCCATTGCCGGTTTATCGATGGGTGGCGGACAATCGCTTAATTTTGGGCTGGGCAATCTCGACAAATTTGCCTGGGTGGGCGGATTCTCCTCGGCGCCAAATACCAAAAAGCCCGAAGAATTGGTTCCCGATCCGGCTAAAGCAAAAGAACTGTTGAAACTGCTCTGGATGTCGTGCGGCGATAAAGATGGCCTGATCAATTTCAGCAAACGCACCAGCGACTATCTGGAAGCAAACAGTGTTCCTCATCATTATTTGGTCATACCCGAGGGAGCACACGATTTTAAAGTTTGGAAACTTAGCCTGTACAACTTTTCACAACTTCTGTTTAAGAACTAATCCTGAAAAAATGAAGAAATACTTTAGCCTTAGCTTATGGATACTGGTAATTACCAGCTTATCGGGTTTTGCACAGACAACAGTTACCGAAGATTTTAAACCTGCATCAAGTAATCAGCCCGGGCACATATATCCGCAGGTCAATTCAGAAGGAAGGGTTCGTGCGCAAATTAAAGCCCGGGATGCCAAATATGTGCAATTGGATATCGGCGGTAAAAAGTACGACATGGTGAAAGACACTGCTGGTGTTTGGACAGGCGAGTCGGCGCCACAGGATGTCGGATTTCATTACTACCAGTTGAATATCGATGGTGCTTCGGTACCCGATCCCGGAAGCATGATTTTTTTCGGTGCTTGCCGCTGGGGAAGTGGTATCGAAATTCCTTCAGCCGACCAAGATATTTTTGCGATGAAAAATGTTCCGCATGGCCACATTCAGGAAATCTATTTACCTTCGAAAAGCACCAATTCGTCGCCACGGGCATTTGTTTACACGCCTCCGGGCTACAATCAGGAAACCGCAAAACGCTACCCGGTGCTGTATCTGCAACATGGCTATTGCGAAAATGAAACCTCGTGGGCCGTGCAGGGACGCGCCAACCTGATTATGGACAACCTGATTGCAGAAGGAAAAGCCAAACCATTCATTATCGTGATGACTTACGGAATGACCAACGAAATCAAATTTGGCGGGTTGCGTAATTTCGACATCAAACCGTTTCAGACGGTTCTGGTTGACGAACTGATTCCTTATATCGATGCCAACTTCAGGACCCTCGCCAATCAGGAAAACCGCGCCATGGCAGGACTTTCGATGGGTGGTTTCGAAACACGGCTGATTACCCTGAACCGGCCGGATGTGTTTTCATATTATGCCTTGTTCAGCGGGGGTGTATTCAACCCTGAAGAAATTAAAGATCACAGCAAGCTGAAACTCATTTTCGAGAGTTGCGGAAGTAAAGAGCGTCCCGATGGCGTCAAAAGCTCCGTTGAAGCGTTGAAAGCTGCAGGGGTGAATGCAGTTTCGTATGTTTCGGAAGGCACAGCGCACGAATTCCATACCTGGAGGAGAAGCTTGCATGAGCTGGCTCAACTGCTTTTTAAATAACATTTCTCGCATGAAAAAATACATTATTCCAATCGCGCTGACCATTTTGCTCTCAAACACAATTTTTGCGCAAAGCCCATCTGTTGTCGAAGATTTTAAACCTTCAACGGTCAATCAACCCGGTAAACAATTTCCGCAGGTAAATTCCGAAAGGCGCGTTCGCACAAGTATTATCGCTCCGGAAGCCAAAAAAGTTCAGCTCGATATTGGCGGTGTAAAATACGAACTCGTGAAGGATGAAAAAGGGGTGTGGACAGGCGAATCGGCACCGCAGGACGAAGGTTTTCACTACTATCAGCTAAACATCGATGGTGCTTCGGTACCCGATCCCGGAACCAACTATTTTTACGGCGCAGGGCGATGGGGGAGTGGTATCGAAATTCCGGCTTCTGATCAGGATTTTTTTGCATTGAAAGACGTTCCTCATGGTTTGGTGAGCGAAAACATTTACTACTCAAAAATCACCAATTCCTTCAGGCGTTGCTTTGTGTACACTCCGGCTGGTTACGAGAAAGATACCAAGACCCGTTACCCGGTGCTTTACTTGCAGCACGGAAGTTTTGAAGACGAAACCGGCTGGGCATCGCAGGGAAAAGCCAACCTGATATTGGATAACCTGATTGCCGCGGGGAAAGCCGTTCCGATGATTATTGTAATGGACAACGGGTATGCCTACAAACCACAAACCGGTGCCCCCAATGCACGTCCGGCTTCAGTTTTTGAAGAAGTAATGATCAGCGAAATCATCCCGATGATTGATGCGAAATTCAGAACCGTTGCCGATCGCGAGCATCGCGCCATTGCCGGCCTATCGATGGGTGCCAACCAAACCATGCGGATCATCATGAACAACCTCGACAAGTTTGCTTCGTACGGCGGTTTTAGCGGAACATCGAATTACCCAAGTTCCGACGAAATTGATCCGGCAACTTTTCTGGATGGAAAGTTTAAGGATGGGGCAGCCCTCAATAAGCAGCTTAAAGTTTTCTGGCTCGGTTTGGGAACCAAAGAGCCCAATCCGTTTCCCGGTTCGGTAGGAGCTTTCAGAAAAATGCTCGATAAACAGGGAATTAAATACGTGTATTACGAATCTCCTGAAACGGCTCACGAATGGCTGACCTGGAGAAGAGATCTTAACGAGTTTGCACAACGTTTATTTAAATAAGCCAGTGATCTATGAAAAAAATAGTTGGTTTGGTTACAGTGTTAATGGTGTATGTTGCTGTGCAAAGTTTTGCGCAGCAGCCTTCACCTGTTAAAGTTCAGGAAGGTTTGGTACAGGGAACCCTAGAAGACGGGTTAACTGTTTACAAAGGAATTCCTTTTGCCGCACCGCCGGTAGGCGATTTGCGATGGAAAGCGCCACAAGCTCCCGCAAAATGGGAAGGCGTGCGACAGGCAACCAAATTTGCCCCGGCCCCGATGCAGGGTGGCAATCCGCCTTCAGGAAAAAGCGAAGATTGTTTGTACCTGAATATCTGGACTCCGGCAAAATCGGCCGACGACAAGATTCCGGTCATGGTATATATTTATGGTGGAGGATTTGCCGGTGGCAATGCGTCTGATGCCTGGACAAGTGGTGAGAAGCTGGCAAAGAAGGGTGTTGTTTTAGTAAACATTGCCTACCGCGTCAATCAGTTTGGATTTTTGGCACATCCTGAATTAAGCGCCGAAAGTCCCAATCATGTTTCAGGAAATTACGGAATTCTCGACCAGATCGCTGCCCTGAAATGGATACAAAAGAACATCGCTGCATTTGGTGGCGATCCGTCGAAAGTAACCATTTTTGGCGAGTCGGCCGGAGCCATTTCGGTGAGCATGTTGTGTGCTTCGCCGCTGGCAAAAGGTTTATTCAGCGGCGCTATTTCGCAAAGTGGCGGCTCGTTCGGGCCTACCCGCCCAACAACTTTCCCGGGCGAGAACATGAAAACGCTGAAACAGGCCGAAGAAAGCGGCAAAACGTATGTGCAAAAAGCAGGCGTTTCGTCGATTGCTGAGCTCCGGAAAATTGAAGCCGATAAAGTGCCTTCAGGTTTTGGGATGCCCGGTGGATGGCCTATTGTTGATGGTTATGTGATTCCCGATGATCAGCATAAATTGTACGAAGCAGGCAAATACAACGATGTTCCGGTATTGATTGGCTATAACTCCGACGAAGGCGCTAGTTTTTCGCGGGAGAAGACTCCGGAAGAATACTATGCAGGAGTTAGAGCCAGATACGGAAAATTTGCCGACGACCTGATCAAAGCTTATCCGGCTGCGGAAAATTCGGTTCCTAAAACGGCTCGCGATCTGGCCCGCGACGCTGCATTTGGCTGGCAAACCTGGGCCTGGGCAAATCTTCAGTCCAAAACCGGGAAATCGAAAGTGTACTACTATCATTTCGATCAGCACCCCGACTATCCGAAAGATTCTCCAAGGTATGGCTACGGTTCTCCGCATGCGCAGGATGTTTCGTACGTTTTTCAGCATTTGGACACCAAAAATCCGGAAACGACCAAGTCTGATCTGGAGATTTCGGAAGCCATGTCAACTTATTGGACCAATTTCGCCAAGTTTGGTAATCCGAATGGGAATGGAGTTCCTGAATGGCCTGCTTTCAGCGAAGCCAATCCGAAGGTGATGTATTTCAGCCAGAAGCCTTTCGTAGGACCGGTGCCAAGCGCCGAATCTCTGAAAGTTCTGGATCGCTATTTCGAATGGAGACGTTCGCCGGAAGGGGAAGCCTGGGCCAAATAATTAAAACAATCTTAAAAAAGAATATGAAATTAAAATTGGGTGTTATCCTGCTGACAGGATTTTTATTATCAACTGTAAATGCATTTTCGCAGGATACGAATTTCCAAATTTACCTCTGCATCGGACAGTCGAATATGGAAGGTGCTGCCCGGGCCGAATTGCAGGATTCAACCGTCAATCCGCGTTTTCAGGTAATGGCAGCGGTGGATTGTGCCAATCTGGGTCGTATAAAAGGCAACTGGTATCCGGCCATTCCGCCATTATGCCGCTGCCGTACAAACCTCGGTCCTGCCGATTATTTCGGGAGAACCATGGTTGAAAGATTGCCAGAAAACGTAAAAGTGGGTGTGATCGTAGTTGCCGTTGGCGGTTGTAGAATCGAGCTTTTTGACAAGGAAAACTACCAGACTTATACCGAAACTGCCCCGGGTTGGTTAAAGGGAATGGTCAGGGAATACGACGGAAATCCTTACGGTCGTCTGGTTGAAATGGCCAAACTGGCGCAGAAAGATGGCGTGATAAAAGGCATTTTACTGCACCAGGGTGAATCGAACCCGAACGACAGTTTGTGGACCCGAAAAGTAAAAGGTGTTTACGATAACCTGGTAAAAGATTTAAATCTCGACCCGAAAAATGTACCGCTGCTGGCCGGCGAAACCGTTCATGCCGACCAACAGGGAATCTGCGCCGGAATGAATACCATCATCGCAACCCTGCCGCAAACCCTGCCCAATTCGTATGTAATTTCTTCGGCAGGATGTGCTGACGGGCCTGATAACCTGCATTTCAGCGCTGCCGGCTATCGCGAACTGGGGAAACGGTATGCTGAAAAGATGCTGGAATTACAGGGTGTGAAGTAGTAAAGAGAAAACAAATATGAAAACACGGTTCATCATATTCACATTGGCTTTAACTGCGCTTTTTCAAATGCAGGTGGCCATTGCACAGGAAAAACTGTATCCCAACGAATTCCCATTAAGCGATGTGAAATTGCTCGACGGACCGTTTAAACATGCACAGGACCTCAATATTCATGTTCTGCTGGAGTACGATACCGACCGTTTGATTGCACCTTTCCGTAAAGAAGCCGGGCTACCCGAAAAGGCAAAACTCTATCCCAACTGGGCCGGTTTGGATGGTCATGTGGGTGGTCATTACCTGTCGGCGCTGGCCATGAATTACGCTTCCACCGGCAATGCCGAATGCAAAAAACGCATGGAATATATGATTTCGGAATTGAAAGCCTGCCAGGAAGCCAATGACAAAAATCACCCCGACTGGGGAAAAGGTTACGTGGGTGGAGCGCCCAACAGTCAGCAAATCTGGAGCACTTTTCAGAAAGGGGATTTTGCAGCTTATCGCGCGGCGTGGGTTCCGTGGTACAACGTGCATAAACTCTATTCGGGCCTGCGTGACGCCTGGTTGTACGCCGGAAATGAAGACGCCAAAACTATTTTCCTGAAATTCTGTGATTGGGGCATCAACATCACGGTAAATCTTTCTGAAGAGCAGATGCAACAGATGCTGGATACCGAACATGGCGGAATGAACGAAACCTTTGCCGATGCTTACCAGATGACCGGCGACGAAAAATACCTGGTAGCAGCCGAACGGTTTTCTCACCGTATGTTGCTGGATGCCATGGCCGCCGGAAACGACAATCTTGACAATAAACACGCCAACACCCAGGTGCCGAAAGCCGTCGGTTTTCAACGCATTGCAGAACTTTCAAAGGATAAAAAATATATTGATGCCGGAAGTTTTTTCTGGGAAACAGTTACCGGAAAGCGCTCGCTGGCATTCGGCGGAAACAGTCGCCGCGAGTTTTTTCCCAGCGTTGCTTCGTGCACCGATTTTGTAAACGATGTGGAAGGCCCGGAAACCTGCAACTCCTACAACATGCTGAAGCTGACGGAAGATTTGTTCCGTATGAATCAGCAGGCAAAATACGCTGACTATTACGAACGCACGATGTACAACCACATTCTTTCCACCCAGCACCCCGAGCACGGCGGATTTGTGTATTTTACCCCGGCGCGCCCGCGTCATTACCGGGTTTATTCGCAGCCCAACGAAGCCATGTGGTGTTGCGTGGGCAGCGGAATGGAAAACCACGGCAAGTACAGCCAGTTTATCTACACCCATCAAAACGATTCGTTGTTTCTGAACCTGTTTGTGGCTTCGGAACTCAACTGGCGCGAAAAAGGAATCAGCCTGAAACAGGAAACTAATTTTCCCGGCGAGGAAAAAACTACTTTGAAAATCACTGACGGAGCCGCGAAGTTTAAACTGATGATTCGTTTTCCGTCGTGGGTAAAAAAGGGAGCGCTGAAAATTCTGGTCAACGGAAAACCAGTTGAAATCGATGCCAAACCTTCGTCGTATGTAGTTGTTGAGCGAAACTGGAAAAAAGGCGATGAAGTTCAGATTTTGCTGCCGATGCACAATACCATTGAGAAAATGCCCAATGTTCCCAACTACATTGCCATCATACACGGCCCCATTTTGCTGGGCGCCAAAACCGGCACTGAAGATTTAAAAGGGTTGGTTGCTGATGACGGCCGCTGGGCACACATTGCAGGCGGAGAGCGGCTTCCGGTTGACAAAGCCCCGATTATCATCGAAAACAGTGTGGAGGATATTGCCGGAAAAATTATGCCGGTAAAAGATAAATCGCTCACATTTACCACCTCGCTGAACATGGTCAACAAAACGGCTATTGAACTGGAACCGTTTTACCAGATTCACGATTCGCGGTACATGATTTACTGGATGTGGCTCACTGAATCGCAGTACAAAAGCTACCTCGATTCGCTGGCGATTGTGGAAAAAGAGAGGATTGAACTTCAGAAGCGAACCATTGATTTTGTGGCGCCAGGCGAACAGCAGCCCGAGGCCGACCACCAGATGGAAAAACTGAAATCGAACACAGGGAATTTTCAGGATGAATTCTGGCGCGATGCCCGCAACGAAGGGTATTTCAGCTACAACATGGCGACCAATTCCGAAACCGGTTTAAGCCTGATGGTTCGTTACTGGGGCGCCGAGTGGGGTGGCCGGAAATTCGAAATTTTCATCGATAATGAAAAGCTGGTAACGGAAGACAATACCGGCCGCTGGAACCAAAGCCAGTTTCAGGAAGTGAAATACGAAATCCCGGATTCGATGGTAAAAGACAAGAAACAAATCAGAGTGAAATTTCAGGCTTTGCCCGGAAACACTGCCGGAGCGGTGTATTACATCAGGTTGGTGAGAAATCAGAAATAACTTTAAAAATCAAAATAATGAAGAACATGCTTATCAAATTCAAATCCTCCAAAATCAAAACATTGTTTTTGACGACGGCATTTTCAGCCCTGTTTTCGATATCAGCATTTAGTCAGGCAACCAATTTGCCTGTGTTCACCAATTTCGTTTACGAAGGAAACGACAAGGTTTATACCGACAATCCGTTGAAACCCGGCGAGTTTTACAACCCCATTCTGCAGGGCTGTTACCCCGACCCGAGCATCACCCGCAAAGGCGACGATTATTATTTGGTTACATCCACTTTTGCCATGTTTCCGGGAGTGCCGATTTTTCATTCCAGAGATTTGGTCAACTGGAAACAAATTGGCCACGTGCTCGACCGCAAATCACAGTTAATCGTTCACGATTGCGGAATCAGCGCCGGAATTTATGCACCGCAGATTCTGTACAACAAAAACAACGATACGTTTTACATGATTACCACCCAATTTTCGGGCGGTTTTGGCAACATTGTGGTGAAAACAAAAGACCCACTGAAAGGCTGGAGTGACCCGATAAAACTGGCGTTCAACGGAATCGACCCGTCTATTTTCTTTGATGATGACGGGAAAACGTATGTAGTTCACAACGATGCTCCTGATAAAGGCAAAGAACTATACAATGGACACCGTGTAATAAAGGTTTGGGAGTATGACCTTGAAAAAGACCAGGTAATTGCCGGAACCGATAAAATCATTGTGGATGGCGGAGTTGATCTTTCGAAAAAACCCATCTGGATTGAAGCGCCGCACATTTACAAAAAGAATGGAAAATATTACCTGATGTGTGCTGAAGGCGGAACAGGCGGGTGGCACAGCGAAGTAATTTTTGTGAGCGACAACCCGAAGGGGCCTTATATTCCTGCACCTAGCAACCCGATTTTGACTCAACGCCATTTCCCGCGTGAACGGGAAAACAAAGTGGACTGGGCCGGTCATGCCGATTTGGTTTTGGGTCCCGATAACAAAACATACTACGGTGTTTTCCTGGCCGTCCGTCCAAACGACAAACAACGCGTTAATACTGGCCGCGAAACATTCATTCTGCCGGTGGATTGGTCGGGCGAGTTTCCGGTTTTTATCAACGGATTGGTACCGATGGAACCCAAACTGAAAATGCCTTCCGGAGTGACCGAAAACAAAGCCGGGAAAGAAGGCTTTTTCCCCAACGGAAATTTCACTTTTGCCGATAATTTCAGCGCTGAAAAGCTGGATTACCGCTGGATTGGGCTGCGTGGCCCGCGCGAGGATTTTATTTCAACATCGAAACAAGGCCTGAAAATCAAACCGTTTGAAACCAACATCAAAGAGGTAAAACCAACATCGACTTTGTTTTACCGACAGATGCACAAAACTTTTTCATTTACCGCAACCGTTGATTACAAACCCGTTTCGGAAAAGGATTTGGCCGGAATGGTGGCACTGCAAAGTGAGCGGTTCAACTACGTTTTTGGCATCACCAAAAAGGGAGCCGACTACTATATTTTGCTTGAACGCACTGCCGGAAAATTCAGAAGTCGCGAAGTGGAATCAAAAATTGTGGCCAGCGCCAAAATCGACCTTAGCAAACCAGTGCGTTTACAAATGTCGGCAAAAGGCGACGACTACCAGTTCAGCTACTCCACCAACGGAACCGACTTTGTGAACCTCGGCGGAACCGTTTCGGGCGATATTCTTTCAACCGACGTGGCCGGTGGTTTTACTGGTTGCCTGCTTGGTTTGTATGCAACTTCGGCCAACAATGCTGTGCCTGAATAAACCTTAGAAAATCCGTATTGAAATGAAACCCAGAATCATCACCATAATTCTTGCATTGTGTGCTGCAATGCAGGCCAATGCCCAAAACCCGATCATCGAGCATATTTTTACTGCTGATCCGGCGCCAATTGTTTATCACGACACCTTGTTTTTGTACACCGGACACGACACGGCTTCTGTTTCGGCTACCAACTACAAAATGCCCGACTGGCAGGTGTTTTCAACCACCGATATGGTAAACTGGAAACATTACGGAACATGTTTATCGCCCAAAACCTTTTCGTGGGCAACCGGCGATGCCTATGCCGCGCAGTGTATCGAGCGGAACGGTAAATTCTACTGGTTTGTTTCCACCTTTCACAAGGCCGACGAAAACAGCAAAGGCGGCGCGGCAATCGGTGTGGCCGTGTCCGACAGGCCAACCGGTCCGTTCAAAGATGCCATTGGCAAAGCACTGATTGTAAACGAAATGACCACCGACGTAAAACATGGCTGGGACGACATCGACCCAACAGTTTTTATCGACGACGACGGGCAGGCATACATGTATTGGGGAAACCTGAGCTGCCGGTATGTAAAACTGAAAGAAAACATGACCGAAATCGATGGGCCTGTGATAATAATCCCGAAACCGCAGAATTATACCGAAGGTCCCTGGTTATACAAAAGGAACAAATTGTATTACTTGGTTTATGCGGCAAAATTTCCGGAAACCATTGAATATTGTACATCCGACAGTCCAACAGGTCCCTGGACTTACCGGGGTGTCATTGAAGACCCGGTGCCGAATAGTACCACCACGCACGCCGGAATCATCGATTACAAAGGGAAAACCTACTTTTTCTACCACAATGGCGCATTGCCAACGGGTGGTAACTACCGCCGTTCGGTGTGTGTCGATTACATGTACTACAACGAAGACGGCACCATCCAGAAAATTATTCAAACCAAAGAAGGGGTAAAACCGATCAAATAAATTTCGACAATGAGAAATTCAATCTATACAGTTGCATTGATTTTATTTTCAGTTTTCACGTTCAATGCTTCGGGTCAGGAAAACAAAGCACAAAACCCCGTGATTTTTGCCGATATTCCTGATATGTCGATGATTCGCGTGGGCGATTCGTATTACATGAGCAGCACCACCATGCACATGGCACCGGGCGTACCCATCATGAAATCGAAGGATTTGGTTAACTGGACGATCGTTAGTTACGCTTACGACACCCTGGCAAACGTGGATGCCATGAACCTCGTGAACGGCAAAAGTACATACGGACGGGGGACATGGGCCAGTTGCATCCGCAACCACAAAGGGATGTATATTGTTTCCACTTTTGCGCAAACCACCAATAAAACCTATATCTACAAAACAAAGGACATTGAAAAGGGGCCGTGGGAGCGAATTACTTTTTCGCCGGCGTACCACGACCACACGCTTTGGTTCGACGATGACGGGAAAATTTACATCATATGGAGTGTGCGGAAACTGATGATTGCTGAAATGAAAGAGGACCTTTCGGGAGTAAAGCAAGGTACAGAACGGGTTTTGATTGAAGATGCCAACGCGCCCGTCGGAAAAAATGTGGGGCTGGGCGAAGGTTCGCAGCTTTTCAAGGCAAACGGCAAATACTACCTGTTTAATATTGCGTGGCCGCGCGGCGGAATGCGCACGGTGGTGGTACACCGCGCCGATAATATCAATGGTCCGTGGGAAGGCAAAGTCGCATTTCAGGATAAGGGTGTGGCGCAGGGAGGCATGATTGATACGCCCGATGGCCGATGGTTTGCCTATTTATTTCAGGATCATGGCTCGGTGGGCCGTATTCCGTACATCGTACCCATGAAATGGGAGGATGGCTGGCCGGTAATTGGTGTTGACGGAAAAGTGCCTGAAACGCTTGATTTGCTAGCCAACAAAAGTCTGATTCCGGGTATTGTGAACAATGACGAATTTAACCGCAAAAAAGGCGAACCGGCGTTGCCGCTGGTTTGGCAGTGGAACCACAATCCTGATAATTCGCTCTGGTCAGTGACTGAACGAAAAGGCTATTTGCGCCTGAAAACCGGCCGCATCGACAGTCTTTTCCTGAAATCGCGAAATACCTTGACCCAACGCACTTTTGGCCCGGTGTGTTCCGCAACGACGATGCTCGATGCTTCAGGAATGAAAGACGGAGATTTTGCCGGGCTCACTGCCTTCCAGCGAAAATTTGGACAGGTAGGAGTTAAAATCGTGAACGGGCAGAAATACGTTTTCATGATCAGTAACAAAACCGACAAACCAACCGAACTGCAAAGCGTGCCACTTTCACAAACCAAAGTTTACCTGAAAATTGAATGTGATTTCAGAAACAGAACCGATGTGGCCAATTTCTTTTACAGTCTCGACGGAAAAGCCTGGACAACAATGGGCGGTCCACTCAAAATGGAATACACCCTGATGGAGCATTTCATGGGTTATCGTTTCGGACTGTTCAACTACGCCACGAAAGAAACCGGTGGCTATGCCGATTTCGACTGGTTCCGCATCAGCGATAAAATTCAAGATAGATAATTGTAATGATTTAAAAATGAGAAAATTGATATTGATTATTGGATTGTGGACCGGGATTCAGGCCAATAATCTTTCGGCCCAAAATCCCATCATCCGCAACCAGTTTACGGCCGACCCGACAGCAAGGATTTTCAATGGGAAAGTGTACTTGTTCCCTTCGCACGACATCAAAGTTCCGGAGGGGAAAAACTTAAAGAAGGACTGGTTCTGCATGGCCGATTACCATGTTTTTTCTTCGGAAAATCTGACCGATTGGACCGATCACGGGATGATTGTGTCTCAGGAAAAAGTGCCGTGGGTCGATTCCACTTCGTACAGCATGTGGGCCCCCGATTGCATTGAGCGGAACGGCAAATATTACTTCTATTTTCCGGCGAATAAAAACACTGTCGGACCAAACGGACGAAAAGGTTTTGGCATTGGTGTGGCAGTTGCCGATAAGCCTGAAGGGCCTTACATTCCTCAACCCGAGCCAATTAAAGGCATTTTTGGTATCGATCCGAATGTTTTAATCGATAAAGATGGACAGGCGTATATTTACTGGTCGATGGGAAATATTTTTGTCGCAAAACTCAAAGAAAACATGCTTGAACTGGATTCGGAGCCACTGGCCATTCCCAACCTTCCATCGAAAGGACTGAAGGAAGGCCCCTGGGTTTTTGAGCGAAATGGCATTTATTACCTCACTTTTCCGCATGTCGAGAATAAAATCGAACGGCTGGAATACGCCATGGGCAACAATCCAATGGGACCTTTCAAAATGACCGGTGTGATCATGGATGAATCGCCGCTAAACTGCTGGACGAACCACCATTCCACGATTGAAAAAGACGGTCAGTGGTACCTGTTTTATCATCAGAATGAATATTCGCCGAAATTTGATAAAAACCGCTCGGCCTGTATCGACAGTCTGTTTTTCAACACCGACGGAACCATTCAAAAAGTTACCCCAACCTTTCGTGGCGTAGGTTTAACCAATGCTACCGGGAAAATTGAAATTGACCGTTATTCAGGGAAAAGCGCATCGGGCACTTCCATCGCTTTGCTCGACACGGTCAACACTTTTTCCGGATGGAAAGCAATTTTGGATAAGCCGGGAGCCTGGATTCAGTATAATTCAGTTGATTTCGGACGCAAAGGACTGAAGTCGGTTCGGGTTAATGCGTCCTCAAAAACCGGTGGAATCCTTGAAATCCGTTTGAAAAAAGCCGACGGACCGGTTCTTGCCCGGGTAAAGCTGCGCAAAGGCGAAGTCTGGCAGATTTCGAAAGGAAAGGTTGCAGGTTCGCCGAAGGGCGTGGAAAATTTGATAGTAGTTTCGAGGTGTGAAAGTCAGTTGGAAATAGATTGGTTAAAGTTTAAATAAGAAATTGTTGATGTGATAAAAACAAAAAGGCTACAAAATCAACATTTTGTAGCCTTTTGCTTGTCGGGGCGACAAGATTATATTTTTAAACCGCAAATACCATTGAGTCAGTAGTTTATGCTTGATGTTTTTATCAAGGTCACCTAATGGTTCACAAATAGAAGAACGACGAACTAATACTCACTTTTGATGCAATTATAATCAAATTTTAGGATTTATGGTCCGAATCCTGGAAATATTTTGGGTTCGAATCGTATCTAATGTGGTCATCGCTCTGGCAATAAGTGATGTAAACTATATTGATTTGTAATTTTCCAAGAGTTGATCTTATCCACTCAAATTCCCGGCAAAGTTATTTCGCTTCCCGGAACGGTAAAGGGGAACTCG
>CAYRBM010000090.1:0-21770 GCA_964422425.1 uncultured Odoribacter sp.
AATGTCTCTTTGTTTTGCAACACTACCAGTTCACTTTTAGCTGAAGATTTACACTTAGTAGTCTTTCGGCAAATATTGAGGGAAACCAAAGGATTAAAACTTAGGGAAGAAATTCATTGTACCGATTTTATCAACAAACCCGGAGAATTGATACGGATAAAAAGAAATGATCGTATTGATATTCTTAAAAAATGCATGGACTGGTTAAATCAACAAGGCGATCTCAGTATTTATTCGGTTATTATTGATAAGGCAGACCGGACTGACGATATTTTTGAACTGGCATGGAACGCCTTGCTCACCCGTTTTGAGACCACCATTCGAAATAAAAACTTTCGGGGTCCTCAAAATCCAGATGATCGTGGAATTGTTATTTCAGATAATACAGATGGAGATAAGCTAATAAAACTTATTCGGCGGATGAGGCACTACAATCCAATCCCTAATCGCAGGGATTATTACCCCAGTGATTTCAGGAATCTGAAATTAGAGTATGTTATTGAAGACCCTGTTTTCAGAGATTCCAGATATTCCCTGATTCACCAGATGAATGATGTTGTGGCTTATTTCTGTCGGCAAACTGTAGAGCCAAATGCCTACATGAAGAAAAAGGCATGCAGTTCCTATTACTTTAAGCTATCGAATGTATTACTGGATAAAGTCAGCAAGACAAAAGATGGAATTGTCAGGATATAAAAAAAGGTAGCAAATGCTACCCGGGGGTATCCTACTTTGAAGACGAGCTTCAGTTCAGATACACAGCAAACTTACAACAAGTATTTTGAATATCAAAGTTTTAATAGTTATTTTCCGTGCAATCATTTTAATGCAAAGCAAAAATGCCTGCCAGTTTCTTCACGACAGTAGCGTATTGATTGAACGCAGCGTTGACGAAACCAGGCGAAAATATTACAAGATTTATTACAGGGAAAAAGCGTAGTGCGCCAAAGGTATTGAGCGGGTGACTTCGAGTCACCCGCTCAATACCTTTTATTAAGTTTTATATTTTATTTTGTCATAAAATTGTTAATTTTTTAAAACAAAATCAATATATATTTGTTTTTATTTATATTTATCGCATAAATAAAGCAAATAGATAAGCCATGATTCAGGAATTACGCATCAAAAACTTTCTCTCGTTTAAAGACGAGGTTGTTTTTAGTTTTGAAGCAACTAAAGACAAGATTTACGAAGAGACACACTTAGTGCCCGTCGCGCCTGGAGTGAAGCTTTTGCGTTTTGCTTTGGTTTATGGCGCAAATGCGTCCGGAAAATCGAACCTGTTGAATGCCTTTGGTTTTTTGCATGATTTCTGGTTTGATATTCCGAAAGATAATACCACAAAAACAGGAGTTGTTCCATTTAAATTGGACAAAGAGACTCCTGGTAAACCGACCGAGTTTTCATTGAAGTTTTATGTTGGGGCCGTGCGGTATTGGTATCAACTCAAGCTTGATGAGAAAAAGGTAATAGAAGAAAAATTGTCCTATTACAGTTCGGTACAACCTACTTTGCTTTTTGAAAGAATGTTGGAAAATAATATCTCGGTTGTAACATTTAACCAGCCTGCAATCAAGGTAAGTAATGTTGCCCGCGAGGAGATAAACGTTAAATGTCTGCCCAATATGTCATTTTTTGCAGCCCGAAACCAGGTAAATGTAGCCCTACCCAAAATTGATGAGGCCCGAGACTGGATGCAGAAAAATGTGATGGATATGATAAATTTGAGAACTAGGCTATTTAGTTATGCTCAAAAAAAAGTGCAGGACGACGAGACCCTAAAGAAGCACTTATTGGAATTTATCAGGGAAGCAGATTTTAACATTAGTAACTTCGAAACAAAGACCGAGAAACAAGATGTTCCGGATGATTTTCTGGATTTAATTCTAAAAACAAATACTGTTTCGGACGAAGAGAAAGAAAGATTGAAAGCCGAAAAGAATATACCACAGTTGAGGACAGACTTTGAACACACAGTAACGAATGAACGAGGAAGAGAGAGATACCCTTTAGGAGATCAGCTGGAATCAGAAGGCACCAGAAGAATCACAGGACTTGAAACAGCATTATACGTAACTTTGCAGCGAAATGCCTTTCTTGCCATTGATGAAATTGAGTCGTCGTTACATCCCGACCTGATCATGTTTGTAATAAAGAAGTTCCTGGAAAATAAAGATAACCGCGCTCAGTTGTTGGTTACAACGCATTACGACCCGTTGCTGAATGAAACAGACGAGTTGTTTAGGAAAGATTCGGTTTGGTTTACGGATAAAAATGAATCGGGGAGTACAGAGCTTTATTCATTGATCGAGTTTAGTGGACTTAAAAGAATAGCATCACTACAAAAAGCATATAGGCAGGGAAGATTTGGAGGCATTCCAAAAATCAATATCTAATATCTAACTGAGATGAGCAGAAATATTGGTAAAAGGCCTCAGAAATCGCCCAAAGTAACCGTGATTGGCGAGGGCATTACGGAACAGTATTATTTTAGTCATCTTCGTTCTCTGTATAATTTCAGATATGTATTGAAACCTTATTATTTTGGGACTACTTCATTGCAGGAAATGGAGCGTAAAATTTCTGAAATAGTAGATGGTGGTGGTATAGCAATTTGTGTGTTTGATACGGATGTTTCGCAACGAGATGAGGCACAGAGAAAGCGTTTGTATCATTTGAAGCGAAAGTATGGGCAGAAAAAGAACGTAATTTTCTGTGATAGTCTTCCTTCAGTAGAATATTGGTTCCTTTTACATTACCGGAATACTAATCGGTTTTTTGCCAGTTCGGCTGAAGTTGAACGGGAGTTGAGAACTTACATTGAACGGTATGAAAAGAGAGCTGATTTTCTTGAGAAAGAGAAATGGGTTGCAGATATGTGTTCTGACCAAAAGCTGGAAACCGCCATTCAACGAGCCAAAGACTTTGGTGAAACTGGTGAATCGTATTCCAATGTTTACAAGGCAATTGAATTTTTCAGGCGATGATTAATTAATCAACCATGCCAATGTTGACAAAAAGCAAACTATACATCCTCATTCTTGCCAATTTATTATGGCTGACAATTGTCGCACAGCATTCCGTCCGGCAACAGAATCGCATCCCAGATTTCAACAATATTCCTTCCATTCAATGGACATTCAGTATAAAAAGTCCATTCTTCGGTTCTCCCGTAGTTGATGGTGGTATTATTTACATTGGAGGTACCGACAGCGTTTTGTATGCTCTTGATATTCATTCGGGCCGGGAAATATGGCGTTTTCGCACCAACGGCGAGATCCGTTCGAACGTTTGCATTTCCGGCGATACTCTTTTCCTGAATGGCGGCGACGGACTTATTTATGCCTTGAATAAACTGAACGGACAGTTGATCTGGAAGTTTTCAACTCAAGGTGAAAGGAAATATGATTTTGCCGACTATTTCCACTCGACACCAGTATGCTCGGGCGGGGTTTTATACTTCGGATCGGGCGACGGAAATTTCTACGCCATTCAGGCAGCGAGCGGCAATCTGCTTTGGAAATATCAGACGGGCCATATTGAGCACACCACCCCGGCTATCGCCAACAACAAAATCTTTTTTGGCTCGTTCGACGGTTTTGTTTATGCGCTCCATTTGGATGGTTCGCTGGCCTGGAAATTTAAAACAGTGGGGCACCGATATTTTCCCAAAGGCGAAGTGCAGGGTTCGCCGGCAGTATTTAAAAATCTGGTATTTATTGGCGCGCGAGATTATAATGTTTATGCCATCGATCAGCAAAGTGGTTATTGTCATTGGAATAAATCGTTTGTTAAAGGATGGGGCCTTAACAACACGATACACGATTCGGTTTTGTACATCGGGTCGGCTGACGAACGGGTGCTGATCGCTGCAAATCCTTCGACCGGGAGTGAGTTCTGGAACAAAAAAATGGAATTTCTGGTCTTCGGGAACTGTTGTTTTAGCGAAAACCTGCTGTATCTCGGAACAACCATCGGGAAACTGCACGCGATTAGCCGACTTTCAGGGGAAAAGTTGTGGAGTTTCGAAACTGAAAATTACCTGAACAACCGGGCAACGTATTTTAAATCAGACGACAGCTACCGCGATGATATTTACTCCATCATTCGATCGAATGAACATTTCCTGGAGGTGGAATGCGAATTGGGTGGTATTTTTTCAACTCCTGCGATCACCGATCATTGTATCATTTTCAGTAGCACCAATGGGACAATTTATTGCCTGAACAGGGCGCCTTCGGAATAATCAACAGCAATTGGGTAAAAGATCAGCGGGATTATTTATTTTTATCGGTCAAAAATCAAAAGTCAAGCTCATGAAGAAAATTCTCGGTATTGTTCTGCTGATCGTTGTGATCGTTTTGGCAGTGATCATCTGGTGGCGCTATTATTTTGTGTTTGGCGAAGGGGTGAAAGCCGGGAACCTGAATTTCTTTGTGAAAAAAGGATACGTTTTCAAAACTTATGAAGGCCGGTTAATTCAGGATGGATTTAAATCGACCACTCCGGGCGCCCTGCAAAGCAATGAATTTGAATTCAGTGTAACCAACGACAGCATTGCAGCCATTCTCGAACGAAACAGCGGGAAAGAGGTTGAGCTTAGGTACAAGGAATATTTGCACCCGCTTCCGTGGCGTGGAATGAGTAACTATGTGGTGATTGAAGTGTTGAAAGCAGAAAATAAAGATTCTTCAGGGAAATTGCCCTATCAGTAATAAAAAAAACAGCGCTGTCGTTACAACCGCGCTGTTCCTTTTTCGACCAGTCTGATCACTAGAAAATATACCTGATGGAAATAGCACCACCGTCGCCCCAGAACCCGGAATATCCGATGAGGTTGAAAGTTGGCTTCCAATCCAAACTCAGGTTAAACGGAATTTCCTTGAAGTTGTACTCCAGACCAAGAATTCCATCAATCCCGAAAACGCTGTAAGTGCCCGTATTGTCGCCCCACGATTTATATTTGGTGTCGTAAAACCCAATATGGGCTCCAACGCCATAATACCAGTTTAACCGATCGGTATTGAATGCCTGATTGTGGATTTCGTACAATCCAGTCAGGTTGAAACCGTGCCAGCGCGAGTCAAAAAGTCCCTCAACAGCGGCCTTCTCATTCAGAAAATGCTTTACGGTTAGTCCGTTCCAGGCACCGCCTCGAAGACCAATTCCGGTGTTATAGTCCTGAGCACTGGCTCCGGCAGAAATGAACAACGCAATGAGTAAAACAAACATTAATTTTTTCATGGTGTAAAATTTAAATATTCGTGATTGTACATTAAATAACACTTAAACAATCTTATAGTTTACCATATCTTTACAGCAAAGCTAAAATGTACCCTACCTTTAAAAGGAAAGAATTTCCTTATTTATCCCCAATCTTTATTTTAGCCCGATTTGTCAGATCGAGTGCAGATTCCGTATTTTTGATCTGAAATTTTTTCAACCATGCGAGCACCCAAATCTTTTCGTCTGCACATTGGCATCTTCGGACGGCGAAATGCCGGAAAATCATCCATCCTGAATGCGCTCACCAGCCAGGAGGTTTCCATCGTATCCGAAATTGCCGGAACCACTACTGATCCGGTTGAAAAACCAATGGAACTGCTCCCGTTGGGACCCGTGCTGTTTATTGATACCGCCGGAATTGACGACACCGGGGCGCTGGGCGAAAAACGCATCCAAAAAACCATGCAGGTGTTCGACCGAACCGACCTTGGACTGCTCGTGACCAATTACAGGGAATGGGGCGATTTTGAAGAACAAATTCTCAATGAACTCCGCGACCGGAATATTCCGGCGATTGTCGTTTTCAACAAATGCGATCTTCATCCAAACGGGAATTGCCTTTCAAAAAGTATTTCTGCGGAAAAAATCCCGGTTGTTGAAACTTCTGTTCTCTCCGGAAAAGGAATTCAGGAATTGCGCGAAGCCATTCTGAAACAGGCGCCCGACGATTTTATCAACCGGCCAGCCATTGTTTCTGATTTGGTTGGGCCCGGCGAAATGGCCGTGTTGGTTGTCCCCATCGACAAGGAAGCGCCCAAGGGACGACTGATTTTGCCGCAGGTGCAAAGCATCCGCGATTTGCTCGATGCCGATTCGTTTTGCGTGGTGGTGAAAGAACGCGAACTGCGCGAAGTTTTTACCCGTTTTACGAAGCCGCCCAAACTGGTGGTTACCGATAGCCAGGCTTTCCTGAAAGTAGCTGCCGATACGCCTTCAGAAATTCCACTGACCAGTTTTTCTATTCTGTTTGCACGTTTTCAGGGAGATTTGCCTGAAATGGTGAAAGGTGCCATGTCCATCGACCAACTGAAAGCCGGCGACAAAGTGCTGATTGCCGAAGCCTGCTCGCACCACCCCATTGGCGAAGACATCGGAACCGTGAAAATCCCGCGCTGGCTCACCCAATACGTGGGCGGAAAGTTGGAATTTGTGCATCATCGAGGGCACGATTTTCCGGAGAATTTATCGGAATTTAAACTGATTATCCATTGTGGCGCCTGCATGTGGAACCGCCGCGAAATGCTCTCGCGACTAATGAAAGCGCGACTCGCCGGAGTGCCGCTGACCAATTACGGGCTGACAATTGCGTACTCCCTTGGAATTTTTGAGCGGGCATTACAACCCTTTCCCGCAGCACTCGATGTTTTTAAAAACCACAAATAACCTTCACCATGAAAATCAAAATCGTATTATTTGCATTCCTGATTTGTTTTCATTTTTGGGCTATTGCCCAGCCAGCAGTTTTAACCGAAGGAGCTCCCGCTTTAGTGGGAATGTCGGACAAAAAACTGGCGCTGATCGACCAGTTTATTCAGGATTACGTGAACAAAGGTTACATTCCCGGGGGCGTTTTCCTGATTGCCCGCGACAACCAGATTGTGTATTACAAGAACTTTGGATTTCGCACGACCGATAAAAAAGCGGCCTACCAGAAAGACGATATTTTCCGCATCGCCTCGATGACCAAAGCAGTAACTTCGGTCGCCATTATGCAATTGTACGAGCAGGGAAAACTAGGATTGGACGATCCGGTTCAAAACTATATTCCGGCATTCAAAGACTCAAAAGTTTTAGATCAGTTCAACGAAAAAGATTCGAGCTACACCGCGGTTCCGGCCAAATCACCCATTACCATTCGTCAGCTGCTGACTCACTCCTCCGGAATTGTTTACGGAGCATTCTCGCAGGGTGCTTTGCGGGCTATTTATGCAAAAAAAGGGTTAATGGATGTTGGCCTGTCGCACACGAAAATGACCACCGAAGAATTTATCAATCGTCTGGCCGAAGTTCCGCTGGCATTTCATCCGGGCGAGAAATACACCTATGGCCTGAATATGGACATTTTAGGCCGCGTGGTGGAAGTCGTTTCAGGAAGCAAACTGAGCGATTATTTCCGCAAAAACATTTTTGAACCTCTTGGGATGAAGAACACTTTTTTCTATCTGCCCAAAGAAAAACAGGCCAAACTGGTACCCATTTATTTGCAAAAAGAAGACGGCACGCTGGAAATGGCGACCAATACCGGCGGAATTTCGTCAGGGATGGACTATCCGCTTCAGGCCGACAACAATCATTACGCCGGTGGCGGGGGATTATCGTCAACAGCGCTCGATTATGCCACATTTATTCAGGCTTTGCTGAACAACGGCCACTACAATGGCAAAAGAATATTGAGCCGAAAGACGGTGGAAGTTATGACTGCCGACCAGATGATCGGGTTAAATATGGAAGGCAAAGGCTATAGCCGGAGGCCGGGAGAAACTTTTTGCCTGGGTTTTTCGCTGATAACCGACCAGGGAAAAGGCATCAGCGTAAAATCGCCCGGCACGTATGAATGGGGTGGCTATTTTAATACCAAATTTTTTATCGACCCCAAAGAACAATTGATCTTTGTAGGAATGACCCAGATTCTGGGTGCCCGACACGGCGAATTGTGGGACCGGCTGGCCGCAATAATGTATTCGGCAATTGAGGATTAAATGATACTTAAGCGACTGGTGATCTTTCCAGTCGCTTTTCATTTCGTAAGTTATCCTTTCTCTGCAAAAAACAGAATAATCTAAAAAAAGAGCTGATTGTCGGATTAATGACTAATTTCGCAGCCTTTAACATGAAGGCCACTGTTGGATTATTCGATTTTTTGGAGGCCTTCCCAAACAGAAACAATGTCATTTGAAAATTTAGATTTAATTGAGCCTATCCAAAAGGCTTTGAAAACAGAAGGTTACGAAACACCAACACCCATTCAGCAACAAGCAATCCCGATCATACTTCAGCGAAAAGACTTATTAGGTTGCGCACAAACAGGTACTGGAAAAACAGCAGCTTTTGCTATTCCAATCATTCAAATCCTGCACGATACGCACAATCCGGCCAAAGGAAAACGTCAGATTAAAGCATTGATTGTTACCCCAACCCGTGAACTGGCCATACAAATTGGCGAAAGTTTTGGCGCTTATGGGCGATATGCCGGATTGAAACATACCGTTATTTTTGGCGGCGTAGGCGAGCGCCCTCAAACCGATGCCTTGCGCGCTGGGATTGATATTTTGATTGCAACCCCCGGCCGTTTGCTCGACTTGATGAATCAGGGGTATATTGAGTTGCGCCACCTCGATTTATTTGTACTTGACGAAGCCGATCGAATGTTGGACATGGGTTTTATTCACGATGTGAAACGCATCATTGCAGAACTTCCGAAAGAAAGACAATCACTTTTCTTCTCGGCCACCATGCCCGCCGACATTGTCAAACTTTCGCAAACCATTTTGCGGAATCCGGTGAAAGTGGAGGTAACTCCGGAATCGACCACCGCCGAAAAAGTGGAGCAGCGTATTTACATGGTTGATTTCGCGGATAAGCGAAACCTGCTGGTTCATGTGGTTCAGGATCCTGAAATTACCTCAGCACTGATATTTACCCGAACCAAATATGGTGCCGACAAGGTGGCCATGTTACTGAAGAAAAACGGGCATAATGCACAGGCCATTCATGGCAATAAATCGCAAACGGCCCGACAAAAGGCGCTTTCCGATTTTAAAGCACGTAAAACCCGCTTCCTTGTGGCTACCGATATTGCTGCGCGTGGAATTGATGTAGATGATCTCTCTCATGTGATTAATTTCGAAATTCCGAATATTCCCGAAACTTACGTTCATCGTATTGGCCGGACGGGTCGCGCCGGTCAAAGCGGCATCGCTCTTTCATTTTGCGACAATACAGAAATACCATACCTGCGCGATATTCAGCGTCTGATTTCGCAGACTATTCCTGTAATCAGCGATCACCCCTACCCCATGACCGACTTTACCCCACAAAAACCACCAGCCAAACAATCACGCCAGCAGGTGGCGGTAAGGAAAGCCCCGGTTGCGGAAGCAAGTCATCACAAACAAGCAGTTACAAGACAACACGAAGAAAAAGTTTCGAAACCACAACGTAGTTTTTGGAGAAGGCGTTCGTCATAAAAACAGAGCAGCAAAACCTCATCCTTCATGAGGTTTTCTTTTTTAGCGACAATGAACCTTTTCTCTAAATTATTGTCATCTTTAGGTTCTTTATTGCTACTTTGCTATGGAATTATTTAACGAAAACAATAAGTTGGTTTCGGTCATTCACAAAGACCACTCGCTACTCCCTGTCATTAACCGACTGGGAGTCAAGCTGGGTTTTGGCGATTCGACAATCAGTGAAATTTGCAAAAAAGAAGGAATTGATCCTGTCTTTTTTGTTGAGATCATCAATGTGTTTCATTACGAAGCCTACTTCCCTGAAAAAAAACTTCTGAATCTTTCGGTAACGCATGTAGTTGATTACCTGATTAAAACACATCAGTACTACCGGCAATACCTAATTCCGGAAATCGATCGCCTGTTGCAATTGTTTCTGAACAGTTGCGACGGCAAATGTGCTGAATCGGAACTTATTCGGAATTTCTACGATAAATTTCAGACCGAGTGTATTGCTCATTTTCAGATTGAAGAAGCCGAGGAATTCCCATTTATTCTTGCGTTGAACAGCACTATTGAAGGAAACTTTGACAAAAATGAGTTTATTTCCAGATATGGGAACTTTGTAATGCGCGATTTTGAGGAAGACCATGTGAACATTGATGATAAAATGTTTGACCTCGAAAACATCATCATTAAATACCTGCCGCCAAATTACGATCAAAATATTGGGAACACCCTGCTCTCTAATCTTTTCATGTTCGAAAAAGATCTGAAAAATCACTCACGGATCGAAGATCATATTCTGCTTCCCAAAGTAAACCAACTTTTAAAAGCGCTGGACGACCATGAATAGTCTTCCGAACAAAATCGTTATCGTCGTCAGTCCTTCCGATATTGTATTGTCCGGTTTGTCAGAAATACTGAAAGGAAGTTTGGCCAGCGAGGTTATTTTGCTTCACCGGGCCGACGAGATAATTGATTATCCTGAATTGAAAGGGCACGTGTTAGTTGTGGCATCCTCTTTCGAAGTTGAAAAAAGTGCTGCCTTTTTGAGGCAGATCCTTTCCTCTGCAAACGACATCCAGTTTGTCCCATTCGGGATTGATGTCAACACTACTCAATCAAATTCAGTAATTCACCTCAACGATGGTGCCTCACTAATTTGCTATAAGATCAATGAAATTTTAAATTCTTTCCATGCACCTTCAGGAAAAGAACCAGATACTGAACTAACCCGCCGCGAAATTGAAGTTTTGCAGCTGGTTACCAAAGGCTATTCGAACAAGGAAATTGCTGACCACTTATTTGTTAGCACGCATACCGTTATTTCGCACCGCAAAAATATTTCAGAAAAAACCGGTATAAAATCGGCTTCGGGGTTGACCATGTATGCCATCCTGAAAAAAATAATTGATGTTTCTGATATCAATCCCGACGAATTGATTTAAGTCGCATTTCAAAACTCATTACTGAGGAGTGGTTGGTTCATTTCTCAGGAACCTCAGATTGCGTTTCAGCCCGTCAAATCGTGCACGTTTAACGGCCGAATTTTTAAATAATTCATTAAAAAGCTGCTTATCCATTGTTTCCCATTCATTTTTCCGAAGACTCATCAACCTGGCTTCAGGATGAAATGCCGGTTCCTGATGAGCTTCCGATTTTAAATTCCAGGGACAAACATCCTGGCAGATATCGCAACCAAAAACACGGTTCTCAAATTTTCCACGCAATTCCCAATCAATCTCTCCTTTGTTTTCAATAGTCTGGTAAGAAATACACTTTCGGGCATCCAAAACATAAGGTTCCACAAGCGCCTGTGTCGGACAGGCATCCAGGCAGCGGGTGCAACTTCCACAATGATTACGAACCATCCGGTTATCAGGCGACAGTTCCATATCAACAATTAATTCGCCGATAAAAAAGAAACTTCCGTGTTCGGGCGAAATCAGATTGGTGTTTTTACCAATCCATCCTAATCCGGCACGAACAGCCCAGGCCCGATCCAAAACCGGAGCTGAATCAACAAAGCACCGGCCGTTACAAGGGCCAATTTCAGTTTGAATAAATTGAAGCAATTCCGAAAGTTTCTCCTTCATCACCAAATGGTAATCGGTTCCGTAGGCATATTTTGAAAGAATCGGTGCATCCTGATCTGTCTGCTTTTGATCTGGAAAATAATTCAGCAAAACGGACACAACTGAGCGGGCATTTTCCACCAACAATCGGGGGTTAAGGCGTTTTTCGAAATGATTGGCCATGTAGCCCATTTCGCCATGCATACCCAGCTGAAGCCATCGTTCCAAATGCGGTTTTTCCTCACCCAGAAAATCAGCCTTAGAGATTCCACACGCCAGAAACCCAAGTTCGTTGGCCTTAATTTTAATTTTATCGGTCGGATTTTGACTGTTACCACTCATGGTAAAAATTATTTTTCAAATATACATTGAAAACAATTTGTGCAATTAAACCATCTACACAGCATTTTGTCAAATTAACACTTTAGTTTTTGATCAATAAAGCTTATTTTTACAACAGCCATAAAACCTAAACAAATTCAGAACCTTACCATCAAGTGAATAAAACTCCCGGCATATTCTCCATTCAGTTTTTATTTACTCTCCTGCTTTCCCTGGTGTTGAGCAGTATAGCTTTATCGCAAAACGTTCAGGAAAAAATAATTTCAGGAAAATTTGAAAAAACCAATCTTCAGGATTTCTTAAATACGCTTGAAAAAAATTACAACATTAGGTTTTATTACCGGGCCGAATGGGTAAAAACATTTGTGATAAATCAGGAATTTAAAAATATGCCGCTGATTCAGGTTCTCAACCTTCTCTTCGACCGGCAACCGCTTTCCTACCGATTTTTCCAGAATGATGCAGTGGTTATTTTTCCGAAAGGGACTGATGGACGAAGTACTTCGGAAACTGACGAGCCAAAGGTTCTGATCATTGGCGATCCGCTGAATGAAGGGCGTTACCTCTCGGCAAAAATCAAGGGGAAAGTTTTTGACGGAAAGAACATGGACCCGTTGAGCGGTGCAGTTATTTTTCATCCACAAACCGGAATCGGAACCACAACAAATGGATCAGGTGACTTTGAGCTTGATCTTCCAACCGGTGAATTCTCGCTCCAGATTTCGTTTATGGGTTACGAAATACTGACCCGCCAGGTGAAGCTGATTGAAAACGGAAATGTTGATTTCGAATTGTTCGAAGAAAGCCATAGCCTGGAAGAGGTAACCATTACCGGAGAAGATTCTAAAGCTTCAAAGGCGCAAATGAGTATGGTGAAAGTGAATTCGCGGATATTGAGAGAACTTCCGGTATTAATGGGCGAAGCCGATGTGATTAAAAGCATGGTCATGATGCCGGGCGTTCAAAGTGTAGGCGAAATGTCTTCGGGATTCAATGTGCGTGGTGGAAACAATGACCAAAATTTAATTTTGATGGATGGAGCCCCGGTTTTTAACACCTCCCATCTTTTCGGATTCTTTTCCATGATCAACCCCGATGCGGTAAAAGATGTCACCCTTTTCAAAGGCGGTATTCCCGCTTCTTATGGGGAACGGGTTTCGTCCATCATGGATGTTCAGCTCAAGGAAGGAAACGCAGAAACTCTAAAGTTTTATGGAGGACTGGGATTGATCAACAGCCGTTTCACCCTTGAAGGGCCATTGGTGAAAGACAAGAAAAGTACTTTTTTGATTGGTGGACGTTCAACCTACTCCGACTGGCTTTTAAGACAATCGCGCAATGCGCAGTTCTTAAACAGTGTTGCTCATTTTTATGATGTTAATGGAACTTTAAACCTGGCTCTCGGCAATAAAAATAACCTAAAACTGATGGGCTACCACAGCAACGATGTTTTCAACCTCAATTCAAATTCACTTTACACATACGGAAACATCATTGGTTCGGCCAACTGGAAAATGAATATTTCGAAAAGCTGGATATCGAACTTCAACTTGGCATACAGCAAGTACGACTTCAAGCTCGACCAGAAAGACCCCAACCTTCCGCTGGACGATTACCGGCTGAAAACCGCAGTTGAATATGGCAGTATGAAGTATATCCTTTCCTGGCTTCCCAACGAGAAGCATCGCGTAAACAGCGGATTTCAACTGATCGGATACAAAATTCAGCCAGGCCAGATTTTAGCTACAGGTTCTCCTTCAAACGTTGCACCCGAAAAAATAGCTTCGGAACAATCCATTGAAATGGGCCTGTTTATGGACGATGATTTTGATCTTTCGCAAAAAACAGCGTTGAATATCGGACTTCGTTATGCTAGGTTTATGAGTATGGGGCCTGTCACAGTGTTACATTACGAACAAAATCAAGCCATTAATTCCGGTTCGGTAATTGACTCAACAAAATATGGAGCATGGGAAACTGCAAAAATGTACCACGGAATTGAACCACGCCTGTCGCTCAAATTCGATCTCAGAGGCGGAGGCTCATTCCGGATGAGTTACCAGCGCGTTCATCAGTTCATGAATCAGATTTCGAATACATCGGTGATTTCACCGGCTGATTTCTGGAAATCGGCTGACGCCCACATTCAGCCGCTCATCAGCAATCAGTTTGCCATTGGCTTATTCAGAAATCCGCAAAAGGGACTTTTTGAAACCTCGACCGAATTGTATTATAAAAAACTCAGCAATCTGCTGGAATACAAAAACGGTGCGGTATTGGTTATGAATCATCATGTTGAAGCCGACATCATTAACGCCGACGGTTATTCCTGGGGGCTCGAATTGCATGCCAAAAAAAATCTGGGAAGGCTGAACGGATGGGTCAGTTACACCTACTCGCGCACCCTGCGAAAAACTGATAACAAGTTCGACGAAGAAATCATCAATTCCCGAAAATATTACCCATCGGTTTACGACAAACCTCATGACTTGTCAACGGTTTTAAACTACCAGATCAGCCGTCGCTGGCGTTTTTCAGGCAATTTTGTTTTGTCATCAGGCCGACCGGTCACTCTACCTGAGCAAAAATACAGCTACGACAACCGGCAAGTGGTTTTCTACTCCGACCGGAACAAATACCGCATGCCACCTTATCACCGGATGGATGTGAGCATTACGCTGGATGAGAACCTCCGCCGGAAAAGGATGTGGAAAGGAAGCTGGACTTTCTCTGTTTATAATTTCTATGGACGCAAAAACCCCTATTCCGTATTTTATCGGAAAGATGCCTCCATTCAGCAGGTTGACAAAACCCAATATGGCATTTACAAATTGTCAGTAATCGGTGTTCCGGTACCATCCATCACCTATAATTTCAAATTCTGATGCGCAAACAACTCCTATACATGGCTTTTCTGTTCGTGTTTTTCGCTTCGTGCGAAGAATACTACAGACCCGATCTGGAAGAGAGACCGGGAATGCTCGTGGTGGAATCGCGCCTGACCAACGATGCACGACAGAACTTTGTGAAGCTTTCAATGTCCCGGAATTTTTACGACTATTCTGCTTCTGACAGAGTAATCGGGGCCAAAGTTGATTTGATTGAAGAAGGGAAAACTTACTGGCCGGGAACCGATAATGGAGAGGGACGTTTTACGTTCACGAAGGTTCCGGTAGTTGGTAAAAAGTACTCGCTTCGGATTGTTTATGACCGAGATATCTATGAATCGGAAACCCTGATCATGCCGCCGGTTCCGCATATCGACACCCTGTATTCCAAGCACAAGGTCGAGAAATTTTACCGGACTGATGCCTACGGAGTGCCCGATCTGGTTTCGAGGCCAGGCCGCGAAGTATATATTGATGCTCCAATTAGCACACAACTGGAATATTACCGGTTTAACTGGAGGGCAATTATTCAGTGGCATTACGATGAACCTCTAAGCGTTGGAATACCCCCTCCTACCTTGTACGGATGGATTTCGTATTACAACAACGGGCTTTTCAATCTGGCCGGGCCAAAGGAATTTAGTGTTTCCGATAAAGTACAGAACCACCCGATTATTTCACTGGGTTACGATGGGGTGCAATACCTCGATTCAGCCACCCAGGTTCCCGACGGATGGATTCTGATCATCGATCAGTATGGAACAACAAAAGATTCATACGATTTTCACAAAAAATTAAACCAGCAGTTTTCGGCCGAGGGTAGCTTGTTCGATCCGGTTCTGACACAGGTTTATGGCAACATCATTTGCAAAACGAACAAATCGAAAATCGTGCTGGGGTTTTTCGATCTGGCATCGTACCGCCAATACCGGTATTTTTTCAACCCGGGAACCAGCGAACAGTCAAGGCCCATCCTGCGACGGCTAAACAAGTATCCCGACATTCCCGATCGTGGTTCCATTTCGGGAATTCGTCCGTCATTTTGGGAATTTAACTACTAAAACATGAGTAAAAAAAGTTACCTGGTAGTTTTCATCATGCTGATTTCGATAGCTGTCAAAGCTCAAATGAAATCAAGTTTCGGCTTTTTTACCGACCGAAGCATGTATGCCAGCGGAGAAACACTTTTAGCCAAAGTGTTTACGCCGACAACAAACAATTCCCGCATTGTTCACCTCGACTTAATTAACCGCAGTGGAACCCGAATCACCAGCGTTTCACTTGAAATAAAAAACAACCAGGCCGATGGTTTTCTTTTGCTTCCCGACTCACTTAGTTCAGGAACATACCTAGTGAGGGCCTACCTGAAGAATACGGCCGCTCAGCAGAAAATTATCCGCGAGATTTGGATTTCGAACCGTTTCGATGGCCTCGCAAAAATTAATCAGCTGGAACAGGTGGAGAACCTTTCACCACTAACCGGGCAGGAAACGAGCCGGATCAGGCTGGATGGATTACAGACGAAATACAAACCGGGCGAAAATCTCTCCATTAAAGTCGGCATGGACGAGGATCTCCGGAAAGCTATCGACGGGCCGCTGATGATATCCATTGCCAAAGACAATCCGTCTTTCGTTTCAAAGGCATTTCTTTCGGGCGTCAACAACGTCCGGCCCGATTTAACCGAAGACAAAGGTATCATCATTTCAGGAACTGTTACCGATAAAAAAACGCTTGCTCCGGCTTCGGGAGTTACCGTTTATCTGACCATTCCCGATTCCGTTCCGGGCTTTCAGTATTACCAAACCCGAAACGACGGACGTTTCTATTTTCTCATCAGTAATTATTACGGGCAGGTTCAGGCAGTTATTCAATGCTTTGACGATAATCCGGCACGACGACTTAAAATTAAACTCGACGATGACCACGATGCTAAAGGTGAGTTGCCTGTTTTTGGCTCAATCCCAATTTCAGAAGAATTTAAAGCAAATTCCAGTCAGAACATTGAGGCTATTACGCTGAGCAAAATATTTGATCAGGCTAAACTCAAGCATCTGCCGGCTCCCATGCGTGAAGCTGATCCATACCCCTATTACGGAAAACCCTCGCACATCGTCGATCCTCAATTATTTATCGATCTGCCCGATTTCATCGAAATATCAAGGGAATTACTGCCCGGGGTGAAATTCAGAAACTACAACAATGAACCCACTTTGCAGGTGCTGAACATCGGAATGCGCAGTTATTTTGCCGAACAGCCGCTCCTCTTGATGGATGGCATCCCGATACGCGACCTGAACGTGATCCGACCGATGGGTACAGCCGATATCGATCGGATTGAAATTTGCCAAAGCGAACGGTTTTATGGGAATCTGCGATTTCCGGGAGTTGTAGCTATTTACACCACCAAGGCCGATTACACGCGCATTCCCGAATCAGATCAGTTGATCAGGCTCAACCTGCAAACGATTCAACCACCTGTTATCCTTGAGGAATTTGAGGCTACAGAAACCACCATTCCGGATATCAGGCAGGTAATTTACTGGAATGCGGGAGTTGAACCCTCAGCAGATTTTACGATTAACTGCCGAACCTCATCCATTACTGGCACCTACAAACTATCGGTTCGCGGAAGATTAAAAGACGGGACATTTTTTTTCACTGAAAAACAGATGGAGGTACAAAAATGAGCACCAGAGCCATCATCATTTTACTTCTGATTGCAGGGTTTCCTTTCCTGGCAAAAAGTCAGCCTAAACTAAACAAAGGATGGGATACTGAAAAAATTAAGGGAGCAAGATATCTTCCGCATACTTCATACATCGGATTTCCATTTCTGAACGACACCTGGGACCCCGGTTACATTCAATTTATCAGCGGAGAAAAAATAGATAGCCTGAATCTTCGATACAGTTGCTTCAAAGATGAGGTTGTTTATTACAACGAAACGAATTCTGCTCAGATCGTCATCGACAAAAGCAGCCTGAGTGGGTTTTCGTTTACCGACAAAAGCGGAAGAACACGGACTTTTAAAAAGTTGTATTACGATGGATTAATGAAAGGCGAACGATATTTTGAAGTTCTTTCGCCAGGGCAGACCGATTTGCTTTCATTTCGGAAAGTTAGCCTCATCAGCACCTCGGCCTATAAAGACGAATCGGGGAAAACCAAAAACATGGAATATGTACCCGATTTCCAGTATTACTTTTACTCTCCGGAGAAAGGATTCAGTCCGGTGCGTCCGTCGCTCAGCGGACTGCTGAGCAAATTTGATAAATCAGGACAAAAAGCGATCAAAAAGTTGCTCCGGAAAAACAGGATTCGCATAACCGACGAAGAGAGTTTTGTCAGGGCATGGAAAGTGATCGAAGAAGAAGGTTTTCAAATTCCTTTCTAAAATCGGTAAGCAGCTTTTCGCATCTCATTCAGCGACTTAAATGGCTTCGCCGGCTTCAGTGATTTGGTCATGAACTCGTGAATTTTAAACCTGATTTCCTGTGCAGTTCGGGTATCAATCCGGTCGAAGGAATGGCCTCCGGAAACATTCTGAAAAATCTCGTAATCAAATTTCTTTCCTTCAGCTTTCAACGATTTTATCAGGCTTTCAACTTCCAGAACGTTCACATCGTCATCGTTGGTATTGGTATGAATCAGCAAAGGAGTGTTTTTCATTTTATGCGTATTCCAAACCGGCGAGCGACGCCGGTATTCGGCAACATTCTCGTTGACCGATTGACCAATGTGATAATCTGCCGAAAACAATTCGCGGTATTTTTGGTCGTAATACCCCAGCCGGGCAATTAAATCGCTGACAGGCACACCGGCAAAAGCGCACTGGTAGTCGTTAGGATGGTCAAAAATATTCATCAGGCTGATCAAACCCCCATGACTCCAACCCATTATTCCAACCCGGTTTTTATCTACAAACGAATAATTTTCAAGCACATAATTCCGGCTTTCATAAACATCCTCGGTTTCCAATCCGCCGTAATCAATGGTTTCATAAAAAGCTTTTCCGTAACCTGTGCTACCCCGGTACTCGGCTGCTGCAACTACATAGCCCTGGCAAACCAGTTCGCGGATAATATGAGCATAGTAAGTTGTAAAGTCGGCGTGAACTCCGCCGTGAGGAAAAATAATTAACGGATATGTTCGATTCACATCAACATCGACCGGAATAAACACATAAGTCCAGAATTTAACCGGATTTCCGGCACCCATCGCATCCGGATTTTTCTCTTTCCATTTCGCCGGGCCGCAAATGTATAGTTTGTCAACATGGGCCACATCGCCAACTTTCTGATACCACATCAAATCATCGAGCTGTTTCGAAAGCTGATCGAGCCGGTGCTCAAGCCCTGAATTGTATTGTTGTAACTTTTGAATGTCATTCTTTATATCTTCCAGACTCTGGGCAAAGCAGCCCAAAAGGATGAAGCTTGCGATTGCCAGCAATAACAGTTTCTTTTCCATAGCTTTGGTTTTGGTGCATTAAAGATATTTCTTCAGCCGGTGATAAGCAAAAAAGTAACTATAAATTCCGAATTCTGATTTTGTTTTGTTAAATTTAATCGGCGCTTTTGCTGCGATAATTCTATTTTGAGCAATTATGAAGGAAGAATTTCTGCAATTTATCTGGAAATATCAGCTTCTCAACAAAAACAACCTGAAAACAACCGATGGCCGACAGGTGGAGATTCTGGCTCCCGGTCAACCCAATACCGATTCAGGCCCTGATTTTTTTAATGCCCGGGTAAAAATCGGTGAAACCATTTGGGCCGGGAATATCGAGGTTCACCAAAAATCATCGCATTGGTATCTGCACCGGCACGAAACGGATTCGGCCTACGACAATGTTATTTTGCATGTGGTTGAAATGCACGACAAACCGGTCGAAATAAAGAACCATGAAATACCAGTTCTGGAAATCTCCTATTCCGCAGAAATACTTGAAAACTACGAGCAATTACTTCGATCTGAAAAATGGATTGCCTGCCAGGATCAGCTTCCCAGCCACGACCCGTTTCTGTTGCGCTTCTGGTTCAGCTCGCTCATGATTGAACGCCTGCAATCGAAAACGGCTGAAATCTCGGCCATCCTGAATCAAAACAAGAACAACTGGAACGAAACTTTTTACCAGTTACTGGCCCGCAATTTCGGGATGAAAACCAATGCTGTACCTTTCGAACTGCTGGCCAAATCGCTGCCCTTGCAAATCCTCTCGAAACACAAAAATGATCTGTTTCAGATTGAAGCACTGCTTTTTGGGCAATCAGGATTACTAAACGAAGCATTGCTTGGCGACGAATATTTTTTAAAGCTGCGGAATGAATACTCCTTTCTGTATAAGAAATATGGGCTGACTGCTGTTGAAGCCCATTTGTGGAAATTTATGCGGCTTCGACCGGTCAATTTTCCAACCGTCAGAATTGCCCAGCTGGCTGCATTGATCCATCAGTCGTCGGCCTTGTTTTCGCATGTCCTCGAAACCGATGATTTGGACGAACTTCGTAAATTCTTCGAAGTAAAAGCTTCAGCATACTGGGATAACCACTACCGCTTTAATAAACCATCAGGAGAAAACAGACCAAAAGTGCTGGGCGAAACCGCATTTGACAACCTGGTGATCAACACCATTGTTCCCATGCTTTTTGTTTATGGCGAACAGCACCTTAATCAACCCATGAAAGATCGTGCTCTTTTATTTCTTGAAAAGCTTCGGCCCGAATCAAACCAGATTATCACCAAATGGGCCGAACTCGGAATTGAAAGCCGGTCGGCCTTCGAAACGCAAGCCCTGTTGCAATTAAAAAGCAACTACTGCCTTCCAAAAAAATGTTTGAACTGCCAATTGGGCGCAAAAATCATTACCTCAGCCAACCAATCACCGATTTTATAGCTGCCATGAAAATTTCAGCTTTACTTTTTTTGATTTCGTTTGTGCTTTTGTCCGAATTTGTAATGGCCCAGTGGAAGCGCGAAACCGGTTTTTCAGAAGGAATAACCAGCCCGGTTTACAACAACAAAAGATACTTTGACGAAACTCCCGGGGTAATGGCGAAACTGGGATTTGCACAAAGCTGGTATGCCCCCGACAAAAAGATTTCATTAAAACCGGAAGTTTCTCTAGGCATGGATATTTTTCTGATAGACTATACGCACGGAGGAAAAGCGGCCGGAGGAACACACGAAGGAACCATTGTTGCCATCAATGGGGGACTTGCTGCAATGGCTGAAATTCGCATTTTACCCCGAACCTCACTGGCCGTCGGACCTTCGGGCAAGTTCCTGCTGACCGATGTAACTAAAACCGTGTACACTTATGACGGCGGAATGCTTTATCCAGGCATATCGGTTCATAAGGAATTTAAAGGCTTTAACCGCGAATACCTCAGCAAACCGTCGCTTGGAGTAAAGGCCATGTTGATTCAGCGAAATCTCAACGAAAAAATCCGGATGGGAATGATTTTCGACTACCAGTGGAAAAATTCGGAGGAAGACTATTTCTACTTTTCACGAACCATGGAAATTTCATTTTACCTGGGGTTGCTTTAAAAAGGACTTCCCGTTTAAGGGGTCATTTGCCTGCCGATTTGGCTGCTTCAACATAAAGAAAAAGGGTCTCACTAACATTTGTTTTGTTTGATCTTCAGGAAATGTGTATCTATGCAACCAGAACAGATTACAAGAGCCAACTAGTTTGGCCAGCAACTAACTAACAGATTATTTTGACACATGCAACTAGCCAAGACCATTGAGAAAAATATTCTCGAGAATTTGAAGGCGGGTGATGCTAAGGCATTTGAGTCAGTTTTTAAATTCTGGTACGAGCCATTGGTGAATTTTGCCGACGAATACATATCCGACCTGGAATCGGCACGTAACATAGTGCAAACCATTTTTATGAAGCTCTGGGAAAAGCACGAGATGGTTGACCCTTCCTCGAATCTAAAGTCATACTTGTATATGGCAACGCGCAACTCCTGTCTCTCGCACATCAGGCACCT
>CAYRBM010000091.1:0-21409 GCA_964422425.1 uncultured Odoribacter sp.
GATAAACTTCCCGATGGTCATCCATCGAAAAAGGCAGCAGAAGCACAAACCTGGCAGATTTTTTCGGCGTTGTTCAAAGGATTTGTCAAACAAGCCGGAATCATTGTATTTATATTGGTTATTGGTGGTGCGTTTTGGGTTATGAACCAAACCAAAGCAATTGATGTGGCAATTTTTTCGTTTCTGAAGCGCATCAGAAAACTGGGAGAAAAACCTTTTTGGCGGCACATTGGAATTGATAATGTAGTGGTAGTTTTCATCATGGTACTTTTCAGTCTTTTTGGTGCCATTTTCGGAATGAGTGAGGAAACTATTGCCTTTGCTATTATTTTTATTCCACTGGCTGTTTCAATGGGGTACGATTCAATTACGGGTGTTTGCATGGTTTATATTGCTGCTCATGTTGGTTTTGCCAGCGCATTATTAAATCCTTTTACGATTGGTATTGCTCAGGGATTGGCAGGAATACCCTTGTTTTCCGGGATTGAATATCGGTTGTTTTGCTGGCTGATCATTAATGCGGCCGGAATTGGTTTTGTGCTTTGGTATATGGCTCGAATTAAGCGAAATCCAAAGCTTTCGCCCGTTTACGAAGAAGATGAATATTGGCGCGAGCATGTCAAACAAAATGACGAGAAGGTGGAGTACCACACTCCGCGGATTGCCTGGTTGGTAGGTGCGTTGATTAGTTCTGTTTTATTCGCTTTCTCATTGAAATATCCTGAGTCGCACCTGAAGATTGGGAACTCGTCGGTAACCTTGCCAATCATTCCGGTATCTGCGGGTATTTTTCTCATTTTAGGCTGGCTGAGCCTGAGAAAGTCTGTTCATTTTTTTGTTTTGCTGATCTTGGGATACACCATTCTTTACCTGATTGTTGGGGTGATGGGATATGGCTGGTATGTGATGGAAATTACAACCTTGTTTCTGGCGGCAGGATTAGCATCTGGCATTGCATACAATCAGACGGCCAACCAGATTGCCATTTCTTTTATCGACGGGATGAAGGATATTTTTTCAGCAGCTTGCATTGTCGGTTTGGCGGGAGGAATCATTGTAGTACTCGAAGATGGGGGAGTAATTGATACGATTCTATTCGAGTTGTCAAAATCATTGGGACAATTTGGTAAAATTGCTTCGGTCGAAATCATGTACGGAATTCAAACGCTGATAAACATTTTTATTCCAAGCGGATCAGCCAAAGCTGCCATTACAATGCCGCTGATGGCTCCTTTTGGCGATCTGATCGGGATTTCGCGCCAGGCTACGGTAATGGCCTTTCAGTTTGGCGATGGGTTTACCAACATGATTACTCCAACTTCGGGCGTATTAATCGGCTTTTTGGGGGTTGCCCGGATCCCCTACAATAAATGGTTTAAATGGGTTTTACCTTTTATTGCTATTCTTTTTGTACTTGGGATTTTGCTTCTAATACCTACTGTTACTATGCAGCTAAACGGGTTTTAAAAATCAGTTCACCCATTTTACTTTCCATTGCGGATATTTCTTGAACAGCTTGGCGGGGGCATCGGTGTACCAACTGTAGCCATTACGCCGCTCATAACCAATTTCTTCGAGTTTGCTTTTTTTGATGCCGTCGCGGTCGCTCACATAGGGCAATTCAGTTTCCAGATCGTAGAACCGGCCCCAAAGGTCACCGGCAGCAGGGTCAGTCACAATCCGGCGGTCTTTTTTCCCCTCGGCATTAATGAAATTTTCCCATCTGGTATTTTTCAGGCGGTGCGCATCGAGCCATTCCACTCCACACCGAACGGCACGAATAATTTCCGGCGAAGGATTTTCGATTTCCATCAGGATTTCGATCAACCCTACCGATTCGGCTCCGCTGAACGATGGTAATTCGTAGGCGCGCGCTTTGGCCGGGAGAAATGTGTTTTCGTCGTGCTGGGCGCACCAAACGGTTGGTTTTCCGTCAACAACAATTTGAGTTTTCAGAATGATGTCGATTCCTTTTTGCCAGGCATTCTTCGATTTGGCCAGTAATTCTGTGTCGGTAATGAAAGCGAATAGTGGCTTACGATCGTTAATTTCCTTCAGGAGTTTGAGCAGGCGATAATGGGCGTCATCGTTAAACGTGATGTGCGTGTAATAACCTTTTCTCAGGGGATAAAACATGGGCCATCCGCCGTTTTCGTACTGGGCTTTCAGGATAAAACGCAGCCCGTTTTCGACAGCTGTTTGGTACGATTTATTCTTTGTTTTACCATACATTTTTGCCAGAAAGCGTATTTCGGTGGTGGTGGCGCCGTTGTCGAAAATGGCATCCTGTATATCCTTTTCTGATTTGATCTTTGCCTTTTCTTCGTCGGTTAATGGCCAGTGAAATGCGGTGTTTTTTGGCCAACCACCGATGTTTCGCTGGTACAACAGCACGTTTTCGGCCACCCGGACCGATTCTTCTGATCCGTACCACTCGTCGGGCATATCGGTAGCAACCGAAAGCCATTTTAATTCCTTAATTGGTTTTTGGGCCTGAATGTTCAGGCAAATGGCTATTGCCACGAAAATCAACAGCGTAATTTTTGACATTGTTCGCGAATTTATTTGACAGGGTATTTTCGGATAACCAGGTATTTCAGTTCAGTGTCGCCGGCATTGCTGATGCCGTGCTCGCTTCCTTCCGGACAATAGAACGTGGCATAGGCGCTCCCTGTTGTGGTCTTTCCGTCGAGATAAAATTTTGCGGTACCTTCCAGCACAAAGAAAATTTCGTCGCCTTCGTGTTTATGTGCCGCATGCGTTGCCTGGCGGGGAGCAACTACGCTCATTTTTACCGTTTGTCCGTCGGCCAAAAAGTTTTGCGGAACAAACCAATACTGATAGCCCACCGAGGTTTTGACGGTTTTTGCTGAATCAAATTTATTGATACAGTTTTCGATGGTGTATTTTACGTCGGTTGATTTTGTGCCGGCAGTGTTTTGTGCTTTGATGCTACCGCCCACTAGCAGAAATGATGCAAAAAGCAGAAATTGCAGATATTTCATCGTTGTAAGTTTTAGTTTCGTTTATACTAAATGCCTGTTATCTTTTTATTCGATCGAAATACCCGATCAGCGAATAAACCTGTGTATTCATTTCCTTCATCAGGTCGGTCATGGGTGTCCACCACTCGTATTCGTTGTTCACGATGCCTTTGTTGGCGTCAATGTTCGACGGGTCAACTCCTTTAGCAGTCGGGTCGTTATCCTGATACTTGAAGTAATGCCAGCCGACGCAGTTTTTCGACTCCAGCAGAGCCAGGTTGTAGTTCTGGTAGAAAAGTCCGCGGTCGCGCTGGGTGCGCACAATCCAGCCTGCACCACTTTGGTTGGGCATTCCGGAGTCTTCGCCTTTGGTGTAATATTCGGTCACCAGAAATGGTTTGCCGGTCCAGGCCGTCCAGTTGGCCATTTGAGTCGAATCGGGTGTCCAATAGTTGTAATAATTGTTCGAAACGATGTCGAGATACGGACCAATCGCCTTCATAAATGCCGGCTGGTTTTTCTCTTCGCTGTAAAAACGGGCGCCAATGTACATGTGGTTCGGATCGTATTTCTTGATGGCTTTCGCAATGATGGAAAAATACTTTTCGCCCACCAGCGCCATAAAAGCTTCGCGGTGCCGATCGGTGATCTGGTCTTTCCCGATTCCCTGTTCTTTCAACCATTTTTCGGCTGCCTGTCGTCCGGCTTCAGTTTCGGGCAAGGCCAGAAAATTATCGAGCGATTTGAATTTGAAGGGCATTTCGTTGTCGGAAAAATGCCCGAAAAGGTTCGGATCATCTTTGGTGGCAAGCAACTGCCGTGCATGTCGGTCGCAAAAAGCTTCAAACTCCGGATCAAATACAAAAATAGCGTCTTTGGGGTAGCCCATGTGGCCGGCCTGCTGAAATGTTCCTCCACGTTCGCGCCCATAGCTGCTCATGAAATTCCAGTTGATGGTGTAGGCAAAAGGTCGTTTGGCTGTTTTGTTGGCCTCGATAATCGCTTTAGTATCCGACCACGATCCGGCGCAGTTAAATCCGTGTTCCTGAAGCTGACCGATGGTTTGCAGTATCCAATTTTCAGGAGTGCCGAACCGTTCCTTGACCGCTTTCTCGTTGCGCTCCGATTTGCCCATGTTGATGCTGTTGAGCGCCACATTGATGTACAAATAGCCTTCAGGATCGACACACCACCAGCGATCTCCAATTTTTTTTGTGTGGAAGAAGCCGGTAGCATCGGTACGATGTTCAAGCCATCCTCCGTATTTACTAAGTTTTGGCGATTTCTTCGGAGAACGGTAATCGGTAAGCAGCGCAATGGTGCGTGTTTGAAACGGTTCGTATGGCGCATATTTTACATTGCCGCCATTGTACAGGCGGCGTTGCGCTTCCACCTGAATGTATTTTTGCCGGGGCGATTGAGGTTGCGCCGTTAACGGACAGATTCCGGTAAACAGGAATAAAAAAAGGATACGAGAAAGCTTCATGGTTTAGGTTATTTCGGTTTTAGAACTGCATTTCGAGCCGAAAAGTAACCATATTTTTCCGAAGCTTTTTCAATTAATTGCACTTCTTTTTTGTTGTGCGGCCTGAAATGATCCAGCTCAATTACAACCGAATTTTTGGTGAATGAGCGCTTCCAAAGTCCCGAAATTTGTCCGTTTACCACCAAGATAGGACGGAAAATACCATTGTTGGAAATGGCTTTGGTGTGGTGGTCGAGAGTGATGGCCGCGCTGCGGTTTTGGTAGGCAATGAGGTATTCATCGAATGCAGGCAGCAGATACACAGAATTGTGAGCAAAAGAAACATGTGTCAATGGTTCGGTAAACCAATAGGTTTCCTGATCAATTTCGGTGGAAAGCAGCGTGGATTGGTTGATTTCGATCGCTTTTCGGGCATCGCTGATTCGCAGGCCCGACCACCAGACGAAATCAGCCAATGTCGCCGGTCCATGACTATTGAAGTATTTTCGGGCGAGCAAAGCCAGCGCTTCTTCTTTGGCGAAAAGATGTTTCTTCGGAACACGTTCTTCCAAAAGCATATAGGTTTGATTTTTCCCGATAACCGGCCCACTGCAAATCAGCCCTTCAATTTCGGCTTCCATCAGGATATGATAAATGCGCTGTCCCTCGGTTGTAATTCCCGACTGGTTGAGGTGGCTGCTGATTTCGTCGCGGGTCAGAGCCCGGTTTCCCTGCAATGCTTTCTCCAGAGCTTTCCGGCTGGCACTCAAAACTTCGTCTGTCAGCCCTAAATCGCGGTTTCGCGATTTGCTTTGCGATTTAATCTGCGGGGCAGTGAGTTCAATCATCCAGTAAATATCGTCAGCCGAAACCAGGTGCCAGGTCGGGCGCATTACGTGAGTCCGTAGAATATCACCCCGGTTGAACGCTGCTTCAACTTCGGAATCGGTGGAGTGGGGAAGGCGCAATCCGACTGCCCATTTCGACATCGGAAAATCCTGCGCCTGCATGGCTCCCATCCAGCCGACCAGTTCTTTGGCGGTGGCAAATTGTGGCACAGTAATTTGCTGGTTGAGAAGGCGGAGCGATGTTATGGTTGAAGGATTCATGCTTGATGTTTCGATAGTGGAATTTTTTTATTTGTGCTTCAGCATTTTGACGTTCATCGAATGAATCATTACCGGCTTTTCCCCTGTATTCCAAACGTAAACAGTGACTTTGCTGACTGGTAAATTTAAGTCCAGATAATTGAAAACATGGTTCATTTCATGCTGATCGATGATTTGCCGGTTGATTTCAATGCCATGCCAGTTTTTTTCCGCAACTGCATTTTCTGTTTCAATAACCAGTATGGAATGCCCATTCAGGGCGGTTTTCAGCCAGCAGTCAACGGTTATGCGAGTTGCTAGCCTGGTTAAACTGTCGGTGTTAAACTTCAATGCAGGCGAGTACCCTTCTGGCCCAATCAGATAGTATTTCTGATTATCGAGCGGGTCGGTTTTGATGGCTTCGGTATTAAATCCGCTCCAGATTGAATTTTCCGAATCTAAGGTAAAATTCTCGTTTACAAGTATTTCAGGAGCAACTATTGAATCCTTTCCGAAAAAATCATTCAATATTTTCTCGCTCAAATCAAAATATTCCCATTCCAGCGAAAATGAATCTTTTACCATATTTTTATCAGAACAGGTCACCAAAACTTCTGTAATCCTTTCTGAAGGTGACTGATTTGCAGCACTGGTGTAGAAAGGTGAAATCCAAATTCCATCAACAGCATTTTGCGGAACAATTCGGTATTTTAACGTGCTGCCATCCTGTGTTTTAAAGTACATGTAATACAGTTCGTCTTTGTATAAAAAGCTTTTTATTTTTCCGGAAAGACTACGATCAAGGTGCAGTTTAAGGCGTGTGAAATGGCTGGCCGAATCAGAAACCGCAATCCATTCGTGCCATTTGGAAGTTTGAGTTTTTGTCGTGGTTGAATTGATCTCCAATGCCTGCCTGCGTTTTCGATAGACCAGAAAATTTTTGTCAGAATAAATACGTTCGTAGTTTCTGATCAATTCAATCAGCGTCTGTGGTTCGTCGTTCAACAAATAGCGATTGTCAATGCTTTCGAGCTGACCGCTGTTCAGGTCAGAAGTAACGTTATTCAAGCCGAAAATAAAATATTCGGGTGCATTGCTGCTGCTGAAATGAATGGCGTTTCTTTTGTCGAGCCACGATGTGTAGGCTGCATACGATTGTATTACCGGCCGCGGCTTCCAGTTTAATTGATTGGCCGCCACAATTGTATAATCCCAGGGATAAATATCGGCAGTTGCATCGCCTATTTGTTTGCGGATAGCTTCTGGTAACCGGTTGCCTGCAATATTTTCGATGTTTTGTTTTTCACTCGTTTTCTTTATTTCTGAATAAGATGAAGCGAACTTTACAAAATTCTCAATTCCTAAATAGTTGATGGTGAGTGGTTGAGGATTTTCTAAATGCTTCATATTTATCGCAAAAAGCAAATGTGCTCCCAAAATTACAGGAATATTGATTAGCAGGTTCTTGCGGTTATAAACCAAAAACAGGATCGATGAAATAGCCACAAAATAGAAAAATGTACGCACATGATAATAGTCCTCGCGAGCCATTCCGTATTTCCAGGCGGCAAAAAAGCTCAGAAGAAAAAGAAAACCAAACAACTTGCCCTCTTTGGTTTTTTGTAAAAATGAAATTGAAAAAACAACCAGTAAAAAAGGGATAACCAGTAGCCAGTTGTTGTTGGGATGAAAAGCGGCGGCTGCAGAATTATCGCCAGCCAGATGAAACATTCCAATGCAGTAATTAATGAACCCGAAAGGCTCTCCGTAAAGTAATATCCAAAATACCAGTATTGTAACAAGCACAACAGAAATGTCAGTAAGGCTGCGTTTATAGTTTTTATTCCGGAGAAAATCTATAGCCAGCAATGAAAAAGTAAGCGTTCCGGCAATAATTGCGACATAAGCTTTTACGTAAAAGGCAAAGGCGGTAAGTACCAATCCCCAAAATTTCGGAAACAGTTTTTCATTTCTCAGGTAAAGCAGATAGGCTACTGAAATATTTGAAAGTATGAGCTGATTGAAATTCGAAAGGCTAAAAATAAACCAGGACAAAAAGGCTGTTAAAATCCAATTAGACCATTTTTTATCATTCAAAATACTGAATAATTGAATTACAAAAATCACTTGCAAAAGCATAGTGACTATCACTGATAAAATGAAATTATCGGCCAGTGGATACATGAAAAAAGCAAGGGGCCCATGCGGAAAGATGATGCCCTGTCCATTCAAAAGGCCATTGGAAAAAAGGTGATTATATAACCATTTCAGCGGTGGGTCTATACCAATGTTGTAATCAAGTTCAATTTCAGGAAAACTGAAAACAGCAATAACCAGGGCCATGATTAAAAGTCTGATGTGTTTGTTCTTCTCCCGGAGTATAAGTTTGGTTATCAATATTTTCATCCCTTTAGTGAGTAGGTTTCCTCTGTAAAAATAGAATTGTCAGGATGAATAGGCAAACTATAAGTCATAATTTTTCGAATATATTATCTCAGAGTTTTTCGATTAATTAAATCTTGAGCTTTTGGATGAAAGTGAGATTCATAATTTAATAGGTGTATAATTAACACCTATTTTACTATTTTTGAAAAGTTCAACCAAAATGAACCTAAACAACTTGTAATGAAAACTTCAAATCTAGTTTCAATTTCAGTAATCTTGTGTTCGTGTCTGATTGTATTTTCGGCTTTTGGACAAGGAGTTAGCGGTGATTACCCCATTCGTCCGGTGCCGTTTACCGCTGTAAAAGTGACCGACTCGTTTTGGGCGCCCCGCATCAAACTGAACCACGAAGTCACAATCCCGATCGCATTGAAGCATTGCTACAAAACCGGACGGGTCGATAATTTCAAAATTGCAGCCAAACTTCAGGAAGGAAAATTTTGCACCGAATATGTTTTTGATGATACCGACATCTATAAAATTATAGAAGGGGCAAGTTATTCATTACAAACGACTCCGGATGCGAATTTGGATGCACGGATGGATACATTGATCGAGTTGGTTGGCAAAGCGCAGGAGCCGGATGGTTACCTGTACACCAACCGTACGATTGACCCTTTGCATACGCACGATTGGGCAGGCAAGGAACGCTGGGAAAAAGAGTCGGACGTGAGCCATGAATTATACAACAGCGGCCACTTATTCGAGGCAGCTGTAGCGCATTATCAGGCAACCGGTAAACGGTCATTTTTAGATATTGCCATTAAAAATGCCGATTTGCTGGTGAAAACATTTGGTCCGGGAAAGTTGCTGCGTTCGCCCGGTCATCAGGTGGTAGAGATGGGGCTGGTAAAAATGTACCGGGTAACCGGTAAAATGGAATACCTCGATCTGGCCCGGTTTTTTATTGACAGTCGCGGTAAAAACTCACCGCACAGCCGTGGCGAATATTCGCAGGATCATATTCCGGTGGTTGATCAAACCGAAGCTGTAGGCCATGCCGTCAGGGCCACATATTTGTACTCCGGAATGGCTGATGTAGCGGCCATCACGGGAAATACGCAATATGTAAATGCACTCGGAAAAATATGGGACGACATTGTCAATTACAAATTGTATATCACTGGTGGAATTGGCGCTGCAGCCGGCCACGAAGGTTTCGGTCCCAGGTATGATTTGCCGAACATGTCGGCCTACAACGAAACCTGTGCATCGATTGGCAATATTTACTGGAATTACCGCATGTTTTTACTGCACGGCGACTCGAAATATTACGATGTTCTGGAGCAAATTCTTTACAACGGAATGATTTCGGGAGTCTCACAAAGCGGCGATCATTTCTTTTATCCCAATCCGCTCGAATCGATGGGGCAACATGCCCGCAGCGAATGGTTCGGATGTGCCTGTTGCCCCAGCAACGTGTGCCGGTTTATTCCCTCGGTTCCGGGTTACATGTACGGGCAAACCGATTCGCGCATCTATATCAACCTTTATATTCAAAGCAAAGCTTCACTTAGCCTGAATAATCAGAAGCTTGAAATAGAGCAAACCACGAACTATCCCTGGGAAGGCGAAGTAAAATTCTCGGTGAATCCTGAAAAGGAAAGCTCTTTTGAAATGGCTGTCCGTATTCCGGGATGGCTGGCCGATAAACCGTTACCAGGCGATTTGTATGCTTTTCAGGAAAAAGGAGTTCGCCCGTTTGTGTTGAATGTGAACGGTAAACCTGCCGCTTACAAGCTCGAAAACGGATTTGCTGTGATTGGTAAATCATGGAAGAAGGGCGATATGGTAACGCTCTCGCTGCCGATGGATGTTCGCCGGGTGGTTGCTAACGAAAAAGTGGTGGCCGACAATCAAAAAGTTGCTTTGATGCGCGGACCCATGGTGTATTGTGCCGAGTGGCCCGATTTTCAGGAAAAACACGTTCGAAATCTTGTTTTGGCCAACAATACCCGCTTGAAATCGGAGTTTCGTCCCGAGCTGTTGGGTGGTGTGGTTGTGTTGAAAGGAGAGGCTGGAAGCGTTTCGCGAGTTGATGACACCAAAACCAATGAAACAGCCACTCCGTTTACGGCCATTCCCTACTATTCGTGGGCAAATCGCGGAAACGGCGAGATGACAGTTTGGTTTCCGGTTCAGGCAAGCGCTGCCAAACCATTGCCTGCACCCACCATTGCCTCGAAAAGTAAAATTACTTCGGAAGATAATTTGAAGGCGGTCATTGCCATTAACGATCAGGTGTTGCCGAAAAATTCGAACGACCGTGATGCTGTTTACTGCCACTGGTGGCCACAAAAAAATGCCAAAAGATGGATTCAGTATTCGTTTGAAAAGCCTGCCAAAGTTTCGGTTGCCAAAGTGTACTGGTTCGACGATGCTCCCTGGGGCGGATGCCGCATTCCGGCTTCGTGGAAGATTTTGTACCAAACTGCTTCCGGCGAATGGAAAGCGGTTGAAAATTCAACGCCCTATCAAAACGAAAAAGACAAGCTGAATGAAGTGCAATTCAAACTAGTTGAAACGTCAGCTCTCCGTCTCGAAGTTCAGCTTCCTGCCGATCATTCTTCAGGAATTTATGAATGGATTGTGGAATAATACCATGAAGATAAAATCGCTGAAACTGGCCAGCATTCTATTGCTTGGCATTTCGTGTACCCAACGGGAAAAATCAACTACTCCGCTGAATCCGGTGCCGTTTACGGTTGTCCACCTGAACGATGAGTTTTGGGCTCCGCGAATTGAAGCGAACCGGTCGGTTTCTATTCCGTCGGCATTTAGGAAGTGCGAAGAAACCGGACGAATGGACAATTTTGCGCTGGCGGGCGGTTTAATCAAAGGCGAACACAAAGGGGATTTTCCGTTCGACGATACCGATGTATATAAAGTGCTGGAAGGCGCATCCTATGCACTTGCTGTAAAATACGACCCAAAACTGGATCATTATCTTGACAGTGTGATTTCGCTGATTGGCGCGGCACAGGAAGATGATGGATATATTTATACCTGCCTGACCAACCAATGCAAACGCATCGAACGCTGGTACGGCAAAGGTCGCTGGGACCGGTTGAACAGTCACGAATTATACAATTGCGGGCATTTGTACGAGGCTGCGGTAGCACATTTCCAGGCCACCGGCAAATGGACTTTGCTCGATATCGCTCTTAAAAATGCCGATCTGGTTAATCAGGTTTTTGGCCCGGCTGAAGGGCAGAAGAAAGTTCCATCGGGCCATCCGATTGTGGAAATGGCGCTGGTTAAATTATACCGTGTGACCAATGATGAAAAGTACCTGAAACTGGCGCGATTCTTTATTGACGAAACAGGAAAAGGCACCGACGGCCACAAATTAAGTGAATACAGTCAGGACCATCGTCCGATATTGGAACAGGACGAAGCGGTTGGTCATGCAGTTCGGCTGGGTTATCTTTATTCCGGAGTGACCGACGTTGCCTCACTAATGAAAGATTCGGCGTTGATGAAAGCCACTAAACGGGTATGGGAAAATGTGGTTTCGAAGAAATTGTACATTACCGGTGGCATCGGTTCGCGGGCTCAGGGCGAAGGTTTCGGCCCAAATTACGAGCTTCCGAATATGACAGCTTATTGCGAAACCTGTGCGTCGATTGCCAATGTTTACTGGAATTACCGCTTGTTTTTAAACGAAGCCGACTCAAAATATTTTGACGTGCTGGAACGTGCGTTGTACAATGGGGTCATTTCAGGCGTTTCGCTGAGCGGCGACAAATTTTTCTACGACAATCCGCTCGAATCGGTGCACAATCACGACCGCGCTCCCTGGTTTGGCTGTGCCTGTTGCCCCGGAAACATCACCCGGTTTATGGCTTCGGTTCCAGGCTATGTTTATACCACCGACGAGCATTCCATTTTTGTGAACCTGTTTGCTTCCGGAAATGCTTCCATTTTACTTGGAAAAGATACAGTGAAGCTCAGTCAGCAAACGCGCTATCCTTGGGAAGGCAAAGTTGTTGTTTCGATTGATCGGGCGCCCGGCAAAAAGTTTGCGTTGAAAATCAGGATTCCAGGATGGGCTCAAAATCAGGTGTTACCGTCCGATTTGTATCGTTTTACCGATCAGAGCACTGAAAAATATGTCATTCAGGTTAACGAGAAAACGACATCTTCAGAATTGGTGAACGGTTACGCCGTTTTGAATCGAAATTGGAAAGACGGTGACCAGATTGAAATTGATTTTCCGATGCCGGTGCGCAAGGTTATGGCCAATCCTGAAGTTGAAAACGACCGTGGAAAACTGGCTTATCAGCGTGGACCGCTCGTATATTGTTTCGAGGACAAAGACAACCATAACGGCTGGATGTTCGATCATTTCATTTCACAGGACGAAAAGGTTGAAAGCCAGTTTGAGGAAGATCTTCTGGGCGGAGTAGTGACGCTTTCGGTAAAAGGAAATAAAGTCGGCCGGTCCGGAAGTTCGAAGTCAGTTGAACCGGTTGTTTTGAAAGCAATTCCTTATTATGCGTGGAACAATCGCGGAACCTCGAATATGCTTATCTGGATGCCTGATCAGGAAACGACAGCAATCCCGAAACCGTTTCCGTCTCCGGTTGACTCGGCCAAAACTGTGGCTTCTACCGATTGGGCACCGGGTTTGAATGATGGTTTCGATCTAGAAAGTTCTGGCGACACCGACAAATCGTATTTTTACTGGTGGCTCCGGAAAGGCACAGAAGAGACTGTTGATTACCAATTTAAAGAACCAGTTACTATTTCCGAATCGTCGGTTTACTGGCTTAATATGGATCATTACGATGGAAATTACCGGGTTCCGGAGCAATGGCAATTGCTTGTTCAGGATGCCAAAAGGAATTGGGTGCCGGTTGAAACTTCGGAAAACTATTCCACCGAACTCAACCGATACAACACCGTTCGCTTCAAGCCGGTGAAGACTTCAGGCCTGCGAATAAAAGCCAGACTGCAGAAAGATGCCTCGGCCGGTATTTTGGAATGGAAAGTGAAATAAATCGAACTTTGATTTTTGCGAATAGTTGTAAATCAAGTCAAATGTCTATTTTTGTGTCAAATTGTTATTTTTACAATAAAGACTAAACTGCATATCATGAAGAAAACCTTTTTCCTGTTGATTGTGGTCCTGATTTTGGCTGCATGTTCGCCAAAAGTTTGGGAGAAAACGCCAAATGGACTGCTCATCCACCTGAAACCTCAGACTGAAAATGGTGCCCGCACCGTTAGTTTACAGGTAATAAACGATGATGTTATTAGGGTAATGGCCTCGCCAACCAAGCAGTTTTCAGCCGAAAAAAGCCTCTGTGTGGTTGATCAGGCTGCAACACCCACCAATTTTGAGGTGACCGAACAATCGGATACCGTTGTTTTATCAACTGCAAAAACAGTCGCCAAAGTTTCGGTGCAAACGGGAGCCGTAACGTTTTACAACGAATCAGGTGAAGTTCTTCTGAAGGAAAGACCTTCGGGAGGAAAATCATTCACTCCAATTACAGTTGAAGGAACCAACGGCTATAGCTTTTCGCAGGTGTTTGAATCTCCCGATGAAGAGGCATTTTATGGTTTGGGACAGCATCAGTCGGATGAATTCAATTACAAAGGTCGCAACGAAATTCTGTATCAGTATAATACCAAAGTGTCTGTTCCGTTTGTGGTTTCGAACAAAAACTACGGCCTTTTGTGGGACAATTATTCGGTGACTAAGTTTGGCGATCCGCGCGATTATTCGGAGATGGATTTGTTCAAACTCTATAATTCGAAAGGAGAGGAGGGAGGTTTGTCCGGAATTTATTACACCAATTCCGACACCAACCAGGTTTTTGTGAATCGCAATGAATCGGCTATTGATTACGAAAATCTGGAAACCATCAAGAAATTTCCGGAGGGATTTCAGTTCAACAATTCGACCATCGTTTGGAAAGGCCAGATCGAACCCAAAGAATCGGGCGAATTTCATTTCAAATTGTATTACGCAGGATACACCAAGGTTTACATCGATAACGAGCTGATCGTTCCCGAACGCTGGCGCACAGCCTGGAATCCGAATACTTACAAGTTTACCAAACAGCTTGAAAAAGGCAAAAAATATCCGATCAGGCTGGAATGGAAGCCTGATGGCGGAACTTCGTACATTGGTCTGAAAGCTTTGAGTCCGCGCCCAAAAGCCGATCAGGAGGCATTAACTCTTACTTCGGAAATGGGCGACCAGATCGACTATTATTTCATTCGTGGAAACTCGATGGATGAGGTAATTAGTGGTTACCGCACCGTGACCGGCAAAGCGCAGATCATGCCGAAATGGGCGATGGGTTTCTGGCAAAGCCGCGAACGTTATAAGTCGGCCAGCGAATTGGTGGATGTGGTGAAAGAGTACCGCAAGCGTCAGATTCCGCTCGACAACATTGTGCTCGACTGGAGTTACTGGCCCGTTGAAGCTTGGGGCTCGCACGAATTTGATCCGAAGCATTTTGCCAATCCTGAAGAAATGGTGCAGAATGTGCACGATTTGAATGCACACATCATGATTTCGGTATGGCCTAAATTCTATCACACCACCGACCATTACAAGGAATTCGACAGTAAAGGCTGGATGTATCAGCGAGCCACCAAAGACAGTGTGCGCGACTGGATTGGCAAAGGCTACATTGGTTCGTTTTATGATGCTTACAATCCTGATGCCCGTAAATTATTTTGGAGCCAAATGAAGGAACACATCTATACCAAGGGTTTCGACGCCTGGTGGATGGATGCTTCGGAGCCCGATATTTTGTCGAATGCCAGCATCGAATACCGCAAGCAACTGATGACCCCAACCGCACTCGGACCATCGGCCAAATATTTTAATGCGTATGCGCTGATGAATGCCGAGGCTATTTACAATGGTCAGCGGGGCGAAGATCCGAATAAACGTGTGTTCCTGTTGACCCGCTCCGGATTTGCCGGATTGCAACGCTACTCAACCGCCACCTGGAGCGGCGACATCGGAACGCGCTGGGAGGATATGAAAGCGCAGATTTCGGCCGGATTGAATTTCGCCATCGCCGGAATTCCATACTGGACCATGGATATTGGCGGTTTTTGTGTGGAGAACCGCTACGTTCGTGCCAAAGAAGGTTCCGAAGATTTGGAAGAATGGCGCGAGCTGAACAACCGCTGGTACCAGTTTGGGGCGTTCTGTCCGTTGTTCCGCAGTCATGGACAGTACCCTTTCCGCGAGGTGTTCAACATTGCTCCTGAAACGCATCCGGCGTATCAAAGCATGGTTTTTGCCAACAAACTACGTTACCGGTTGATGCCTTACATTTATTCGCTGGCCGGAAAAACGCATTTCGAAGATTATACCATCATGCGTGCCATGGTGATGGATTTTGCTTCCGACGAGAATGTTAAAAATACGGGCGACCAGTATATGTTTGGACCATCGGTATTGGTGGCTCCGGTTTACCAGTACAAAGCCCGCAATCGCGAAGTTTATTTTCCTGCCTCGGCCGGCTGGTACGATTTGTACTCCGGAAAATATACCGAAGGTGGTCAGAAACTCATGGTTGATGCACCATACAACCGAATGCCGTTGTTCGTAAAAGAAGGTTCGATTGTGCCGTTTGGTCCCGAAATTCAGTTTGCGGGAGAAAAACAGGCCGACGAAATTACCTTGTATGTTTACATCGGGAAAGATGCCGAATTTACCTTGTATGAAGATGAAGGCACTAACTACAATTACGAAAAAGGTGCTTTCACTACCATTCCATTGAAATACAACGAACAAACCGGAAAGCTGATCCTTGGCGACCTTCAGGGATCGTTTGAAGGCATGCTGAAAACCCGAAAGTTCAATGTGGTGTGGATCAGCAAAGAAAAACCAGTTGCTTTTGATTTAAGCCGGAAACCTGATGCCGTGATTACCTACGAAGGAAAATCGGTTGAAGTAAGCCGATAATTGGGTGTGGCGATTTTTAATCGCCATCATCTTCCGCGATTCAAAATCGCGGCACCCGAAAAACCTTTTCCGAAGCGATATGCTTAGGAAAAGGTTTTTTGTTGTATGACAGCATACAAATTTTTACTTTCTTTGTTTAAATCTGCTGATTGTAGCAGAATTAAGGACTAAAATCCAAAGCAAATGGAAGATATATTTCAGAAAATAGGCACGACTCAAACGCTGAGTCAGAAAATTGAGCGAAATATCGAGCGGGCGATACGCGAGAAGAAGTTGCCGATTGGCGCCAAACTTCCCTCGGAGCGCGAGCTTTGCGAGATGTTTGCCGTTAGTCGCACTGCTTTGCGTGAAGCCTTGCGCCGGTTAAGCGCCCGAGGTTTGATCGAAATCAAGAAGGGGAGTGGAATGGTCGTCACCAATATCGATATCAAAGATGCCATCAGTTCGCTCAACCTGTATTACGACTTAAAGTTTGATGAAAACCTGATCAGTCAGATCATTGAACTTCGGCTAGCCTTTGAGCCGGAAATTGCCAAGATGGCTGCGCTGAACCGAACTGACGAAGACCTGAAAATCATGGAGGCCAATTTGGTCGAATTTGCCAAATGCAATCCGGATAATACACAGCTCGAATCGGATATTGATAATCGTTTTCATTTGGCGGTTGCCCGCGCTACTGAAAATCCGTTTGTGATTGTAACCATGGAACCGGTGCACAGCTTGTTGCCCCGAATGCGCAACTTTATTTATGCCAACATCGAAGGCGAAAAAGAAATCACCCTGGGTTATCACAAGGAAATTGTGAATGCCATTCGCGAGCGCGATGCCGAGCGCGCCTACGAAAAGATGATGGCGCATATCGACCGCAATATGCAGGTTTACAACAAATTCTTCAAGAAATAAAAAACAGAAGGCAGCCCTAAATCTGCCTTCTGTTTTTTTATTCGCTTACAGCTGGCATGCTATATTTTATTTTCAAAATTTCTTTGACTGAAGGTAATCGACAATCATTTGATCGTAGGATGACATTAGTTTTTTGACGAAAGGATTGGTCGTACAGAAATATAATTTACCCACTGATTGAATCGGCAGTACTTTAGGTGATGTTCCGGTTAAAAACGAGGCATCAAAATCACTAATTTCATTTAAATGAATGCCTGTTTCAATGACTTGAAGGTGCAGTTGCTCCAGACATTTTATTACCTTCTGCCGGGTGATTCCCACTAAAATTTTTGATTCAGGAGCAGTGTAAAAAGTATCATGTTTTACAAAGAAGACATTCGAACGACTACCTTCAGTTATAATTCCTTCGTTGTCTGTCAGTAATACTTCGTATATTTTATTTTCTGCGATCTTTTGGTTTGCACTGTCGCGAACCGATTGTTGAATCACTTTGGCATTTGGATTATTGCGTTCGGCCTGCAATAAATCTACTTTAACGCCAAATTTGTAATCGTCATCAGAGGGATAAGAATGCGGGATGAAGAAAAATGCCCATTCATACTTATGCCCTTTTCCTACATACACGAATTTTAAATTTCCTTCTGCTTTTTGATTTATCCGGACTAATTCTGCTGTTTGGTTTTCAAAAACAGAAAAATTCATTGGTATTTGAATTCCCTGTATCTGAAATGATCTTTCCAGTCTGTAGAAATGGTCTTCCAGAAAAATAGCAGTTCCATCCATGATACGAATAACTTCATAAACAGCTTTTTCAGGATTTAACAGATCAGTATGTACGGCAGAGGAAGGTAATATTCCCTGATTTGTTATAATCATTGCGGCAAAAAATTAAATTTCAAAGGTAAATCTGTATTTTATAGACAGATGTAAAATTCAATGACAGAAAATTGTTAACTTAGCAATATACAGGTTTAAAATACCACTGATGAAAAACAGAATTGCCATAAAAATAGCGCTAATTTATTTTTTTATGGGATTTCTGTGGATTCTTTTTTCCGACCGAATTATAGCCAATTTTGCCAGCTCCGAGCAATCGCTGACTCATTTACAAACATACAAAGGATGGTTTTTTGTAGGAATAACTGCTTTGCTATTGTTTTTTCTGGTTCGAAGTGAAATTAAGAAAAAGAATAGGGTAGAAGCAGAATTGATTAAAGCCAAACAAAAAGCTGAGGAATCAGATCAGTTGAAATCGGCTTTTTTATCGAATCTTTCGCACGAAATCAGGACACCTTTGAATGGGATATTGGGATTTTGTGAACTGCTTTTGGATGAATCATTCTCTGTTGAAGAGAAAAATATTTTTCTTTCGAACCTGAATAAAAACAGTAGTGATTTGTTGAAACTGATCAACGATATTATGGATATATCGAAAATTCAGGAGAATCAATTGTCGCTTTTAAAAAAGGAATTTAATCTGAATAAGCTGATGGATTCGATTTATGCTGATTTTCTGAATTCGGAAGCAAAACGACAGAAGCAAAACGACAGAAGCAAAACGTTGAACTTAAGCTGCAAAAAAGTGAGTTTGATGAAGAGTTGTATTCCGATCCGATTCGGCTAACTCATGTTATTCAAAATTTGCTTCACAATGCTTTGTTTTTTACTGCAAGCGGAACAGTTTGTTTTGGATTTAACAAGCTGGGCAAAAAGATTGAATTTTTTGTGGAAGATACTGGATGCGGCATAGATGAAAAATTTCATGACCAGATTTTCAAACCATTTTTTAAAGGGAATAACCGACCAATTGGGAGTAAAGGTTTTGGTGTCGGTCTTGCTATCAGTAAAGGCTTAGTCAAACTTCTTGGAGGTAATTTGCAGTTTACATCTGAGGTAGGTAAGGGCACGCGGTTCTTCTTTGAGGTTAACCAGAATGATCCTTCAATTCGCAAAACTTCTGCTGAAAAGCGCCAGGTTTTAGGCTAAAATCAATATTTATTTAAACGAAAAAGCCGCCTCATTTACTGAGACGGCTTTTGTTCCAAATTTAGTTTAGTTCGATCGGAAAATAGATATTGGTTAAAAGAGAAAAGGTTCTATTTTTTGTATTGCGACGCTAAGATAAGAGTTATTTGAAAACTCTATTTAAGATTTTTTAAGAATTTATTAATATTCGTTGTGTATAAATGTTTGTGGTATTGTAAATGTCTGTTTTTCAGTTGTAAATTTTCAGGCGTATGTTTTATAATATCCAAAGTTGATTATATCTACTTTTTATACTTACCATAGCTTATTCTCGCCATTAATCCCTTTATTACTCAGGTTTTATCGGATTATGATGGCAGCGGTTATAAAGTCGGTTGCTAGTTTTTCTGCTGTTTGAGAGAAGATTTTATCGATTTTGAAATGGTTTCCCAGTATTTAAAATGGAAATCACGGTCATCAGCGGAGAGAATTTCAAAATATGATTTTGGAATGTCAGAAGGAGCAAATTTCAGTTTTTTACCTTCGGTATAAAGGGATGGAACTTCCGGATGAAACTGGACCGCAAAAACATTGGGATATATCCTGTGATGAATACCTTCTATAACTTGTCCGTCCATCGAGGTTGCAGTAACAATGAAATCTTTTCCCAATTCATCGATGGATTGATGATGACTGCTTAACACCTGTGGCTTGATATCTTTATCTGCTTTTACCGTTTTAAGAAAGAACGGGTGAGCAGTAAATTGGATTTGGTGAAAGTTTATTCCCATTAAGAGCGTATCCTTCGAAATTTCCTGCCAGTAGTTCCGGTGAAGCTGATCTTTTTTCATTTTTACAATTTCTTCGGCATTTTTCTTCTGATAAGTTTGAATGGGTATGTCCTGGGTGAGCGATCCCCCGGTAGCTACATTCATGCTTTGTAAACCGAGACAGAATCCGCTGACAAAATATTCTGGCCGATCCTTCAAAAAAGGGATGAAGTCATCGTTTTGATAACCTCCTAACAGGTGAAACAAGAAGCTAAGCTCAAACAAATGCCGGTTTGGATCGGTAACTTCCGAATACCGATTTTCCTGTTTATAGATTTCCGGCTGGATGTCGGGTCCTCCAAAAAACAGAATGCCCGCTGAGTTGTCAAAAAGTTTCCTGAAAGTTTTAGTCCACTCATTAACCTGAAAAATTCGGGCAGAAGTTTCTTCTCCTTCAATCATTTGTAAGTGAAAGCGATTCTTTCCATCCTTCTGGATATAGGCAACAGACTGATTATAATCGTATTTTTCAGTCTTTGAATAAACCCCGATAAATTCAACATCAGAAAGCTGAAGAATATTTTTGCTAAGCAAAAAATCAATGGTCTCCAGGTTTTGAACAGTTGGATGAGCAAGTAAAACATACCTTTTCCCTAAGGTTAATTCTGCCTCCAAAAAGTTCTGAGCCATAGCTGGTTGCAATACAACCCCCAGAAGAAAAATCAGAATCAGGTTACCAAATTTTTGCATGATGGTCAAATTATATCTGTTTAAAATAAGTTTGCACTTGAAAAAATAATTGCCTGAATTTAACGTTTTTCAACCGAAGCACGAAAAAAGTCGGTACGATTGTTTTATTTGTTATTTTTAAGTCTTCGAAATTCAGATCATAAAAAGCCGATTATGTCGTTTAAACTATTTTTTGCCAGCAGGTTCGGGTTGATGAAATCAACCTCAAAAATTGAGTCAGCCTATGAAAGTTTACTGGCTGACTATCAAACATTCTGCGAGTTTGAGAAATCGAACGAATTGAAAGAGTACCATGAACTGGAGCTTTTGGTCAATTCTGCCACCTTCAAACAAAAGAAGAAAGAAATACAAAACCTTGGCCTTAAAGGGAGCAAAGAAGAAGCTCAATTAAACGAATTGAAGCGTTTAAGCCGGAATTCACGGCTAAAAAAGTTCTTTTCAACGCTGAAATCAGATGAATTGAAACGGTTTGAGCGGATCTCAAATTCGGAACTACACGATAAATATAAGAAGCTCAAAGCCGCAGTTGAAAAGCATTCACTGGAAGCTTTAAAGAAGAAAGACAAACAATCAGAAGAATTTGCCTTATATACTGAATTTCAAAAGGTCAATACTTCTGACGACATCGTGTTTTTTAAGAGTTTCAGAAAATCGTCGGCTTACAGGAACTATGAATTGATGCTCGATTCTCCGGAGCGGAAGCGTCACGACGAGTTGTTGGCTCTGACTTCTTCTGAAGAGTTTAAGGCCAGGGTTTCCTATCTCCAAGACAAAAACAAGTGGGAAAAAACAGAAGCTGCGGCCCAGGAGAAAAGATTCGTGGAATTGCAAAAAATGCCCCAGCTTATTACCTATTTGAAATATAAAAATTCAAAAGCATTTGATTTTTTCAAAAAATGGCATCTTGTATTTGAAGACCGTTTTGATTCGGATAAACTCGATGATCAAAAATGGTCGAAAATAAGCTATACCGGAAATAAGGCTCTTGGTCAGAACTACTCTCAACCCGGAGATATTCATGCATTTACCCCAGGTAAAAATGTATGGGTTGACGGAAAATCACTGAAGATTGTTGTCAGAAAGGAAACTACCACAGG
>CAYRBM010000092.1:0-21007 GCA_964422425.1 uncultured Odoribacter sp.
ATTCCGCGCTGCACAGGAAAGAAACGATGTTCAAATCGTTGCAGTTAATGACCCGTTCCTGGATCTCGACTATTTGGTTTACATGTTACAGTACGACACTGTTCACGGTAAATTCCAGGGAACTGCTGAAAATAAAGGTGGTAAATTATTCGTTAACGGCCAGGAAGTTGCTTTTTTTGCTGAAAAAGATCCGGCTAACATTGGTTGGGGTGCTTCAGGTGCAGACTATGTTGTTGAATCGACCGGTGTTTTCACGACTATCGACAAAGCTAAAGCTCACCTGGCTGGTGGTGCTAAAAAAGTAGTCATCTCAGCACCGTCAAACGATGCTCCGATGTTTGTTTGCGGCGTTAACCTCGACGCTTACAAAGCTGACATGGACATCGTATCTAACGCTTCTTGTACAACCAACTGTTTGGCTCCTTTGGCTAAAGTTATCAACGACAACTTCGGAATTCTCGAAGGTTTGATGACAACAGTGCACGCTGCTACAAATACTCAGAAAACAGTTGATGCTCCTTCAGCAAAAGACTGGAGAGGTGGCCGTTCAATCCTGAATAATATTATCCCTTCATCGACAGGTGCTGCTAAAGCTGTAGGTAAAGTTATCCCTTCACTGAATGGTAAACTTACCGGGATGGCTTTCCGCGTGCCAACTGCTGACGTTTCTGTAGTTGACCTGACCGTTCGCCTGGAAAAAGCTGCTACTTATGATGAAATTAAGGCTGCCGTTAAAAACGCTTCTGAAACAACAATGAAAGGTATCCTTGGTTACACCGAAGATTCTGTTGTTTCAACTGACTTCATCCATGAATCACGCACTTCAGTATTTGATGCTGGTGCCGGTATTGCTTTGAATGGCAATTTCGTAAAACTGGTAAGCTGGTATGACAATGAATGGGGATACTCATGTAAAGTTCTCGATTTGATTGCTCACATGGACACAGTAAAATAATTCTGAGGTTCAGACAAAATATAAAAGGCAGTTCGAAAGAGCTGCCTTTTTTGCTTTATGATTTTGGTCTTACGCTATTGTACAGTGACAATATCGTATTTGCCATATTTGACCATGAAAACCTCTTTTTCTCTTCTAAGATATTGGTTTCAAATTCTGCAATCCGATTATTTTCATAAAAATCCACTAAAGCATCTGCAATTTTCCGGGGATCGGGTTCAACCACATAGCCAATCTTCCCGTCGGGAATAATCTCAGCCAACCCTCCAACATTAGTAACCAACATGGGTTTATTAAAATGATATCCAATTTGAGTAACTCCACTCTGGGTTGCCGATTTATAAGGCTGAACAACCATATCAGCAGCACTGAAATAAAGATTCACTTCATCGTCTGGGATAAAATCGGTTCTCAGCTCAATCAAATCTTGCAGATTATTCTCTTTGATTAATTGAAGATAAGGTTCCGGGCTTGAGTAATATTCGCCAGCTACCAACAGTTTTACCGGATACTTACGTAACCGGCTGTCGGCAAAAGCCTGAATGAGCCAATCAAGACCTTTATAATCACGAATAAACCCGAAGAACAGCAAATATCTTTGAGTTACATCCAGCTTCAATTTATCCTTAGCAACCTCCTTAGGTAATCTATCGCCATAATTATCAAATATGGGGTGAGGACAAAATCCCATCGGTAAATCTTTCCGAAAACTTGCAGACTCGCGAAGCACACTTTGCGACATGGCAATCAAGCCGTCAATTTTCCGGATGAAATAATTCGTTAGCAAACGATCGCCTGGCCGGTGTTCATGTGGGATGATATTATCGGCGATGCATATTATTATGGTATGACGATTTTTTCGTACTAAACCGGATATGGCTCCCATGCTTGGTGCAAAAAATGGTAACCAGTAACGAATAATTACCAGGTCCGGACTTTCTTTTCGGATGCGCAGTCCAACCTTTATCCAATTAAATGGGTTGATTGAATTGATGGTTCTTTTTATAGACAGACCAGCGGGTGCAGGTTTGTCATTATATTGTGTTTTCCCAGGAAACAAAACTGAAGGATACTGAAGCGTAAATGTTTCCAAATCAACATCAAAGCCCATGGGAACAAATTCCTGAGCTAATCGCTCGGAAGTTGTGGCAATCCCACCACGGTAGGGATGGGCCGGTCCGATAATTTTTATAGTTTTTATCATCGCTCCAACAAATATCTTTTCAACAAATGTGCAACATGTTTATCAATCGGGAAAGTAAATTCGTCAGTGTTAAAGTTCGATAAACTGATCCACCGAAATGACTGATTCCCGTTGATCAAATCATCAAAATCAAAAGATTTATCCGAAATTTTGAATTGCGGAACTCCTTTCAGGTTGGCTAAATAATAGATACTTAATAACTGGTGATCTTCCCCAAACAAGGCCTTCTGATAAAAATCAGTTGTATAAAAATGGCGAATATTTTCAATTTCCTGCGAACACTCTTCGATCATTTCCCGCCTCAGGCAGTCAATTGTTCCTTCTCCAAAATGAAGGCCCCCTCCCGGGAATTTTGTCATTTTCATATTTAGCTGGCATTCATCAGTAACCAGAACCTCATTCCTTTCATTGAGGATTAAGGCGTAAACACGAATGGTAAATTTAGAAGGTAGATTTTCACTCATTACCCTTTATTTGTTGTTCAAGGTAATCAATAATTTCATTAATCTGAGTTGGTTCAAACCACCTGATTTCCTGATCACGCCGAAACCATGTCAATTGCTTGCGGGCGTATCGTCGCGAATTTCTTTTGATCAGATCAACAGCTTCATCCAAACTGCAACTGCCGTCAAGGTATGCAAACAACTCTTTATAACCAACCGTGTTTAATGAATTGAGGTGGCGATGCAGATAGACTGTTTTTACTTCTTCAAGTAAGCCTGCTTCCAACATTCTGTCAACACGCTGATTAATGCGTTGATACAAAGTTTCCCGGTCCTGATTAATCCCAACTTTTATGATTTGGAAAGGTCTTTTCCTGACCGTATTTTTTCGAAATGATGAAATAGGCTTTCCGGTCATCTGATGCACTTCGATGGCATGAAGTAATCGTTTACTGTTATTTAGGTCAGCAGTTTGATAATACTCAGGATCAACCTCCAAAAGCCTGTTTTGCAATGCTTCAAGCCCGTTCTGTTCATACCAGTTTATTACATCTTTTCTTACTTCGGGATCAACGGTAGGTATATCATCAATTCCCTTGCAAACTGTATCAACATATAGCATGGAACCACCCGTCATAACTACAGGATTTACCTGAAGAAACAACTGATCTAGCAATTGAAGAACTTCTACTTCAAAGTCGCTTACATTGTAATATTCGTGAATTGATTTGTTTTGAATGAAATGATGAGGAATTAAATGAAGGTCTTCCTCTGGAGGAACAGCCGTCCCGATTTTAAGTTCACGATAAAACTGCCTTGAATCAGCAGATATGATATGCGTATGAAAATAGTTTGCCAACTGAACGCTGATAGCAGATTTCCCAACCCCCGTTGGTCCTATAACTACAATTAGTGTATTCATTAATTACAATTGATACAGGGCAAAGATAGGGAAAAAAGAAGGGGACCGTTAAGTCCCCATTTGTTAAGCATCCATTTCCCCGAAGATCTCATAATAGTCTTCCAGATCACCGAAACTTCGGTAAGGCTCATTGTCGAGCACATCAACTTCCGGACTATCATAGTCACTAATCAGGAACTGAGCGGGTGCATCGCCTCTCTCATAAGCTACAAATGGTTCTTTTAAATCGGTTTTCATAAGTTTCTCCTTTAATTCTAAGTAAAACAAACGGTCATTAAAGAAATCAAAAACGTAAACCAGCTTTTGTCCTGGCTCAGAAATATAATCACGCAACTTAGTTTTCCTCATGCTAAACCGGAATGGGGTGTTTTCTCCGGAATCAAGTGGCCCTATTTCAATCTTCTTTCTCCAGTAATCATCAGCTAAAAAAAATGAAGCTAATTGTGACTGATCGAAATTTGTAGTTTTCTGTATAATCTGATGCAAATCTTCAAAAGTACTTTCTGAACTTATCTGAACAACCCTCTTAAAATCAGCAACCTCAGTTGAGGTAATCTCGAATATACAAATCATAACCGCCTCCTCATTAAGATTGGACATTCGCTATTGATGTTCCAAAATAAAATGAAATAGTAACGCGTTTAACGGCATCGATACTTAAAAGGTTAGTTGCCAAATGTTAAAAAAAATTAAATCCAAAAACTCCCGCACTTTAAAATCTGCTAATCAATTAATTAAGCTACAAAACAGCTAACTAGAGCAAATATTCGAACTTGAAAAATCGAATATTTCCTACCATAGTTCACAAAAAATTCAATCAGCAGAGATAACTTACGAGGATATTCAGCCCATGAATATTCCTACTTGATTTACTGAATATTAATCGTCTGTTTATGAAACATACCTGTATGAAATTACCGGTTTCCACGCGGATTACAACATCTTTTATCACGTAACCTTTAAAATCGACATTACGGCATGATTTACTACATGTAATTATTTCAACCCTTGAATGACAAATAAAAAACGCTTCTAAAACTCTTGACATGAGATTCAGTACGCTCTTTTTCGAAAATCTTAAAATTGCCTTACAGTCCATTCGTACAAATTTACTCCGGACTATCCTGACTGTCCTTATTATTGCTGTTGGGATTACTGCTCTGGTTGGAATTCTTACCGCGATCGACTCAATCAAGAATTCCATAACCAAGGAATTCACTTTTATGGGAGCCAATACATTCACAATCAGTTCAAGAGGAATGCGTATTCAGGTTGGAAATCAAAGGTACAGAACTAAAAACTATTCCTATATCTCATTTTACCAGGCAAAGGAGTTTAAAGAAAAATTCGATTTCCCGGCATCTGTCTCAATTTCAACCTACGCTACAGGAACCGCAACCATAAAATACGAATCGGAAAAGACCAATCCGAATATTCAGGTTCAGGGAGTTGATGAGAATTTTCTTTTTACCTCGGGAAATGAAATCAGTAAAGGACGAAATTTTACCGAAGAAGAAATAAACTCGGGCCGTAATGTGGTTATCATTGGCGACGGAGTCCTAAAGAAGATTTTCAAAAAAGGGGAGAATCCTCTTCAGAAAATGATTAGTATAGGAGGTGGTAAGTACCGTGTTGTCGGAGTATTGGTAGCTAAAGGTCGCGGATTTGGCTCCGGAGGCGATCAACTTTGTTTGCTGCCTTATACCAATGTACGCAGTTATTTTTCACGCCCTCAGATGAATTTTTCCATTCAAATTAAAGTAACAAATACCAAACTGGTCGATCCTGCTATTGGGGAGGCAGAAGGAACATTTCGCGTGATTCGTAACTTGAATCCGGCCGACGAAAGCGATTTCAATGTTGAGAAAAGCGATAACCTTGTCAATATTTTACTGAATAACATTAAGAATATTACTCTGGTTGCCACAATCATTGGATTTATCACACTGTTTGGAGCAGCTGTCGGGCTCATGAACATCATGTTAGTTTCGGTGACCGAACGCACCCGTGAAATTGGTATCAGAAAGGCAATTGGCGCAAACTCCCGAATTGTCAGGCAACAATTCCTGATTGAATCCATTGTTATTGGACAAATTGGGGGAGTTGTAGGAATAGTTTTAGGGATATTGGCAGGCAATGGTGTGGCCATGATGATCGGTACTCCATTTTTTATACCTTGGATATGGATTATCGTTGGTGTTATTCTTTGCTTTATCGTTGGAATTTTATCCGGTTTTTACCCCGCACAAAAAGCTTCCAAACTTGATCCGATAGAAAGTTTGCGCTTCGAATAATTCGTTGCTTATCCCATCTCGCACAACCTGAGGTTTAATTATTTGTTCTTTCGAAAGAGGAAAATTTATATGCTACTCTGATTTATTTCAGAAAAATATATCTTTACTTTTTGGCATTTCAAGCAAATTAAACTGATCGGAGAGAAAGAATCAAATGACAAAACTTCAGACAAAAGCAGAGCAACGGTTAATACAAGACTACTACGATGATTTAATGAAAGCTTGCGACCGAAAGGTATCCGATGATGGGAAAGTCAGGATACAAAAAGCTTTTGAATTTGCCAATAATGCTCATGCCGGTGTCAAGCGCAAATCAGGAGAACCCTACATTATACACCCACTTGCTGTCGCAAAAATTGTTGTGGAAGAAATAGGGCTAAGCGCTACCTCCATTATCTCGGCCTTACTCCACGATGTAGTGGAAGACACTGATTATACGTTGGAAGACATCAGCAACCTGTTTGGCGAAAAAGTTGCGTCAATTGTTGACGGACTGACCAAGTTATCCGAAGAATTTACACCTCAACACGACTCAAAGCAGGCCAATAATTTCAGGAAAATGCTGATGACTCTGTCTGATGATGTTCGGGTTATCCTGATCAAACTAGCCGACAGGCTTCACAATATGCGAACGCTTGATTCGATGCCTCCCCATAAACAACTAAAAATTGCTGCCGAAACTCTTTACATATTTTCACCTCTTGCCCATCGATTGGGATTATATGCTATCAAATCTGAACTTGAAGATCTTAGCCTGAAATATAAACATCCCGACGCTTACAACCAGATTCAATTCAGACTTCAAAACCAACGAGAAAAACGTGATTACCTGGTTACTGAATTCATACGTCCAATCGAAGAACAGCTCAAACTTGAAGGTGTTGATTTTACCATCACTGAACGACTAAAATCCATCTATTCGATATGGAATAAGATGCAAACAAAGGGCGTTTCGTTTGACGAAGTCTATGATTTGCTGGCCATTCGAATCGTTTTCACTCCCAAGTCAAACGTTTCAGAAAAAAGGCAGTGTTTTGATATTCTTTCTCTGGTTACCGACATTTATAAACCCAAGCCCGACCGGATTCGCGACTGGATAACCATGCCAAAAGCAAACGGATATGAGGCCCTTCATGTGACAGTGATGGGGCCTCAAGGCAATTGGGTGGAGATACAGATACGAACTCAACGGATGGACGAAATTGCCGAACGCGGATTTGCAGCACACTATAAATATAAAAACGTCAGCGACGTAGAAAGTGAACTCGACAAATGGCTGCAAAAAATTAAGGAAATGCTTCAAAATCCGGAATCGGATGCACTTGAGTTCCTTGATGAATTTAAAATGAACCTGTTTTCGTCGGAGATCGTAGTTTTTACACCCAAGGGGCGAATGGTTACCCTTCCTAAAAATGCCACAGTTATCGACTTTGCCTACGAAATCCATACCGAATTAGGGAACCATTGTATCGGGGCAAAAATCAATCACAAATTAGTTCCGATTTCGCATGTACTGCAAAGTGGCGACCAGGTTGAAGTGCTTTCATCCAAAACACAGTCGCCACAATTAAGCTGGCTGACATTCCTGATAACAGCCAAAGCAAAAACCAAAGTCAAGCAATCGTTTAAACTCGATCGCAAAAAGCATATCGAACAAGGTCGAAAAATCATTGAAGATCAACTCGCCAAATACAAAATATTACCTTCTTCGGATACCCTTAAAAAATTGAGTGCATACTACAACCTAACCAACAAGGAGCAGCTTTATGCCCAGGTGGGTATGGGATTTCTGGAGCTCGACAATCTTGATGAAGTACTTCAAACCCGTCGTGAAAACAAGCTGGCCAAGTTTTGGAAACTTACCTTCACTCAGAAAAAAGAGGAACAACCGGCAGGTAACAAAATCAATAAAAAAGCGCCGTTTATCTTAAAAGAAGACCCCGAAGAAGCCAACTATTCGCTGGCAAAATGCTGCAATCCCATTCCCGGAGATGATGTAGTAGGCTATGTTTCGGGCGAAGAACATATCATAATTCATAAACGAAACTGTCCGGAAGCTCTAAAAATTATGTCGCAACAAGGCGATAGTATCATAACCGCCGAATGGACTAAGTTTAAAAAGCAATCCTATCTTTCGCGTATCAAACTCAACGGATTCGATCGTGTTGGCATCGTTAACGAAATTACCACAATCATCTCCAAACAGCACAACATCAATATGCGAACTGTCCATTTCGACACGCACGACGGCATTTTTGAAGGAGACTTATACCTGTATATTCACAGCCTGCAAGACTTGAATGAGTTAATTGCCCGACTAATGAAAATCAATGGAATAGACACCGTTGAACGCATTGAAAAAATCCAGCAATAAAGATTTCCCAACCTTTAATATTTGAAAAAAGTATTATTTTTGAAGCTTATTTATAATTGGTTTAAATATGAATAACCAAAAGACAAAAGAAGCTGTCAAGCGCATGTTTATTGAATATCTGGAGAAAAATGAACATAGGAAAACTCCGGAAAGATTTGCCATTCTTGAAGAAATATATTCTCGTGAAGGCCATTTCGATATCGAATCGCTTTACATCTCAATGAAAAATAAAAACTACCGTGTAAGTCGCGCCACTTTATACAACACCATGGACCTGCTTCTGGATTGCAAATTGATCATCAGACATCAGTTTGGCAAGAATCTGGCACAGTTCGAAAAGGCATTTGCCACGCTTCAGCATGACCACTTGATTGACGTTCGGAGCGGATCACTCGCTGAGTTCTACGATCCGCGTATCCGGGAGATCATTGAAGACGTGTGCCTGAAAAATGACTTTAAATTATCACACCACACTTTATACATTTACGGGCAATACATCACTAAATAAACTCATCTTCGTCAACCCGGATTTTGGCGAACAAAAACAAAATGCTAAACCCGTAGCTTTTAAGCCATCATTTCGCACCTGAATAGGTAAATAATTTGTAATTTTAGCCTCAACAAAATGCGTTTTCCGCGAAAATTGATCTGCCCAATACCGATCAGTCTTCGCGGATTGTAGTGTTTACACAACTCTAAATTAATCACAACAGAATGAAAGTAGATGTTTTGTTAGGCCTCCAGTGGGGAGACGAAGGTAAAGGGAAAATTGTTGATGTTTTGACTCCCAAATATGATGTCATATCGCGGTTTCAAGGCGGGCCAAATGCTGGTCACACATTGGAAATCAACAATTTTAAACAAGTATTGCATACCATTCCGTCGGGTATTTTCCATGAAAACAAACTGAATGTCATTGGGAATGGCGTTGTTATCGACCCGATAACTTTTTCGAAAGAAGTTGAATCAATCAGCAAGCACGAAATTGATTTGCGAAGCACTCTTTACATTTCAAAAAAAGCCCATTTGATTCTTCCAACTCATCGTTTACTTGATGCGGCCTCAGAAGAGGCCAAAGGCGCTACAAAAATTGGATCGACACTGAAAGGTATCGGCCCAACTTACCGTGATAAAATCGGTCGTGACGGACTGAGAGTTGGTGACCTTTTCGAGAATTTTACTGAAAAATATAATTCGCGCATCCAGGCACACAAGGATATGCTCGATAACTTCTACCATTATGACTATTCATCTAAGCTTGCTGAACTCGAACAAGAATGGATGAATGCCATTGAATTGCTTAAAACATTCCGAATTGTTGATACCGAACACTTAATCAACGATTCGCTGGTCAATAACAAATCAGTTCTTGCTGAAGGAGCTCAGGGCACGATGCTTGACATTGATTTTGGTTCTTATCCATTTGTTACCTCCTCCAACACTATTTGCGCCGGAGCATGCACTGGAATGGGAGTTGCCCCAAACAAAATTGGCAATGTCTTTGGAATCTTTAAAGCCTATTGCACACGTGTTGGAAGCGGCCCCTTCCCTACTGAGCTATTCGACCAGGATGGACAAAACATGCGGGATGTTGGTCGCGAATACGGATCAACTACCGGACGTCCGCGACGTTGCGGATGGCTTGATTTGGTTGCATTAAAATATTCAATTATGCTGAATGGTGTAACCGAGCTGATCATGATGAAAGCAGACGTTCTCGACAATTTCGAAACCATTAAGATTTGTGTTGGATACGAAATAAATGGTGAAATCACCGACAAATTTCCCTTCGAACTGAATGACTCGGTAAAACCTGTTTATGTGGAATTACCTGGTTGGCAAACTGACCTGACTAAATTAACCAGTCAAAATGAATTTCCGGAAGAATTCAACAACTACATCAATTTCATTGAAGAACAGGTTGGGATACCAATTACCATAGCTTCAGTTGGTCCAAACCGTGCGCAAACCATCCTGATGGGAGAATAATATGGAAGGAGTCAGTCAGCTGGCTCCTTTTCTTTTGTCAAAGCTTTTGTTTTTGCTGCGGAATCACTACTTTAGGACGTTTTATCTGCGTGTTGCACCGTGTTAAATCTCCTGAAATGGAAATAACCAAACCTACGCTTTTACTCGATAAAGAAACAGCCTTGCGAAACATTGAAACAATGGCCCGCAAAGCAAGCAACCTCCGCCTTCATTTCCGACCTCATTTCAAAACCCATCAGTCCGCAGAAATTGGACAATGGTTTAAAGCGCATGGAGTAAAAGCAATCACGGTATCCTCTTTAACTATGGCCAACTACTTTGCAGATGCAGGTTGGGACGACATCACCATTGCCTTTTCAGTAAACATTCCTGAAATTCCAGAGATAAATGAACTTTCAAGTCGCATTAATTTGAATGTTCTGGTTGAAAACAAGGAAGGACTGGAAGCCCTGCAAAAGCAAATTACCTGGCACACAGGCGTTTTTATAAAAATTGATACCGGATATAACCGGACCGGAATTGAATCGAACCGCACATCGCAAATTGATGAGCTGCTGGAGATGATCCAAAAATCACCACTACTCCTTTTTAAAGGGTTTTTATCACACACGGGGCATACCTATCAGGCTAATTCTACGCACGATATTTTTAGTCGTCATTTTGATGCCCTGTTGAAAATGAAATCACTAAAAGCCCGATACATCAGTGAATGGCCGGATATGATCATTTCCATTGGCGATACTCCTTCGTGCAGCATTTGTGAGAATTTTGACGGAGTAGATGAAATTCGCCCCGGTAATTTTGTGTTTTACGACCTGATGCAACACAAACTGGGATCGTGTAAACTAACCGATATTGCTGTTCGCATGGTTTGCCCTGTCGTGGCAACGCATTCTTCGCGTAACGAGGTAGTTATTTATGGCGGAGCAATCCACTTTGCAAAAGATTCGATTGTCAATATTGACGGAAAGCCATTGTTCGGACGCATCATTGTAAATGATGAAGATGGAAAGAAAATACTTCTTGACGAAAAAAATTACCTGCACGCACTATCGCAGGAACATGGTATCCTGAAAATAACTCCGCGAGATTTTAATTATTTTAAACCCGGCAAACTTATCGAGATCATCCCTGTCCACTCCTGCCTCACAGCCAACCTGATGCGGGAATACCTGACAACGGAAGGTGAAATTATTAAAATGATGCCTTTTTATTAAACTTCACACAACATTTCTGCAAATACTCGGTTATTATACCAACCAAAAATCAACAACGCCCATTTTTTTGCTGACAGAATTCTGAAGGTTAACATTGACTATCAGAAACAACCATATCACATCAAAATACTTTTGATTATGAAAATTGAAAGATTGGGCTTTCTCTCCATTTTTATAGCTGTAGTGCTGGTTCCCGCCTTGTTTTTGATCAACTCCTGTCGTCATGAGGGGATTCAGGCCGAACAACTGGATGAAATCTGCTTTACGGAGCAGGTACTTCCAATCTTTCAAAATAGCTGCGGAACTTCGGGATGCCACGATTCGCAAACGGCTAAAAACGGATATGTTTATACCGATTATGCCAGCATTATGAAATCGATCACCCCGGGAGATGCTGATGGAAGTAAAGCCTATCAGGCTATGATCAGCAAATTTGAAGTTATGCCACCTGGCAATCCATTGCCGGCTGATAAAAGGATAATCATTAGACTCTGGATTGAGCAAGGTGCAAAGCAAACTACCTGCGGCACCTCCGAAAATGGAACAAAATCAGGGACAACATGGGCCTGTTACGATAGAGATATCAGACCTATTCTGATGAGTAGCTGTGCTGTTTCTGCATGTCACGATGCCATTTCTCATAAAGATGGAATTGACTTCAGCAGTTACACACAAACTTTAAAAACACTGAAGGCAGGAAATCCGGAAGGAAGTAAACTTTATGAAGCCATTACTGAGAAGCAGACATCAGAAGACTTTATGCCACCAAAACCTTATTCGCCGCTGAGCCAGGCTGCAATTGACACCATTTACAGCTGGATCAAGCGGGGAGCATTGAACGAAATTTGCGCTGCCAGTTGCGATACTACAGGAACCATCACCTACGCAAAGCACATAAAATCAATTATCGATTTGGCTTGTGTTTCTTGCCACGGCAACAACAGCCCATCAGGAGGAGTTAAACTTCTTACGGCAACTGATGTTCAGGCAGTGGCCAAATCAGGAAAATTAATCGGGGCGATCAAGCGACTGAGTGGATACAAAGCAATGCCTCCAACATACACCCTGGCCGATTGCGAAATAAAACAGATCGATCTGTGGATTAAACAAGGATACAATTAATTATGAAGTCTATGAAACGAATCACAATTCTGCTAATCATGCTGCTTGGCGTTGTTACTGGCTGCTACTACGACAACGAAGAAAAACTATATCCTGAACTATCCACCGGATGCGACCTTTCAAATGTAACTTTTTCCGGATCTGTTAAACCGATTCTTCAGGCAGCTTGCCTTTCCTGTCATTCAAATGCCCAGGCAGCCAGTTCGGGTAGCGGAATTAAACTTGAGAATTATGCAGATGTTAAGATTCAGGTGCAGAACGGGAAACTAATGGGAACTATTAAACATCTGAGCGGATTTCAGGCTATGCCTCTTGGGGGCGGGAAACTGACAGATTGCGAAATCAGCAAATTACAGAAATGGATTAACAATGGCACCCTAAATAACTAACCGGCAGAGCAATGAAAAAATCATACATCTTAGGAGCATTATTACTTTGTTTTTGTACAGAACCGGCTATTGGTCAGGATTTAGACGAATTGCTTGATGCAGAAACTCAGCCTGCAGTAAATTACGCCACAGCAACATTTAAAGCAAGCCGTATTATCAATGGTCATTCTGTTGAACAGATGAAAGAGAAACAGTTAGACTTTCGCATTTCTCACCGGTTTGGAACTTTAAACGGAGGACTTTACGAGCTATATGGTCTCGATCATTCGGTCATTCATTTCAGTCTGGAATATGGATTGAAAGATTGGCTGATGCTTGGAGCCGGACGCGGAAGTTTCAACAAAACCTACGATGCCTTTGCAAAAGTCAGATTACTTCGCCAGTCTTCAGGAAAGGCTTTTATGCCTGTTCATCTTTCATACCTGACTTCGGTTGAGATGAACTCATTAAAATTTCCTGAACGTCCGGAGGGCACAAAAAACTATTTTTCATCGCGGTTAACCTACGTTCATCAACTAATGATCGCCCGAAAATTCAGTGAAAGTTTCTCATTTCAGGTTAGTCCGACCTTCATTCACCGCAACCTGGTTAAATCGGAGCTCGATATGAATGATGTTTACGCCCTGGGAACCGGAGCACGGTATAAACTAAGCAAACGTGTTTCGCTGAATGCAGAATACTTTTATTCCTACACGCCGCATCGCAAATCACTTGACACCAGATATTACAATGCCTTCTCTCTTGGTTTTGACATTGAAACCGGAGGCCATGTATTCCAGCTTATGGTGACCAATTCACAAGGAATGCGCGAAGGATCATTCATTACGCAAACCACCGGCAACTGGTTCGATGGCGATATTCATTTGGGATTCAACATTTCAAGGGTATTTTCATTTCAAAAAGACAGATAAATTATGAAACACATGTTTTTATTGCTGATTGTACTTGGAGTATCTTTCAGCGCATTTAGTCAGGGGAAATACATTGCAAAGAATGCCTACATTTCATTCTATTCTTCAACTCCTATGGAAGATATTCTGGGAGAAAGCAACGAAGCCGTTACAATTTTAAACGCTGAAACAGGAGAAATTGCATTCCAGGCGCTTATGACAACATTTCATTTTAAGCGAGCGCTCATGGAAGAACATTTCAATGAAAATTACATGGAAAGTTCCAAATTCCCAAAGACCCGATTTAACGGCAAAATTGAAGGGTTTAAACAAGAAATGCTTAAATCACCTGTTGCTGAGGTAAATGTCACCGGAATTTTATCAGTACACGGTGTGGACAAAACAATTACAGTACCTGCCAAACTTGGACTGGAAAATGGGAAACTCATTGGAACTACCAAATTTAAAGTAACTCCGGAAGATTATGGCATTGCCATTCCATCGCTGGTGCGCGACAAAATTGCCAAACAAATGGAAGTGACTGTTAAAGCCGAATATCAACCTTACGGGCAATAGCTTCGGCAAACATAGTTCTCACAGCAATGTATTAATAATCTAGTCTGCGATTATGAAAATCAAATATATCTTTATAGGAATAGCTGTTATCATGGTGATTGGAATTGCTATTGGTCTGAAAATGTTTTTTAAACCACATGCCGATATCAATAAACTAAAAACTGATTTTACCATTGAAGCATTTGCTTTGATTACTGAATTTCAGCAAAGCGAAACAGCCGCCACAACAAAATACAGCGAAAAAGTGCTGGAAATAAGTGGTAAACTTGTAACAAAAAGTAAGCTTGAAAACGGAACGGATCTCTTGATTTTGGAAGATGAAATGCAGGGAATCAGTTGTCAGCTCGACAGTATCTGGGCAGCAAACAATCAACCACTTATCCAGTCACTTGAATCTGGCCAGCAGGTTAAAATCAAAGGCCTTTGCAAAGGATACCTGATGGAAATTAAAGTAAGTCCGGCTGTAATTATGAAGTAGATTAACGAAGCAAAAATACTGATGAAATTATTGATCAATAATCACAAATCCTTAATCGAAGTCAGGCATTCCAGATAAGCTGTAAGCGGATACATTTCTTCGTCGTACCACAAAGAAGCAAAATACAATCCGATGGGTGAGGCAACTAATCCATCGGATTTTGTTTTTTCGGTCAGCCAATCCAACCCTTTTCTGCATTGTTCCTGAAATCCATGCTTGCAAATAGCAGTGACTGAAAGTGCCGTTTCCTCAATACTTCCTGAAATGTTCATTCCACCGCCCCAGCTTCCATCAGCATTTTGTACCGAAACAAGGTAGCGACAACCGTCTTCAATCATTAGTTTTAGAATATGCTCATATTCCACTCCCAAACGTGTTTGCAGCGTTTCGTTCAGGTAAGCCACAACCCGTGCTGTTCCATAAACCGGATTGGTATGATCGGAAGTCGATTGATTTCCGAACCACAAAGGCAGCCAGAAACCATCACCCGACTGATTTTTTCGCAGATAAACCAATGCTTTTACAAACATCTTTTTGTAGCGCAGATGTTCCTTTTTGCTGAGCGAATCTTTAAAAATCTCATCAGTTTTGGCAATCGCGAACAATCCATGTCCCGTTAAATCAGAGCAGCTTTGGTCGAACGGCAATTTGCCCCAGCCCCGCGAAAAAGTGGGGAACCCACCATCGTTATTCTGAAGCAAACGAAGCCAGTTGCATCCATTCATCACCGCCTGCTTTACTTGCGCAGGATTATCCTGATTTAAGGCCAATAAAGCCAGAATTGCGCCTGGGGTATCATCTCCGTCGGGCACCGACCCCGAAAAATGAGTCCATCCCCATCCGCCTGGCTGAGTTCCGTTGAACGGATGAACCTGCTTATTTTGTATTGCCAGCAAATGATTGGTGATTCGGATTTTCTCTTCGGAAGTCAGCACTTCAGGCGAATTCTTAACCGACTTCACCGCGAGAGTGGTCACCCACGTTGAAAGATCAACATCAATAGGCCAACTACCATCCTCTCTTTGTGTCCGTTTCAGAAAGCTGATTCCATCTCGAACAACTTCCAAATCACGGTACCCAGATTCAATCAGGCATAAACTCACAAAGGCTGTTAGCGGAATGGCTTCCAAATAGCCACCACTTTCAGGCTGAATTTTCCGCAGCAAGTTTAACGATTTATTTATCGCCGTTTGACGAATAAGTTTGACCAGAGGATTTTGGCGTTGTTTATGCTTAAATATGGCGATTCCGACCGCAATCAGGGCAGGAATGGCGTAACTAACAACGCTTAGATCTAATGCGCTGTAGAACGAACGTGGCAACAATGACAACTCGAACGGTAATTGCGGAATCGAGTTAAACGCTTCCTTTCCCGGAACTCCGCAAAGCGCGCACATCGTCAGGATGGGAACTGAAAAAGTGCGGTCGGTCTGGTAAAAATCAAGAATCGACTGAATTAACCGCTCCGAATTGACATCAATATTTTGTGCTTTCAAATAAGCTTCGAGCTTACTGATCAAATCAAAATTCGAATGCTCCGCAGAAGTCACTTTCGCAGCAGCATAACACAGCAAACTGGTGCTCACATTGCTTTGGCTGGTTGGTGAATCACCAAAACCACCATCAGCATTGATGTTTTTCTTCAACCAATTCAAGCCTAAAACCATTTCCGATGCATTCTCTTTTTTATCAAAAAAGTATAAAGCTGTGACTCCAACTGCCACGCCCAACGCACTCGACGACAACCGGCCATACCAGTATCCTTCCGCATTGCGCTTTTGAAGCAGCAAAGAGCTGAGTTCGGAGAATTTAGATTGAATCGTTATTGTCATAAATCTTTGTAAGGAACGCAAGTTACGAAAGAAACAATCAAAATTCGTATAAACTAATTTTGTAAGTTTGTTAAAAATTGAGAGCAATGACAGCTAAAGAATTAAAAAAGAAGCTTATCCACAAAATAGATCTTTCGGAAAACAATGAGCTACTCGAAGAAATGTATCGGTTAATAGCCAATGAGGAAGCCGACACAAATATATATGATCTTTCGGAACAGCAGCTAAAAGCGGTTGAAGAAGGACAACTTCAATACAGAAATGGTGAGTTTTTAACTGAAGAACAGGCGGATAAAGACATTGAAGAATGGCTAGGCAAATAATCTGGACTAAACGAGCTCAAAAAGAAAGAACTGACATTTTGAAGTTTTGGAAAGAGCATAATCAGTCGATTATATTTAGCCGAAAATTGAACGATTTAATCAAAGACTCATTGATACTAATTAGTCGCCATCCTTTTATAGGAAAGCCAACTGTAAAAGAAAATGTCAGGATAAAAGTATTACGAGATTACCATATCATTTACGAAATTACTCAAACAGAAATCGTCGTTCTTTCTATTTGGGATAATCGGCAAAATCCGGAGAAATCAATTCTAAAATAGATTTATTGCGCCAGCGTTCCAAGCGCCAGCAACCCGTAGAAGGTATATTCCAGATCAGCAGTTTGGTCGCCATCTCCTGAAAGAAATGCACCTTCCACAAAGTTCTGCTGAATAAAATCGAGGCAATCCGGTGTCATCACCCGAATATCACAATCTGCATTTTTGAGCGCAAACAATGCCACTGCCATTGAAAGCATATCGGCCTGTTCCAAATGCTGGAAAGCCCGAAATCCGCCCGATTCGGAAGCAAGTGACATTAAAAGTCGCTGTTCGTCAGAACCATCTTTCCCCAACATTCTCAGGAGAAATACTTTCGCCGCAATTTCGGAGCAAGGCGAATGTTCGTTGACCTCAACGCGCGACAGCATTTTTCCTGAAAATCGCTGCAACAACCCTCGAAATGGCAATACCGCATCCAGTGTCAGGAACAGCACAAAACTACGGTACGAAAGATTGATTGAATGCCGTTCTTTCCAAAACGAACGGGTCAGTTTGAGCAATGTTTTAGTCCTCGAAATCCTGTTTATTCTCAATTCTTTCTGCAACAAAGCCAGGCAGCATTGTTCGATAAATCCGGGAACTTCCTTTGACGATTGGCTCTTAATAAATTGTGTGAGTTTTGCTTTAATTTCAGTTGCGAGTTGCGAGTTGCGAGTTGCGGGTTGCCGTTCTGCAGAATACTGGAACGCCCCTCCTGATTTGGCTTTTTCAACTTCTGACTTCTGACTTCTGACTTCCGACTCTATTGCCCTCAACAACATCATTCCAAACAGCGAGTAATACAAATCCGATCGTCCGCCACGATCTTTGAATCCGCCATCGGCATTCTGCTGACTTTTCAGGAATTGAAAAACCTCCGATTGTCCCTGTTCATCAAGTAAAACCAAGGCATTTCGCAGCAACGAAACCATTTGACGATAGAACCGAATATTTGAGGGTAGCTGATTCATTGCAAATCAGAATATCTTTCCAAGAACCGTGTAAAGGCTTAGTTTCAGGCGCAAATTGCCTAACTGATCAAGCTGATTATAGGCTTTTGCAGTGTGTTCAGACAAAAGTTCTTCTGCCGCTTTTATAATCTGATGAGTTTCCATCCATTCGGCAACCTGTTGCTTGTCGTCGCGTGCGTAAGCAATCTGAATATCCTCAACGGCCAAATCCGGTGCATTTTCAGAAAGAATTGAAATCATGAGCGGATAATCGGCAACCTGCGTATGTTCATTCGATTCGCGGTATTCGTCGAGATCGTCCTTTATCTGGTAAGCCATGCCAAAGTAAGCCGAGAATTTTTTCAGGATTTGCAGATCGTTTTCCGATGCTCCGGCAGCTGTGGCACCCAACAAAAGCGCCACCAATATGGCAGAGCCGGTCTTTTGCTCGAAAATTTTTAGCTGATCGTCAAGCGGTAGAACCAAATTTTTCGAACTGGCCAGCAAATCGGCACCCTGCCCAACCGACAAAGCCACATGACCCTGTGCCACCAACTGGTAGCAAGCCGCCATCACACCCGGTTCGAGCGGAAGTTTTCCCAGCAATTCGTAGCCTTTACCCAGCAGGAAATCGCCGGTATTGATGGCCACCGGAATGCCATGTTGTTTATGAATAGTTTCGGTATTGTAGCGAAAATCGTCGTTGTCCTCAATGTCGTCGTGAATGAGCGAGGCTTTGTGAAAACACTCCACTACCACCGAAAGCTGCAAAAGCAGTTCTTCGGAAACCTCGGCAGCATAAGCCGAATAGGCCAGTGCCGTGAGCAAAGGACGAATGCGCTGTCCGCCGGTGAGCATCGATTCGATGGTGAGTTGGGTTGTCAGATCATTCACCGGACCGAGCAGTTGAGTGAGGGTTTCCTCGGTGAAAAAAACGTTCACTTTCTCTTTCAGCCCGGAGACCGAAATGGGTTGCAAATCTTTGTTTTCCTTGAAATTGGTCAGTTCATCGTCGAGCCAGCGATTATCAACATCGGTTTCGGCACATCCTTCGAAAAGAAGCGGAATCCCGATCACCGGAACAGCGGCGCGGGCAACCGTTTCGAACGACTTTTGCAGCACCGACATGCAAGTCACGCCAATCACGGCGTCCACCGTTCCGCCCTGCACCAGACTAATGGCAACTGTCGTTCCCTCAGCCACCAGCGAAGCATAGCCAAGCGTTTCCGCCTTCTGCAAAATAGAATCGATCTGACAACTTTGGCATCCGGCACAAATCAGCCCCAATTCGTCGATTTCGGCATGGCAGGCGCTGTTGTTTTTCAGGCATTGCGGCAACAAAAGCAGGCGGCGATTGTATGGTGTGGCAGCCACTACCGAGCGCCAGATTTCATTCCCGCTGATCACCATCGCAAATTCACGAAAAGCCGCATCAGTGCCCGTGAGCGCGATGATTTCGTCGGCCATATGCTGGATGAACTCGAAACTGGCCGGAGGCAAAATACCCCGTTCGGCGACCAATTCACGGGCCGCCTTTCTCAACCGGTTTCGCACCAACGCCTTTTCCGGAACCTGCAATATGTTTTCTTTTAATTTCAATATCCATTTATTTGTGACCGTCAGCTAAAGCAGACGGCAAAGAATAGCAGACAACAATCGATCGGCGCATTATCCTTTGCCGTCACATTTATGTGACGGAATTAATCAACCATAGGCTCCCAGCCCAAAGAATGCCCGCTTCTTGGCAAAGCGGTAAATCCGGCTTTTCTCCGGAATCACTTCGCACAAGCCGTGACTGAATGTTTCAGGAGCAGTGGCCAGCTTATAAAGCTCATCCTTTCGTCCTGAAGTATTTTTTGCCTGATGTTTTTGCACGAATTCGGACAGCCAGCGCGGATCTTCCATCACAACGCAGCCTTTGGTTTTTTGTTGAATGCTGCTGCGGAAATCACTCAAAAACGACGACTCGGCATACAAGCGATCGAGCGATTTGTCTTCAATGTTTTCAGCAGCAAATTGGATGATCGGGCAAGGCTCTACAAAACCCGACGCGTTGATGTGGTGGCTTAACCCTTCGGCAGCGGGACACATGCCCACGCCATCGGCATTCCAGTAGGTATCAATGATGGCAATGCTGTATTTCAGGCGGGCATCGACCATGTGCTGACGCAACTGCCGAATCTCATCCGGACTCAAAGCCAGCTCGTAATTCGGGTTTGGCCCCACCGGACGATAGATGTAGTACCACAAATACGCCACGCCCTTGTCGATCAGTCCATTGATAAATTCAGGCGACATGGCCATTTCAAGGTTCGATTTGCAAACGCTGATGGCCACGCCGGTAATCAATCCGGCTTTGGTCGCATTTTCGATGGCCTGCGATGCCGATTGGTGCACATTTTTGCCGCCCCGACGGACATCCGCCACATTTTCATCGCCTTCGAAACTAATCAGCGGCGTGACGTTGGCGCACTGCCGCAGGGTTTCGGCCATTTCAGGAGTGAGTAAAGTTCCGTTTGTAAACAACTGAAAATAGCAGTCTGAATGCCTTTTGAATATCTCCGGAAGCGGCTTGTACAACAGCGGTTCGCCACCCAAAATTCCGAAGAAATACGAACCAGCCTGCTTGGTTTCGGTGATGATCCGATTCAGTTGCTCGGGTTGCATGCGGCTGTTTTTCTCCTTTCCCATCACCCAGCAACCCTGACAATTCAGGTTGCAATCGTCGGTAATTGAAATGAAGTTGAAAGCCGGGAAAAAATCGCCTTTCTTCTGCCGTTTCTGAAACC
>CAYRBM010000093.1:0-20868 GCA_964422425.1 uncultured Odoribacter sp.
TGGCTATGTTTTTTACGAAACGGCCAACATTACCCGGATCAATGACGAAGGCGAAGTGGAAGGAAGCCCGGAAGCGGAGGAAATATTAAGGCAATTTTCTGGAATAAAAAGCAGTAAAACTTAGTCAAAATGAATATGAAAATACAAATGGCATTCGTATTCGTTTTTTTCATCTTCTGCGGATGCCAGACAACTAAAAAAGCTGAGTCTGTTTTTGAACTCCCCGAACGCGGTTTGTGTGCCCACCGCGGGGCAATGGGAAGTCATCCAGAAAATACCATTCCGGCATTTCGCGCTGCGGTGGAAGCCGGCGCCCACATGATCGAGTTTGACGTGCAGATGACCAAAGATAATCGGATGGTCGTGATCCACGATTCAAGGGTTGATCGAACCACCAATGGGAAAGGAAAGTTGTCGGAACTGACTTTTGATGAAATCAGGAAACTGGATTCCGGAAGTTGGAAAGCCCAGGAATTTACAGGTTTGCAAATTCCAACTCCGGAAGAAGTGTTGAACGAAATGCCGCACAATGTGTGGATCAATATCCATATCAAGGGCGAGGGCGAGCTGCCGGTGATGCTTGCCCGGCTGGTTGAATCGCAGGGTCGGCTGCACCAGGCTTTTCTGGCATGTAGCGCCGAGGCAGCCCGTCTGGCGAAAGAAGCCGTTCCCGGAATTAAAATTTGTAATATGGATCGTCAGGGATCGCCTGAAAATTACGTGACTGCAACTGTCCAATCCAAAGCTGATTTTATCCAGCTACTCAAAAAATCAACATATACCGACTTTGCCGGAAGCATCAGGCAATTGAAAGAAAATGGCGTCAGGGTAAATTATTACGGGACTGATTCGCCTGAAGAATTAAAAGTGCTTTTTGAAACAGGTGTCGATTTTCCATTGGTGAACAACATTGTTCAAACGATTGATGCGGTAAGCGAGTTTGGCATTGAGCCGCTGAAATCGGTTTATCAGACAAAATAATAGTCATAAAAACAGATTATATCATGATGAAAAAAACATTGACAATCCGAATACTGTTTCTGATTTTGCTTTGTGAAGTTTCACTGTCGGGTAAAGGGCAGGTTCAAATTGGAGATCAACTTCCGCTTTGGGAGGAAGGTTATCTCGATATTCATCACATCAATACAGGTAAAGGCGAAGCTGCATTTTTTATGTTGCCCGATGGGACGACAATGTTGGTCGATGCCGGAGCAACAGTCCGTCCCAAACCGAGGGTCACCGATCCGAAACCCGATGGTAGCCGCACTCCCGGAGATTGGATTTCAAGGTATATTCAGTATTTTCTGCAAAACAGGTCTGCGAAAAAACTGAACTATGTGCTGGTAACTCACTTCCACGACGACCACATTGGCGAAATTTATCAGGGGCTGAAAACCTCAAAAGACGGAAATTTCATTCTATCAGGGGTGACCGAAGTCGGGACAGCCATCCCGTTCGATAAAATTGTTGACCGAAACTGGCCAGGATACGATTATCCCAAACCGTTAAAAGCGGATTATATCGATAATTACATCCGCTTTGTAAAGTGGAATGTTGAAAACAAAAGAGTGCTGGCCGAACAATTCAGGGTGGGTTCAAACGACCAGTTTTCGCTGATTTATCATCCCGAAAACTACACAAATTTTGAGATCAGGAACCTGGCGTCCAACGGGCAGGTCTGGACAGGGGTGGGAAGCAATGTGCGGAACCATTTTCCCCCGTTGGCATCGCTTCCCGAAGATCAATATCCCGGAGAAAATCAGTGTAGTAGCGCTTTTCGATTGTCTTACGGAAAATTTGACTATTTCAATGGCGCCGATATTACTACCGGCGCGCCGGGGTCGTGGCAAGACATTGAAACGCCTGTGGGGTTGGTAACTGGCCCTGTGGAAGTTTGCCTTGCCAATCATCATGCTCATTTCGATGCGATGGGTGTTCCTTTCTTGCAGGCCGTGCGGCCGCGTGTGCATATCATTCAAAGCTGGGCGCCCAGCCATCCTGCTGCTTCAGTTCTGTCCCGGATGATGTCGAAATGGACCTATCCCGGCCCGCGAGATGTTTTCATGACCAACCTGATGGAAGAAACGCATGTTGTGGTAGGTTCCCGTATCGACGACATGAAGAGCACCCAGGGACATATTGTTATCCGCGTTAATCCTGACGGTGAAAGCTTTATGATCTATATCCTCGACGACTCGGAGGAAAGTTTTAAGATCAGATCAGTTCATGGTCCATACAATTGCGAGTAAGAAATTGAAAATTGTTTTTTGGTTATCATTGAAAGATGCTTACTTTGGTCTTCAATGAAAACTTGAAAAATGAAAGAAAAATTAGATGCTTTTGCCCACTTGCTGGAGATTATGGACGAGCTGCGAGAGAAATGTCCGTGGGACAAAGAGCAAACCCTTGAATCACTCCGGAAGCTAACCATTGAGGAAACCTACGAGTTGGCTGATGCCATTCTGAACAACGATTTGAATGGAATTAAAAAGGAGTTGGGCGACTTGATGCTGCACATCGTTTTTTATGCCAAAATTGGTTCAGAAAATGGCGCATTCGACATGGGCGATGTGCTGAAATCCATCAATGAAAAACTGATTTATCGCCATCCGCATGTGTTTGGAGATGTTGATGTGGCCAATGCCCGCGAAGTGGAACAAAACTGGGAATCGCTCAAGCTGAAGGAGAAAGGTGGAAATAAGCGTGTTTTGGAAGGAGTTCCGGCGGCATTACCTGCTTTGGTGAAGGCCAACCGGATTCAGGAAAAAGCCAGTGGGGTAGGGTTCGACTGGGAATATAAAGAGCAGGTTTGGGACAAGGTGAAGGAAGAAATTAATGAGTTGTGCGTGGAAATTAATAATGTGGATAAAGATAAAATCGAAGCCGAGTTTGGCGATTTGTTTTTTGCAATGGTGAATGCTGCCCGCCTGTATGGTGTCGATCCAGAAACGGCGCTCGAACGCACGAACCTGAAATTTATCCGCCGCTTCAATTACCTCGAAAATGCAACCTTGCAGAAGGGGCGCGACCTAAAAAAAATGAGTCTGGCCGAAATGGACGAAATCTGGGATGAGGCCAAACGGCTCGAACGGGAATCATAGAATCAGGAACCTAAACTATGAAGTTAAAACTTAAATCTGGCTTGTTTTTCCTGATCCTTCTGATTGCAACCTTCCATAATTTGTGCGCGCAAATCGATACTGTCAGGTTGAATAAATATTACTTTAAAAAGTATTGGACGGATACCAAACAAATTGTGCGTTCACCGGTGCGATGGAAGCAAAACGACTGGATCAAATTTGGGGCTATCGTTTCGTTTACAGCCGGATTGACGTTAGCCGATCAGCCAGTGGCCGACTTTTTTCAATCGCATCAGGATAAAAATATCGATTATACATCGTCAAATGTTTTCGAGCATTTTGGTGCCGAACACAGTATTATGGTCATGTCGGGGATTTATACTTTCGGGTTGTTAGCTCGAAACAATCGATGCAAAAGTACCGCTTTGCTGGCGCTTGAAAGTTTTGCCTTAGCCAGTTTGGTCACCCGGGTTCCGAAACTACTGGTTGGTCGCCAACGACCCGACAACTGGCAGGGATACGGCCCGTATCAGTTCGAAGGTCCATTTCATGGGGTAAGTTTTCCTTCCGGACATACCACTGCATCATTTGCTGTTGCTTCGGTGATTGCAACCCAATACCGCGATCATAAATGGATTCCAATAACTGCTTATTCAGTGGCTACTTTGGCCGGATTATCGAGGGTTTACGATAACCGTCATTGGGTGAGCGACGTTTTTATGGGAGCTGTTATTGGTACCACAGTTGGCAATTTGGTCAGTGGTCGGGTTCCGCATTCCAAATTAACGGTTGTCCCATTTAGAACCGAAAGTTTCCAGGGACTAAAGCTGGCATACAAGTTGTAATTTTAAATCCCATTGTTTTACTATTTATTCAAACATCAGAAAACAGAAGCTATGCAAAGAATTATACTTTCCTTATTGGTTGTATCATTGTTACTGAATTCCTGCTCAACAGGGCTGAAATCGCTGCAGCGGGGCGATTATTACGATGCCATTTTGAAAGCTGCTAACCGCTTAAGCAGCGATCCGGATAACCGGAAAGCATCACAGGTGGTGCGTGATGGTTACCCGATGGCAGTTGCCTATTATCAGGAGGAAATTGATCAGATTTTAACCAGCAACGATCAGTTTAAATGGAAACGGACGCTGGAAATCATGCAAACGGTTAATCGCATTTCCGACGAAATTCGCCGGATTCCCGCCGCACGAAAGCTGGTTCCTGCTCCAAAAACTTACACTTCGGAAATGGCCGATGTGCAAAATCGCGCTGCCCAAGAGTTTTACGATGCCGGAATGGATGCGCTGAGCCGCAAAACGCGAGAAGCCGCCAAACAGGCCTACTTCCATTTTATGAACGCCGATGGGCTGGTTCGAGGTTTCAAAGACACCAAACAAAGGATGGTTCAGGCCAAAGACCTGGCAACCTTGAAGGTGGTGGTGGAGCAAATACCGGTTAATGGCAAATTCGAATATTCGGCGCAGTTCTTTTACGACAATGTTTTCCAGATGCTCAATGAGCGGTTTCAGGAGAAAGATTTTGTGCATTTCTATTCTCCGGAACAGGCGGAGCAAACCAAATTGAAATATCCCGACATGGTTTTGCAAATGGGCTTTTATGACTTTTTTATTGACCGTCCGCAGCATTTCGAGGAAGAACGGGTTTTGTCGCGCGATGTTGAAGAAAAATACCAGGTGAAAATCAACAAAGATTCAACGGTTACCAAAACACGCATTGTGCCGAAAAAAGGAAAAATCAAAATCTTAACCGATCAGGTAGGTTCAGGCGGATTGCTCGAATTGAAGGCTGTTGAATTTCAGTCGCAGAAAATTGTATTTACTGACAAAATTCCGGGGCAATTTACGTGGATGAACAAATACGGCATTTTTGTAGGCGATAACGAGGTTCTGACACCGGAATTAACCGCCATCCTGAACAACAAAATGGTGATGCCCCCTCCGGCTCAGGATATGTTTGTGCTGTTCACCAAACCGATTTTTAATCAATTGTCGGAAAAACTGACGAATTATTTCAGGCAATACAATTGACAGGTAGAAACGCGATTTATCACATCACTAACTACGAAAAATATTAGCATTTCGGCAATGCAGTAAACAGCGCCAGTCCGCCTTTGCTGGTTTCCTTGTAGTCGTTCGAAAGGTTTTTCCCGGTTTTGTACATCGTTTCAACCACTTCGTCGAAACTAATCCGGTGGCGGCCGTCCGACATCAGCGCGTAGGTATTGTGCGCCAGCGCGCGTTCTGCAGCAAAAGCATTCCGCTCGATACACGGAATCTGCACCAATCCGGCCACGGGGTCGCAGGTCAAGCCGAGGTGATGCTCAATTCCCATTTCGGCGGCATATTCAATTTGATTGATTGTTCCGCCCATCAGTTGGTTGGCAGCTGCCGAGGCCATTGCACAAGCTGTGCCCACTTCGCCCTGGCAACCTACTTCCGCTCCCGAAATTGATGCATTGTGTTTGACGAGCGAACCGATTAACCCTGCCGTTGCCAATGCTTTGTAAATCTGCTGTAAGTCGGCGTCGTAAACTTTCTGGTAGTGTTTCAGAACCGCAGGGACCACGCCGCAGGCCCCGCAGGTTGGGGCGGTTACGATGAGTCCGCCAGCCGCATTCTCTTCGGAAACAGCCAGTGCGTATGCAAACAATTTCGAGCGCTTTTTAAACGGGCCGCTGAAATTTTGTGACTTCAGGTTAAACGAACTCGATTTGCGCGGGAGCATCAATCCGCCCGGCAAAGTACCTTCGCGTTTGAGCCCACGGGAAATGGCGTCGTCCATCACTTTCCATACTTCAGCCATGTATTTCCAGATTTCGGGGCCTTCGTGGTCTTCCACAAATTCCCAAAGTTGTTTGCCGTTTTCGTGGCACCAGTTCAGGATATCGTCCAATTTGGTGAGCGAATAAACATTGTGCGTTTCGAGCTCAGTTTGGTCGTCAACAATAGCGCCACCGCCCACGCTGTAACAAGTCCACGATTTCAGAAGCTGATTTTGTGCGTCAAAAGCTTCAAATTTCAGCGCATTCGGGTGTTTGGGCAGAAAGGTTTCCGGCTCCCAGATCAACTCAATCGATTTTCCGGAGAAAACCTCCTGAATGGCCACATCGGTGAGGTGGCCTTTCCCCGTAGCAGCCAGGCTTCCGTAGAGATATGCTTTATAAGTGGCTGCCTCCAGAGAGGTTTCCAGAAAGCGTTTGGCTGCTTTGGCTGGCCCCATCGTGTGACTGCTCGATGGCCCGTGCCCGATTTTATATATTTCTTTAATCGATTCCATGTTTGAGAATTTTGTCGCAAATTAAGTTTGCCATTTTCACGATAAATGTAACATTTATCAGGTTTTGCAGACTTGTTATTTCTGAATTTCGCCAACCAAATCGGTTTTATGCCGTTATATGTGGTAACTTTATCGACAGAAAATTTAAAGATATGAAGCGTTTAAGTCATCTTTCACCACAGCCTTTGTGGAATTATTTTGAAGAAATATGCCAGGTTCCGCGTCCATCGAAGAAAGAAGGAAGAATCACTGCTTTTTTGCTTGATTTTGCTCAAAAGCACGGTTTGAAAGCCATTCAGGATGAAATCGGCAACGTATTGATCAGCAAGCCGGCAACTCCCGGACGCGAAAACGATCCGGTGGTGATTTTGCAGTCGCACGTGGACATGGTTTGCGAAAAAAACAGCGATACTGTCCATGATTTTGATACCGATGCCATCAGACCGTTTGTTGACGACGGTTGGGTGAGGGCAGAAGGAACAACACTCGGATCGGACGATGGTATTGGAATGGCAGCCCAGATGGCGGTACTCACAGCAACTAATTTATCGCACGGGCCAATCGAATGCCTGTTTACCGTTGACGAGGAAACCGGACTTTCGGGAGCATTTGCCCTGCAACCCGGTTTTATGAGCGGTTCGATTTTGCTGAACCTCGATTCGGAAGATGAAGGCGAACTCTTCATTGGCTGTGCCGGTGGAATTGATTCAGTCGGAACGCTTACGTTTACTCCGGAAAATGTACCTGCCGGATCGTTTGCCATGAAACTGGAAGTGAAAGGCTTGCTGGGCGGGCATTCGGGCGACGACATTAATAAAAACCGCGGAAATGCCAACAAAATACTGAACCGTTTCCTGGTAAACGCCAATAAACAGTTCAATTTGCGAATTGCCGATTTTAACGGGGGAAACCTGCGCAATGCTATTGCCCGCGAGGCTTTTGCCGTTGTGGTTGTTCCTCATTCGCAGAAGGAAGATTTGATGGTGGAATGGAACGTTTTTGCTTCGGAAATGGAATTTGAATACGAATATGCCGAACCTAAACTGAAACTGCACCATCAATCGGTAGCATTGCCCGAAAAGGTGATCGATCAGGTCACTCAAAATCGCTTGCTGAAGCTGATTGCAGCTTGTCCGCACGGAGTGCTGGAAATGAGTACCCGAATGCCCGGAATGGTGGAGACTTCGACCAATCTGGCGTCGGTAAAATTTACTGATAGCAACGAAATTCTGATTACAACCAGTCAGCGCAGCGAGATTGAAAGCCGCAAGTACATGGCTGCCGAGATGGTGGAATCAGCGATGCAACTGGCTGGTGCCGAAGTGGTTCATTCCGATGGTTACCCGGGTTGGACGCCCAATCCGGAGTCGATAGTGGCCAAAGTTGCAGCCGATTCGTACAAAAAATTGTTTGGAAACGATCCGGTTGTCAAATCCATTCACGCCGGATTGGAATGCGGCTTGTTCCTCGAAAAATATCCTGAGCTCGATATGGTTTCATTTGGCCCGACTATTCGCGGGGCCCATTCGCCCGACGAGCGAATCAACATCGAAACGGTTGACAAATTCTGGAAACTGTTGGTTGATGTACTTGAAAATATCCGGTAATTACCTATAAATGATCCGATGTCTTCATGTCATCGGATTTTTTTTGCAAAAAATTTGCATCTTCACACGATGTCAAAACCAAACCAAATGAACCGAACTGTAACTTTCATTATTCTTGTTGTCTCTCTAATCTGTTTTCCTTTAATGCTTAGTGCCCAGGAAAACTGGACTCATTTGCGAGGAAGTAATCTCGATGGTCATTCTGCCAGTAAAAGGGCACCTGTGAGTTGGAGCGAAACCACTAATATTTTGTGGAAAACTGCTATCCGTGGAGTAGCATGGTCATCTCCGGTGATCTATGCCGATCAGGTTTGGACCAGCTCTGCCTCGCAGGATGGAAAAGAGCTGTTTGCTATTTGTACCGACTTTCAATCAGGGAAAATCCTGAAAGAGGTCATGCTGTTTAAACCCGATTCGGTTCAGCGTATTCATCCAACCAACAGTTATGCAACTTCTACGCCCTGCATCGAAAAGGATTTTGTATATGTGCATTTTGGTACCTATGGAACAGCCTGTATTGATATCCGCTCGTTTGAGGTGGTTTGGACCCGCACTGATCTGAATTGTGAACACATGCAGGGAGCTGCCTCGTCGCCAATTCTGTATAAAAATCTGCTGATTCTTCATATCGAAGGAACCGATGTGCAATACCTGGTTGCTTTGGATAAGCGCACCGGTGAAACTGTTTGGAAAACTCATCGTCCAAACGAATTTTACAAAGATGTGGAGCCTGTTTACCGGAAAGCCTATTGCACCCCTATTATCGTTGAAGTGAATGGGAAAGATCAGCTGATCAGCAATGGGGCGCAGCTTTGCATTGCGTATGAACCTGAAACAGGAAAGGAAATCTGGCAAGTTTTTTACGGAGATGATTCAACGGTTAGTATGCCTTTGGCTTATGACGGAATGGTTTTTATCAATACAGGATGGATGTTTCCGAAGGATGGCAAGGCCTTTTACGTGCGGTTACTGGCGGTAAAGCCAACCGGAACAGGAGATGTGACGAAAACGCATGTCTCTTGGGAAATCGCAGAAGACGTTCCGCAGATTTCGACGCCTGTGATTGTTGACAGCCTCATTTATATGGTTCACGAGCGTGGCGACCTGACTTGTCTAAATGCCGGTGATGGCAGGGTTATCTGGAAAACCAAACTGAAAGATCAGTTTAATGCTTCGGTTTTATATGCCTCCGGAAATATTTATTTGTTTAGCCTGAAAGGGAAAGCCTACATCATTAAACCCGGACTGACTTACCAGCCTGTAGGTGAAAGCCAGCTTGAAGGCACCATCAAAGCCACGCCGGCTATTTTACGCAATAACCTTATTTTGCGGACAGACAAGTTTTTATACCGGATAGGAGAGTAGATCACTAGTTTTCAACTGAAATAAAAACCCGGATATGAGATTCACTTCCGGGTTTTTATTTTGTCAGGACTTTTTAATCCTGATTCTCCTGCTCGTCTTGAGGGTCGGCAACCTCCCCAAACTTTTGTTCTTTGTAGCGGGCAACAACAATCAATGCGATAATTAATGCGATGGCCACATAGAGCGCATTGGGGATTGGTGGTGGATCACCTTGCGCATAGGAGTGCATCCCTGACAGGTAATAGTTTACACCAAAAAAGGTCATTAGAACTGATCCCAGACTTACCAGGGCCAGACTGCTCAGGGCAAAAATACTCTTCAATCCCGGAACTTTTCGCAAATGCAAAACGATGGAATAAACCAGTACTGTCACCAGTGCCCAGGTTTCTTTGGGATCCCATCCCCAGTAACGGCCCCATGATTCGTTGGCCCAGACGCCGCCAATGAAAGAACCGATGGTTAGCATAAAAAGCCCAATGATCAGGGCCATTTCTATGATGTATGAAACCTCAAGAATGGTGAATCCGATTTGTTTTTCATTCTGTTTGTTTCTCAGAATAATCAAAACCAGGTTGAGCATACCAAGCAAAGCTCCCATTGCCAAAAAGCCGTAACTGGCCGTAATAATTGCCACGTGTACGATGAGCCAGTATGATTTCAGAACAGGCACCAGATTTGTAATTTCAGGATTCATCCAGCTCATACCGGCCACAAACAGGATAATAGCCGTAAGAATAGTGGTTACAGCCAGCGTTATTGGCGAGCGCTTCATAAAGATAAAGCCGGAAAGGCTGGTTGCCCAACCAACGTAAATCATTGTTTCGTAGCCATTACTCCACGGTGCATGCCCCGAAATATACCAGCGAATAGCCAAACCGCCGGTGTAAAGCAGAAACGCGAGGAAAATCATAAGACTTCCTGCATTAATCACCCTGGTAAATTTGGCTCCGGGTTTGAAAATCAGCATAAAATGAACAATCAAAAGGGCAAAGCCAAGCAGTATGTATATTTTAGCTAACTTCCCGAAGATGTTCCATTCGTTATAAACAATCTCCAGTTTCACTTTCGAATCAGAAGGAATAATTTCTGCACCATAGGTGTGCTGGTATTTTTTAATGTATCCAAGATATTCTGCCGGTTTCGACCAATTATCCGAGTTGTTGGAATTAAGGTATTCAGCATAGTACATAGGAAGGACACCTTTGGTAAAATCAGCCTGCTCCTTATTCAATGTATTGGGCAGTGTTGATTGGGTAGCCCAGGTTTTCCATTCATCACCCGGTATCGGGAATATTTTCAGAAAATCGCCATTAAAGATCTGGTAACAGATGTTCAGGCGTTCATCAACATTGATAATTTCCTTATCGAGTTTATTACGCAGGGTTTGCTTTTTGTTGTATGCCTGCTGCACCAGGTCGTTTAAGCGATATTTCCCGTTTTGATCGAACATGCGGGCAAACGATACAAATTCGTCGGATAATCCCAGCATCTTCTTTAATTCAGGATTAGCTACTTTGACGATGGGCTCGTTCTTCCAGCGTTCCGGATTTGCACTCAATTCAAGGAAAAATTCAACCGAAGAAAGCCCTTCCCAGCTATTCTTTTTGGTTATTTTTCGCAAAAGGTCAGACGCCAGGGTGTTTACAGGTTCAATTCGTCCCTGATGATCCTGAACCAGCAGTTCTCCGAATTCTTTGACATGTTTTTGTTTTGCCGATGAATTTGGGGCTGCCAAAGCAGTATTTCCGGTCCAGCTCAACGTTGCAATGATGATTCCGGCAACAGCTATTTTTAAGGTTTGGCGTGTTGCCTGAAGTTTGGCGCTTAGTTTAATGAGGGTCTGGAACCGGCTTCCTTTGCTAAAAACGGTGAAAACCATTCCTAAAGTCATCAGAAAATAGCCAAGATAAGAGATCATAGTTCCCCAGTAGTCGTGATTTACCGAAAGAATTGTACCTTTTTCATCCGGATCGAAGGCCGACTGAAAAAATCGGTATCCCTGATATTTCAGAATGTTGTTCATAAAGATTCGGAATGGCCTTTCAACCGACGATGCCGGATCTTTTAGCGTAATTTCACTGGCATACGATGACGGACTGTTTGATCCGGGATATCGTTCGAGCTGGAAATCGCGAAGGTAAATTTCAAAAGGCAACTCGCGGACGATTGATCCATAGCTCAACTCCAGGTTGATCCCATTAATTGTACAGGTCGCTGGTTCCGAAACTGTTCCCCGTGTGCCAAAAACATTCACCATTCTTGTTTCGTTGCCCGAGGTAATCCTTGCTGTAAATGCGTCGGTTCCGGTTTGATTTTCCTGATCCTGAACCAATGAAGGAATGGCCTGCGGAACATAGCTTTTTAGTACAAATCCATTCGTTCCTATCAGGTAAAACTGCTTGGCCTGAACAGGATTCGATACTCCGGGCAAAAGCTTTTGGCTGGTTTGTCCCATCATGGATGAAACGAAAACAGTATCACGGCTAATCATACTTATCCCTGATCCCTCGCGGCGAAAAACTACGGTGGTAGATTCTTCACTGGTTTCGAATCCAAAGGTTACTTGTCCGAGTTGCTTTTTTTCATTCTGAAACAAAAGAATATCTTTTCGCTGTGAGTTTCCGTCGGTAATCAGTAACGAAATTAATGGAACACCATTGGGGGCCGGAACAATGATTTCAGAAGCATTAGGTACAAAAATCTCATTTTCAATGGTCACAGTTTTACCATCAATTTCTATTGTTTCCTTGTAACTATTGCTGGTATTGGGTGTAAATCGTACATCTTCAGTAGTGATTACTTCATGTTTGTTTGCCGATGCTTTCACTTTTATGAAAGTTGCTTCAGAAACAACTTTATTGGTCGATTCGCCTTCTCTGATGTGCATACTTCCTTCAAAACCCAAATAACGGGTAACCCCGGCACCAAGCAAAATCAGGATGAAGGCAAGGTGAAACAACAGAACAGCCCATTTTTTCCGGCTGATCAGCTTATACCTGAAAATGCTGCCTGAAAGGTTTATAATTCCCAGAAGCAGCAACAATTCGAACCACCAGGCCTGATAGATAAGAGCCTGAGCGGTTGGTGTTCCGTAATCGTTTTCGATGAAGGTAGCATAGGCTATAGAAATTGCAAACAGCATCAGCAATATCACCGTAACCAACATCGAAGAGAGAACTGATATAAATTTCTTCATCTCAAATTTTTAAGGTTTATAATTAAAAAAATTCCTTTGTTTCATGGGAAAAACAAAGGAATTTTGAAAATAAACTAAAGTTTGCTTCGATTACTTGGTAGTAGGATCGTCGTGTTGAACTTTAGCAAGATATTCTTTGTAATTGAAGCCTTTGTAGTGAGGACTTTCTTCGTTGTGACATTTTTTACATGTTTTTTCATCAGGAATTATCATCCCTTTAGCCAAAGCCTGAGTGCGGTCTTTCATAACAGTGGCAACTTTGTAGGCACTACCTGGTCCGTGGCATGATTCGCATGAAACACCTTCAGCAACAGTGATGGTGGCAACCAATTTCTGGTCAACACTTGCAGCTGTTGAGTGACATTTGGTACATTTTGGGTTGGTGGCATCTGCACCTTTCAAACGATCCATTGCTTTGGCATGAGGAGTTGAAGCCCATTTGTTGAACTGCTCACCTTTATCAGCTTTGTTGTGACACATCTTACATTTTGCGGCTCCGATATATTTAAAATCCTGAGCATTTACAACGGATATGGAAATAACAACCATGCCGAGTAAAAAAATGAGTTTTTTGAAATTCATAGCGTTGTGTTTTAAGATTTATAGAATACTTTTTAAATTACAATTTTAATACCAGAACATTCTCTTTTTCAAGTTGACGGAAGCAAATTTGCATTTATTTTTTCTTACCGCAAAAAAAAGATATTTAATATTTGTCAATACCGCTCAGCTAATAAAGCGCTGAATGGCAACTAGAGCAAAGTTCTGTTTTCCAGGCATCATCAATTTCAACCGGATGTTTGAATTCAAGTGGTACAAATGAATTGGAATATTGCATACTGTCGGGTCTGCCCTGCGCCAGAATGCTGTGGCATAAATTACAATCTTTTGAAATAACCCGGCCCTTTTCTGAAGCATGTTGGTCGTTGTGACACCTGAAACAACCATCATATTCCATGTGTCCAATGTTGTTTGGATAAGCTTTCCAGTTTGCTTTCATTCTCGGGAAGATATTGTTGGCGTACCCGTTCTGTATTTCCTGAATGGCATTTGCAATGTCTGCTTTACGGGTGGTCAGCAAATCAGGATGATTGGACTGATAAAATTCGTTGACCTGAGCATTGATTGCCATAAAAGCACTGTCTTTGGTTGAATAATCTTTATACAAAATCGACATGGCAACTTGCTTGATTCCAGGCAGCGTTTTTGAAATTTTACCTTCGCTGATTGATTTATCGATGAAATTCTGGGGTACATTGTAATTGTGAGATGGTCTGTTGTGGCAGTCCAGACAATCCATTACGCGGGTTTCGAGCGAGTCAAGTTTTTCCTGACTTAGTGGATTTTCGCTGGAGGTAAAAATTTCGCTTTCCCCGGTTTTCAGATTGGTGTATTTTACCCAGGGTATCACCTGCCTGTTAGCAGAAGTAGTTTTGTATTCAATCCTGACATTCGGGCTGATATGTTGGTGAATTCCTTTTTCAAATGTTCCGTCGGCCAGCATTTTCGAGCTGGTTTTCATCTGTAATTGGATAATTTCTTCGGTGTTTTCATCATCGGCCATATACGATTGCAGGTATTTCATTTTGCGATCGTAGAACTTATCGGGCCAGTGGCACTGCTCGCAGGTTTCCTGAGCCGGACGAAGATTGGCAATAGGTGTGGGTATTGGCGTTGGAAATTTATTCGCCAGAACAGAATAAACCTGGTACAAGCCCGACAATTTACTCTTAACATACCAACTGGCTCCTGAACCTACGTGACATTCAACACAGGCTACCCGCTCGTGCGACGAACCATGATAGGTAGTGTATTCAGGCTCCATTACCTGGTGACAAAGTTTTCCACAAAATTCAACCGATTCGGTATAATGAAAAGCTTCGTAACTCCCAATAGAAGAGATAACCAACAAGAATACCGTTCCAAAAATAAATATGACTCCAGCATTCCGGGTAGCAACATTGTTGAAATCAATGAGCGGCCAGTTTCGGGTTTCAGGCAATTTCCCTTCTCTTTTTTCTTTGATGCGGGTTATTCTCATACCTACCGGAATAAGAATCAGCCCGGCAATCATAAATGATGGCAAAACAATATAGATGAATAAACCAATGTAAGTTCCGCCGAAATTGAAAAATACATTCAAAATGAATAGCGACAGAATGGTTGCCAGATTGAAAATGGCGAGTACCGCTCCGGTTATGGAAATCCAGTTTTTAAACGATGATGGTAGCTTCATGGTTATTCTCTTTAAAGTCTTTTGTTAATAGCCAAAACCAATCCTGAAATTTTTAATTCATTGATCGGTTGCTAATGAAACAGCAACGAATAAATGATCAGCAGAACTAAAATTATTCCGGTAAAGAGGAAAATGTAGCCAAAAGTCTTCACGACTTTCATTTTGTGTTTCTGGAATTCAGTTGTAACCACTACATCTTTCAGTTTGCCTGTGTTTTCAAGCTCTTCAACTTCTCTTCCGCGATCTTCCTTGTACTCGTCGAGTGGAGCATGACCGGTGAAAATTACGGTATCCATTGGGAATGCTTCCGGACGAAGATGCGTGTTGAAGAAGTGGATCGTAAAGATGAATCCAACAGCCAGCAATGCTTCGTCACTGTGAATAATCTGGGCTACGTTGATCAGCCATCCGGGCAGGAAGTTGGTGAAGAAAACCGGGAACCAAAGCACCAGCCCTGTAGATCCGATGACGACAACCCCCCAGAATACAGCCATGTAGTCAAATTTTTCCCAGTAGGTCCACCGGCCATAATGAGGTCTTGGACCACGTCCGACAAACCATTTAATGGTAGCTTTAAAATCTTTGATGTCCTGTGCATTAAACATCAGGGTGTCTTTTCCAAAAATGAAGTCTTTGAAGGATAATTTTTTCTCTTTTTTCATCTGGAAAAGAGAAATCACGTGATAAATGAAATATCCGAAGGTTATAACAGCAGCAATGCGGTGGATAACACCAGCCACATAAGCTCCGCCAATCAGTTTTACCAGAAACTTAGCCCAGTCCATATAGGCGAACTTCAGTAACATACCAGTAAGTGCCAGCGAAAGGAAGCTAACGATTACAAAAATGTGTGTGATACTTTGGCTTCTTGTAAATCGGCGAACATAAACTCTTTGTCCTGCTTCTTTAGCATGCGCTTTCTTTTTCCTCATGGCACTTATCGATCTTGGTAACCACAAAAGCGTATGTATTCCGAAGAAAAGGAAGACACTCACCAAAAGTGTGGTCATAGCCCAGAACGTGTAGTAAAGCCATGGGAATTTGGTCTTATTGTTATGAGTTGCATGAGTCAGATAGCCTGTGAATTTCTGATTGGCATCGGCGTGACACTTCTGACAGGTTGCAACGATATTTTCAGGGCCAACTGATGATTTCGGATTTTCAAGCTTATAAATGGAGTGCGCCCCATGACAATCGGAGCATCTTGCTGCCTGAAGATAACCCAATTGGTAAACTTTCCCGTGGTAAGTTTCAAGGTACGATTCGGCCAGTTCTGAGTGGCATTTTCCACACTGCACCGTAATTTCTGACATAAACTTATCCTGGTGAACTTCTGAAATATTGTGTGCGGTGTGGCAAGTGCTGCAATTGGGGTATTTGGCATCACCGTTGTTGTCTTTTACGGCATGATCACTGCCAATGTATTCATCGTAAATACCTTTGTGGCATGATCCGCAGGTTGCGGCAATGTTTTTTTCGTTTACGGATGAACGCGGATCAGATTGTTTCAGGTTAAAATGCGTGGTGTGGCAATCGGTACACACGGCTGCTGAAAGTAATCCTTTTTCAACCAGACTGCGTCCATGTACGCTGGTTGAATAATCATGGAAAGCATCCACTTCGGCCAATTGTGTCCCCTGTGTTGCTTTGCCGTCTTTTCTGTGACATTCGCCGCAAAGGGTTGGAATTGCCGACCGGAATACCGGAGAAGTTTCATCGCTCTTCGGTTTTACCAAATGGGTTCCATGACAATCGGTACAATAGGGTGCATTTCCCTTTTTTGCAAAGTATGCCTCACCGTGTCCGCTTGAAAAATAAATGTCTGATTCCTCAGCATGACAGTTAGAACAGTCAACCTTCCCGACCGTTTCGCAAGGGCGATTTAGGTTGGCAGTAACATCTGAATGGCATTTTACACAGGTAATATTTTTGTGACTTGAAGAGGCCAGATCGTTGACATTCACTTTCAATGAAACTGTTTTATTATCAACAATCTTGTGCGTTTCATCTTTTTCGTGGCACTTCAGACAGGTTTTGTCGGTGATCGTGGCAACAAGGTTTTTCAATTCAACCTTATGTGGAGGATGGCAAGAAGTACAAGCCGGAATTGCTCCCGGTTTTTTCTCCCATAATTCTTTATTAATAACCTTCACGTGCACATCCTCGATGCGCGAGTGGCATTTCATACAGGTTGCCGCCACATTCCTGGGCGAAATAGTGGATGTAACGTTGGTGTGCGGTAAGATAAGGTGATTGCCATGACAATCGTTGCAGGTTGCCGAAACAATCAGCCCTTTTTTATACAAGCCTTGTCCGTGGATACCTTCGCTGTAATTCTCCAGGATATTGTGTTCAGAAATGTTGTAAGCACGCGCTACCGGGGCTCCTTCGCGGTGACAGGTTCCGCAAAGTACCGGAATATTCATTTTATACGTGCGCGATTCCGGCATATCCGATTTTAATATATCGTGCGAACCATGACACTCTTTGCAGTCGGGCGCATACTTATCATTGGCCAGAAAAGCACGTCCATGAATACCCCTGAAATATTTTTCACGTGCGTCGTCGTGACACTGACCGCAATCAACCGGTTTTAATGTTTCCGGATGCGGAAAGTCGCTTACTGCTGCTTCTGCATGGCAATCAACACATTCTAAGGTTTTGTGTACCGAATGATCGAGTGCAGTAGGTTTGACATAAAGAGAGATTTTTTTACCCGATCTTATTTTGGTCAGCTCCGGATCGTTATGGCAATTCATGCAGTCGTCGTTCGATTGTGCTAAAACGTTTAACGTATTCAGCAGCATGAATAAACCGACGAGGATTACCTTCGAACCGATCCGGTGATCAGCAGGTTTGAATAACAGGTGACGGGAGACATCTTTACGTTTCGATGTTTCCCTTTTCAATAAATGCCTCCAAAAATCTCTCATAACAATCTCTCCTAAAAATTTAAGCATTCATTTTCGATTAAAACCATAGAAACAAAGGCTTAATGAGCCTGGTGCCATCCGTTTAAAATACTTTTGAAATTGGCAACCGGTGATTTCCCAATAGATGCGATATACAGATGAATGATAAGAAAAACGGAAATCAAAAATCCCATGGCCGAATGCATAATGGCCGTAATGAAAACTCCGCTTATTCCGTAAATATTTTCAAAAATCAGTTCCGGGAACAGGAGCGCAAGTCCGGTAACAATAACCAGAGGAAGAGCAATGTACATCACCAAAACGTATGACAACTTTTGGAGTGGATTGAATTTTCTCTTTTCTGAAATAGGAAATGGCGGTTTTTCTCCATGAAACATTCCCCAGGCATAATATCGGGCTTGTTTGGCCGGACGACTGAAAAAACCTTTCATTTTCATCAGGTAATACTTACCATTTGCTGTAAACATGTTACCCAGAAAAAATACCAGATAACTTAGCGAAACAACTATTCCGGCTACGTTGTGAACATTAATAATCAGGTTGAAACCAATGGCTGAAGATGCATTGGTACTTTGCATAGATACACCGGTTAAGATCAGGGCAATAATTCCCAGGGCGTTGAATCCATGCCATAGTCTAAGCCAGACAGGATAGAAATATATTTTATCAGATGTTGACATTTTGAGTTACTTTTTTATGATTCGGATAATACCATGAATTAAAATTCCGGCCAGTGCGGCAAAAAATATAATGATGCTTAACAACTTCAAAATCGGACTTTGGTGTGTACCAATGGTATAGGAAGAATTGGACCACAATGAAGTTAAGCCACCTTCTTCAGAGCGTTTTTGCAAATTCTGGTATTTATATAATGAAGCTTTTAGCCTTGAGTTAGCAGAGTGACATTCAACACAGTTTTTTACTGCTTGTTTTTTTTCTAAAATGTTATGCGATACCATTAAACTATCAACCACTTCGGTATGACATTCGATGCATCGTACGTGCTTAAAATGGAGCTCCTGATTGGGTAACCAATCATGAATTTCAACCAGTTTAGGGTTTTCATGACCCGAAACCAATTGGTATTTTTTCATGTCGTTGTGACACGATAAACACATTTTATTGCTGTAGTCAACAATTTCGAGCACATTGTCACTGTTGCGTGCAGTGGCCGTATAGGTATGTTGACTATGGCACTTTGAACAGGTAAAGTTGTCGCCGTAAACTTTATAGTGTACGCTTTTCTTAAACTCTTCTTCGATTTGCTCAAACTTATATTTGGCGTACGATTCATCGCCTCCATGACAATCGAGGCAACTGCCCAGCGGTTCAAGTTTGAGGTTGGCCTGATGCGGGTAAGCGGCATATTCAGATGAATGACAGTCGGTACAATCAAATTGCTTGTGCACTCCATTGTTGAGAGCAATGGTATCAAGAATATAATAAGGATTCATTAACCGCTTCTCAATCTTCCCTGTCACTGTGTTGTCAAACGAAATGGTTTGACTTGAATGACATTTCAAACACGCATGATCCCTGACATTTTCATAGGCATGTGCACATAGCCCTGAAATAACAAGAGAGAAAATAATTAGAATTGACTTAGAGTTCATTTTTCAAAGAATTTAAGCTTTCAGAATTTTTTGATCCTTTTAGCCTGAAATGTTTTTAGTTATCTGAAGATGATCTGTTTTTTTTATTTAAAAAATGGTAATATTCAAAGTTATTGAATATTACCATTTAAATATTGAGAAATCAATTAATTGGGTAAATTTTTAAAATCCCCATAGTCTGTTGATGACAAATCCAAAAGAGAACCCATCCGGGAAATCATTCATGTCTTTCTGATTCCACATGATGTTTTCCTGAGGTAACAACTGACTTGTTGACGAGACATACACCTGGAAAACATGGTTTCCGGTAGAAACTTCGTACCCAAAAGCCAGGCTGGGTAGTGGATGTTTATACCACTCTCGCTGTTCGGAAATCGATTTGATTTTAAGGGGATGATCATAGGTTGCTATAATTGAACCCTGCGGAGACACTTTTAAACGGCCTCCACCATGAATACCAATTTTATCATGATCGAATTTAATTCCCACCGTGTTGTAATGAGTGAAGCTAACACCAGCCTGTAAGGATAACTTTTCGCTGAATTTTCTGCTGATAAGCAGCTGAGAGAAGTAATTCAGCCGATTGAAAAACTCATAGCTGCCAACCGGACCAGTCCAGGCTTCCTTTACTTCGTCAGTAGTATTTTCAATAATCCGGTCTTTATCACGGCCATCAATACCAACAACACCATATAGAGTTACCGAAACTGGAATTGTATTTTGGCGAGTCTGGCTCAATACATTCCACTTTGCATTCAGGTCAGTCATCATGTTCGACCGGGTAATACCGGCGCCAATCATGAAATTCTTTACAGGAACAAAATTCAGTCCTAAACGGATGTTTGAACTACCGTAAATTCCCCAAAGGTCTTTACTCCCATTTTCCAGAGAGCCGAATTTGTGTTGGATAACAAATTCAAGAGTTTTCTTGTCGGGAATTACACATGTAACGCCATCGATCAGCTCGGGGTGCTCGAAAGTAGCACTAACAGGATAGTCTTTTTCCTTTGTAGCTTCAGTTTCGTCTTGTGCAAACAGATTTACCGAAACCATCGCGAGTAATGCGGCAAATAATAATGTCTTTTTCATTGCTCTTTCTTTTGTTTCGGGTTAATTATTCTTTGCACCTTCGGTTATCCATTTCAATAGTAATGCAGCCTCAGCGGTCTTATACTTCATGGCATGTGAACCATCGGGTGAAGGTACTGTGTATATCTTGCTTTGCGCAGGATTGGCTGTATTCACCAGTTTTGAAACTGAGTTATAGGCTGCACTTGCTGTAAAGTCTGGTGATTTTCCTGCACCATGACAAACAGTACAATTTGTTAGAATAGGATATATCTGGCTGGCAAATGAAACCGGGTTATTATTACCACCACCGCCATTATCATCCTCAGGCACCGGAAGAATGAAGTCGTATTTACACCCGGAAAATACCAAGGTAAACAGAGCAAAAGTGAAAAATATGATTTGTTTTTTCATTCCATTTTTTTTTGTATTGGACTCTGCTTTTTAAGGGCGTGACCTATTCTGAGTCTGCT
>CAYRBM010000094.1:0-20667 GCA_964422425.1 uncultured Odoribacter sp.
TAAATCATTTAACCTTATTCGCACAATTAGGCCTGATCATGCTCATGGGTTTGGTAACAAAAAATGCCATCCTGATTGTAGATTTTACCAATCAGTTAAAAGCTCAAGGCAAACATTATAAAGAAGCATTGATCATCGCAGGAAAAGAACGTATGCGCCCCATTTTAATGACAACTCTGGCAATGGCAATCGGAATGTTACCTATTGCATTAGCCAAAGGTACTGCCAGCGAATGGAAAAACGGTTTAGCCTGGGTGATCATCGGAGGTTTGCTGTCGTCCATGATTCTGACTGTTTATTTAGTACCAATGGTTTACTATTTGGTAGATCGTATTAAAGAGAAAATTGAAAATAAAAAGCATCAATAAAATGAATAAAATAATCATAATCCTTCAATCGTTTTTGGCGATCGTACTACTGTCTTCATTTAGTATTCAAAAGCAGGAAACCTGCTCATTAACAGTTGATGTGAGTGAATTGCGAAATTCAAAAGGTACTGTACAATTCGCATTGTACAACAGAGAGGATGCATTGCCCGATGAGCATTTTAAAAAATATTTCAAAAAACTTACCGGGAAAATAGTAAACGGGGCATCGACTGTAACATTCAAAAACCTGCCGGAAGGAAAATATGCGGTGAATATCTTGCACGATGAAAACAATGACGGGAAAATTAAAAAAGGAATCATATTACCCAAAGAGGGTATCGGGTTTTCCAATTTTCAATCCATTGGTATTTCAAACCGGCCTACATTTTCAAAAGCATCTTTTAGTGTGCTGAACGACAAAAAGATAAGGGTCAATATTATATACTTATAAAGGATGAAACGATGCTCACTTTTAATATTGATTTCTATATTTCTTGTCCTTTCAGGTTTAGGGCAGGAAAGAGACTCAATACCACAGATTGGGCTTTCTATAATTTCGCAGGTCAATCAGGGGAATAGTTATATCACTTTACCTACTGATATTGGTAACATTGAACCACTCTGGTTCGAAGGGAATGTTATCCCTAATTTCTACCTCCGTGAAAGCAGAAACTCCCGGTTAATGGGAGTTCTGACACCGCAGATTATCATCCGAATGTATAATGAGCCTTCTTTTCCTGTGCGTACTCCGAGTTATATGCCACAGATAACGATCTATTATCAGTTTAAAAGTCAATCGAAATCACGCACTAAAAGTTTATTTGTAAGGCTGGCACATCATTCAAACGGTCAGGAAGGAGACTTTTTTCTGGAAAATGGCGATCTGAATTTAAAATCAGGCGATTTTGCTACCAATTATCTTGAGCCGGGATTCATCATTACGAATGTAAATAAACGACTAAATGCTTACCAGTTTTTCAAAACTTCTGTTGAAATCCATCCGCCAGGCTCTAGCAGCGCTGAACTCGACGGAATTTACAGTAAAGTTCGCTGGCACAATGCGGTTTCTATATTTAAGGTTCCGGCAAAAAATGACCGGTATCCCAGAAAAAATGCGGATATCTCGGTTAAAGGCGAAGCTACATGGATGTTTGGAGCCGTGAACAATTGGGATCGGGTTTCATCCGACAGGCTTAACCTGAGCTTTACTTTTTATTATCACCCAAAATTTCTGGAGGATATCGGGCTATTCGTTCAATATTATCACGGGTTGGATTATTACAACATGTATTTCAGTCACAGGTTGGATGTTCTTCGATTTGGGTTAATGACCGAGAAATTAAGATTTTAAATCTAAAAGTATGGCAAATACAGAGTTAAACACAGAAGCTAAAATATTGGAAGCTGCCAATAGTATCTTTCTTCAGTTCGGATATCATGGAACTACTCTCCAACAAATTGCGACTAAAGCAGGAGTTAATAAGACTGCAATACATTACTATTTTCGATCAAAAGAGAATATCTATTCTATTGTTCTTTTGAATAACCTCTCTCAGCTTCTTGATGTATTAAATCACCACGAATTCTATTCTGCACACAAATCCAGCGCACCATTTACGCCAGATGTTACCCAAAATAAAGAAACTGAAAGGATAGCCTGGTTTCTAATAAACGAGATTCGAAGCAATAATCAATTCATTATAGAAATGATTCGGACCAACGATAAAATAAGTAACCTAATTACCTCCATTTTTAGTTATCCTGAAAACCTTGAGCTTTTAGAAAGCCTGATTGCAAATCATTTTTCAAAAATTATTAATCAGGGTTTGTTGGACAAAATTAAATCAACAGAGCATGCGTTGAAATAGTTAATAAGTATCTAATAATTAAAAAGTTAAAATTCATGAAAACAGATCAGGTTTTTAAAGCGCCAATGGAAAAATCAACCGATTTTAAATTCGATGCACAGGTGGCTGATGTATTTAATGACATGGTTGGACGTTCGGTTCCTTACTATCTTGAAATGCAAAGGATGATGTCAGAGATAATTCCTGATTATGTGCGACCAAATACATCAATCTATGATCTTGGCTGTTCTACAGGCACAACTCTTCTTTCCCTGGATAAGCTGCTGGATCAGACTGTCCGTTTTGTTGGAGTTGATTCTTCAGCAGAAATGATTGAGAACTCCAACAGCAACTTCCGAAATATTGGACTTACCCGTCAGTATGAGCTGATTACAGCCGATTTGTACAAACCTTTTGAGATTAAGAATGCATCAGTTGTTGTCATGTGTCTTACGCTTCAGTTTATACGGCCAGTTTACCGGCAGAAAATGCTTGAATCTATTTATCGGCAAATGAATGATGGAGCCTGCTTGATTTTAGTCGAAAAGATTTTGGCTGAAGACGCTGATTTGAACCGACAGTTTATTAATTATTACTATGATTTAAAACGCCGGAATAACTACGATGAAATGGAAATATCTCAAAAAAGGGAAGCTCTTGAAAATGTATTAATTCCATATAAATTAAGTGAGAACATAGGAATGTTGGATGAAGCTGGATTCAGCAAAACCGAAGTCTTTTTTAAATGGTACAATTTTGCGGGTGTAATCGCAATTAAATAATCTTAGTTATGGTGAAATTTGGAAATTGGGTTTTTCACAACCGCAATTGGTTCTTCGCTATTCTTTATATAACAATGTTCATCCCTTCGTTTACTCTTACCGACGATTTGAGTATTCAAATTGGGCTGGGTCTGGCAATATTTTTATTTGGAGTAATATCACGTGGTATTACAATTGGGTTGGAGTACATCGTCCGGGGTGGACTTTACCGGCAAATTTATGCCGACAAACTTGTCACTTCGGGCATATATAGCATTTGCAGAAACCCCATGTACTTTGGTAATATATTGATACTGATTGGAATCGGTATTTTTGCAAATTCGGCGCTCTTTGTTTTCCTGACAATTCCCATTTTTATGATTTTGTATGCTGCAATTATTTTGGCCGAACAATCATTTCTGGAGAATAAATTCGGTGAAGAATATAATCTCTATAAAAAGAATGTCAATGCGATTATTCCTGATTTCACAAAAATCAAAGAAGCATTCAAAGATCAGGAATTCAATTTGAAAAAGGTGATCCGAAAAGAGTATAACTCTTTCTTTCTCTATCTTGGCGGATTGCTACTTCTGTTGTTTTATCAAAAACACATCAGCTTCATTTACTTCTTAATTATTGGGGGAATATTGCTCGTCAGTTATTTAACTATTCGGTTTTTGAAGAAGAAAAATAGGCTTGAGTAATCCAGCCAAAGGTATCTGAATTACAATATACATATCAAATCAATGACATTCAAAAAGATACTTATAGTTCACATTGCTGCTATTGTTCTAATTTCTTGTGATGGTATGTTTGACTATTCGCCATACACAATTGATTTTAGCGAAGAAAACAGAAATGTTAATCAACAAAACATCGGGAAATTTACTAATCAGGCAAAAGATGACACTATTACAATTGCCCTTACTGGCGATACTCATCGTTGGTTTGATGAAACAGAAAAGTTAGTAGCAAAAGTAAATCAAAAACCATCTGTTGATTTCGTAATACACGTTGGTGATATTGCTGACTTTGGATTACCAAAACAATATGTCTGGGGAAATTCATATTTGCTGAAGTTGAATATCCCATATTTTGTGGTTGTTGGAAATCATGATTTAGTTGGGAATGGCCTTACAGCATACAACGAAATGTTTGGTCCTTTGGATTTTAGTTTCATTTATAACAAAGTGAAATTTGTTTTTTTAAATACAAATAGCCGTGAATTTAAGTTTAACGGAAAGGTTCCCGACATCCAGTGGCTTAATAATCAATTAAAACCAAGCTGTGAATTTTCGAAAGCAGTTGTGATTTTTCATGTACCACCTATCCATGAAGATTTTGATGCTTCTCTTGATAAATCGTTTCATGATACTTTGATGCGATACAATAATGTTTTATTTACGGTTCACGGTCATTCCCATAACTTCGAAATATATAAGCCTTATAATGATGATATTACCTGTGTTAATGTATATGGTGTTGAATACAATAAATCTAATGTAATTAAAATATCAAATGATCAATTTCAAGTTACAGCACTGGACTTTTAGAATTGTACTGATAATCTCTGTGTTGCATCTTATCTCATTCAACACTTTCAGTAGCGAGTTGCAAAATGCAGATTCTGCAAAATACAAAAAGTATTTGCCGGACTATTTAAAAATGCAATTCGGCGGAGGCATCGGATTTATATCTACGGGTATTGGATATAGTTTCTTAAAAGACAAATTAGATGTAACCGGTTTTTATGGCTATGTACCAAAATCTGTTTCAGTAGACGACCTGCACAGTGTAAGTTTACAATTAACCGCGAAATTGATCCGAATCAAAGTCAATGAAAATATTGAACTAATACCCTTGAATGTAGGGTGGTTTATTCATCATACATTTGGTAACGAATACTGGATAAAATTGCCTTCACATTATCCCGAAAAATATTACTGGTGGGCGCCTGGCCGAAATGCTGGTATATTTCTGGGAGGGGAAGTAAAAACAAAATTATTAAGCAATTATACTCCTGCTTCAGGAACTGCATTTTATGTTCGTATGGGAAGCCGGGGATTATACCTGGCAAGTAAATTTGGAAACTCTTCAATCCCATTAAAAGATATCGTAGAATTTGGTTTTGGAGTAGCAATTTATCGTTAACACATCGAACGCTTAATAATCAACAAATTAACACCCATGTTTTCGGATGAAAAACATAGCACTTATTTTTTCTTTATTCATTTTACCTTCAGTGCTACTGGCACAATCTTTTACAATTAGTGGATACCTCAACGACAAAAAGAATGGGGAAACCCTGATTGGGGCAGTTGCAATTGTCAGGAATAATGCACCCAGAGGTACAACAAGTAACGAATTTGGATTTTACTCGCTTACATTGCCTCAAGGCAATTACGAATTGGCCTATTCTTTTATTGGCTACCAGGAGCAAACCATCAATGTAAACCTGACTGAAAACAAGACCATCAATATCAGTTTGGAAGAGTTTAGTACAAACATTGGCGAGGTAATTGTTTCGGCAACCAGAGTCAACGAGAAAATCACACAGTCAAAAATGGGTGTCGAGAAAGTTAATGTGGCTGCCATTAGCAAATTACCTGTACTTTTTGGCGAAAGGGATATTTTGAAAACGATGCAATTGTTGCCGGGTGTCAAATCGGGTGGCGACGGTCAGAGTGGGTTTACAGTTCGGGGCGGTTCAATTGACCAGAACCTTATTCTGCTTGACGATGCCCCGGTTTACAATGCGTCTCATCTGTTAGGCTTCTTTTCAACATTTAATTCTGATGCCATAAAAGATGTAACGCTGTATAAAGGAACGGCACCTGCACAATTTGGAGGTCGAATCTCTTCAGTTGTTGATGTGAAAATGAATGAAGGCGACAATCAAAACTATGGTGTTAGCGGAGGCATTGGCCTAATTTCTTCCAAACTAAACATTGAAGGGCCAATACAAAAAGGCAAATCCTCGTTTCTGATTACTGGCAGAAGAACTTATGCCGATATTTTCCTGAAATTAACCGACAAGTTCAAGGACAACAAATTGTCTTTTTACGATCTGAATGCAAAATTCAACTATCGTTTTTCGGATAAGGACCGGCTTTTTGTTTCGGGTTATTTTGGACGGGACAGATTGGGCTTAAACAATCGTTTTGGCATCGATTGGGGAAACGCGACCGCTACTGCACGCTGGAACCACCTTTTTAACAGTAAGTTGTTTTCGAATACCTCTTTTATATATAGTAATTACGACTATAACATTGAAATTCAAAACAATGCCAATCCATTTTCTATCCTTTCACGAATTCGCGACTGGAACTTAAAACAGGAGTTTCAATATTTTCCCAATACTAACAATGAATTGAAATTTGGTTATAATGTTATTTATCATACCATTACTCCCGGACAAATCACGAACGAAGAAAGCACCGATGATCCGTACCAGACTAAAAATGGATTGGAATCGGCAATCTATGCAACCAACGACTGGCAGGCAACCAAAAGGATAAAAATTAATTATGGACTTCGGTTGAGCAATTTTGTTGTGCTCGGCGGTAGCGATTATTATACTTTGGACGACGATAAAAACATCACCGATACAATTAGTCAAAACAATCCGATAAAAAGTTACCTGAATTTTGAGCCCCGGTTTTCGTTAAGCTATACATTAAATGAAAACAGTTCGCTGAAAGCGGCTTACACGCGCAATACCCAGAATCTGCACCTTATCACCAATTCCGTAACCACCAATCCCACTGACAAATGGATCATGAACACCAATATTATTAAGGCTGAAATTGGTGATCAGGTATCGTTTGGCTATTTTCATAACTTCAACGACAATATGTTTGAGTTTAGTGCTGAAACGTATTACAAATCAATGCAAAACCAAATTGACTATAAAGACAATGCTGATGAACGGTCGCCTGTTATCGAAACACAATTGCTATACGGCAAAGGCAGGGCTTACGGATTGGAATTATTGCTTAAAAAAAACCAGGGAAAACTAACCGGCTGGCTGGGCTACACCCTTTCCAGAACCGAAAAGCAAATTGACGGAATCAATCAGAATGAATGGTATGCTGCCCGTCAGGATCGTACCCACGATATTTCAGTTGTGACAATGTATGATATTTCAAAACGGTGGAATGTGTCGGCAGTATGGGTCTATCAAACAGGCAATGCGATAACTTCCCCGAGTGGAAAATACGAAGTAGCCGGACAAACCACCTGGCTTTATACCGAACGCAATGGCTACCGGATGCCAGCCTATCACCGGTTGGATTTGGGTGCAACCTTCAAACTCAGGGAAAGAAAACGTTTTAATTCTGAACTGTCATTTGGCCTTTACAACGCTTATGGACGCGAAAATCCCTACATCATAACATTTGAACAAAGCGATACCGATCCCAATAAAACCGTTGCAGTTCAAACCTCTTTGTTCAGATGGGTGCCATCTGTTTCCTGGAACTTTAAATTTAAATAGCATGAAAAGATATATTCTCATACCGTTTGTCCTGCTTTTTCTAATCAGTTGCGAAAAAGTAATTGATATTGACCTCAATCAAAGTAATCCACGATTTGTAATTGAAGGCAATCTAAGTAACGAGGCTGGTGAATCTAAAGTCAGGATCAGTAAAACGCTCAATTTTGATGAAACGACTGCATATCCGGCAATTAGCGGAGCATTGGTCACAATTACTGATAATGTCTTGAATCAAACAGATACACTAACTGAAACATCTGCAGGAATTTACTTCAAGGCAGGCTTAGCAGGTATCGAAGGACATACTTACACGATGATGGTTAATATAGATAATGAAATTTTTACAGCAGCTTCGACAATGCCCTTCAGCGTAAATCTTGATTCACTTGTGCAGGAAAACCTTGCTGGTTCGGGCACTGGAGGCGGCCCAGGTGGATCAGGCGGACCGGGTAATCCCGGAGGTGATCATGATTACGAAACAATCATTCAAATTACTCCTCAATATACCGATCCTGTTAATTCTGAAAATTACTACCAATTTGAAGTTACCCGGAATGATACCTTGGTGGATGATGTATTTATAAGAAACGATGTTGGATTTAATGGTAGTTCCTCGCATCTTCCGTTAAGGGTAAAAGCAGACGAAGGCGATGTTATAACGATCGATCTGCAATGTATCGACAAGACTGTGTACAATTATTTTTTCGGCTTAAACGAAAACATCAATCAATCGAGCGCAACGCCAGCCAACCCTGCATCAAATATAAACAACGGAGCTTTAGGATATTTCAAAGCACATACATCTAAAAAGAAAACGATTAAGATTGAGTAATTAAAAAAGGTTAAATTGTGAATCTTGGTGCAAGTTTTCCGAACTTGTGGTGTCAAATAAACCAAATTCACATTTGACAAATACAAATGGACGAAGCCCAACTCATCAAAGGAATTCAACAGGGTGACCGCAAATCATTTCAAATCCTGGTAGAAACCTACCAGCGAATGGTTGTGAATACTTGTCTGGGAATTGTCCATAACAAAGCCGATGCGGAAGATCTGGCCCAGGATGTATTTCTGGAAATATTCCGTACCTCCGAAAATTTCAGGGGAGATGCTAAACTCTCCACATGGTTGTACCGGATTGCCACCAATCGGTCGCTGAATCTGATCAGGAATAATAAACGGAAACGGTTTTTTCAATCCATCGAGGAGACGTTCACCGGCGGACGAAACCGAACCAGTGAAATATCGGAAAACCGTGCCGATCAGCCCGACCAGAATATTACCGATCAGCAACGATCAGATTTGCTACATCGCGCTATCGACCGGCTACCCGAGAAACAACGAATAGCCTTTACCCTGAATAAATACGAAGAACTGCCCTATCAGCAAATTGCTGAAGTCATGGAAATTTCTTTAGCTTCGGTTGAGTCGCTGATTCACCGGGCAAAGAAGAATCTTCAGGAGCAACTTTTAGATTGTTACAAAAAAAAGTGCGTCTGATTGCAAGTTTTTAAAACGAATGGTGTCTTATATTAAAAGCAACAAAATGAAAAACAAGTGCATCCATAAAGACCTGATTTTTTACCTCGACAATGAATTGTCGGTTGAAAAGAAGATAGCCGTAGAAAAACATATGGAGGAATGTGCCGACTGCCGGAGCTTTTTGGCTTTCCTACAAGAGAGCGTTCAAATCATTGAGAAGGAAAAAAATCCGGAGGTCTCACCTTTCTTTTATACCCGATTAAGTGCTCGTCTGGATGAAAAACAGGTATACCAAGCACAAAGTCAATGGTCAAGACTGGCTCAACCAGCTTTTTTCTCGCTTGTTCTTCTTGCCGGAATTTATGGGGGATTGAAATTAGGCAGCAATGCTTCATCGCCCGAGGTAAATCAACAGGCCACCAGAAGTGTCCAAATGTTCAACGACTTTGCAGATGAACCAATCGAATCATTTTTACTCGATGAATTATGAATGCAACAAATAAATACCGAATCTTAATCTGGATCATTGTTATTCTGGTTGCCACGAATCTTTCGACCATAGGATCATTCTATTATCACCGAATGTCGGAAGCAAAAACACCAGAAACGAAACAGGAAGGCCAGAATGCAATTCCGGGAGAACAGCGCACCCGATTTTTCAGAGATCAACTCAACCTGAATGCAGAACAGCTCGATCAGTTTCGCGAAATCAACCGGACTTTCAACCGAACAGCTAGAAATATTGAAACAAACCTCGCTCAATTACGCGAAGATCTGATCAAGGAACTTGGAACTCAAAATCCCGACAGCACCCGCCTCAACCTGATGGCTATAGAAGTCGGGAATAATCACCGCGAACTCAAGCAGGTAACAACCACTTTTTACCTGGATATGAAAAAGATTTGTACGGCAGAACAACAAGCAAAACTGCACGAGCTATTTCAGTCGATGCTAAATAAAGATAACCAGGAAAACCTTCCCCGGCCCGAAAATCAGGGAGGCCGATGGCGTAACCAATAAATAATCATTTTGAATAGTTAATTATGAAAATAAGCCTATTGATTCGGTTTGCAGGGCTTTGCCTTGCCCTAGTTCTAACAGCAGGAGTCGCAGTTTCAATTAATAATGCGGATGGAAAAAGCCGGAATAATGCAGTCGCACAGCAAAGTTGTATCAATTCAATTTCGGGACTTAGCGAGTTGCAAAAAGATAAAATTATGGCGATGGAAACTCAGCACAATACTGCGATGAATGTACTTCGTGAAAAAAGTCAATCAAGTTCTGAAAAGACTCAAAAAGAAGAGATCAAAAAACAAATGGACAAGCAGGTTGAAAACCACGGTAATGCCATAAAATCGGTTTTAAGTGCTGATCAGCAAAATCAGTTCATTTTGTTTCAGGCCAATGCAGGCAAACCAAATCTACAGGGACAAAAGCAAGGAATGGGGAAAGGTGCTGGCCATGGAAATGGTTCGGGTAAAGGCAAAGGAAATGGAAATAGATACCAGATGTAAATTCAATTTTTCAAAGGAATAGAAGTTAAACAATTAAAAAAAAAGATTATGAAAGCACAGATTTTTTTAACAGGATTGGTCCTAGTGGCTCTAACAACTTTTGCAAGTGCGCAAAACCCACAATGCGGAAGAGGAAATGGAAATTGTAACGGAACCGGCAAAGGAGTGGCCTTTGTTGACAACAACAAGGATGGTATTTGCGATAACCAGGGAGCTGGCAAATCAGGTGCACAAAAAGGGAAAAGAGATGGTACCGGAAATGGACAAGGTCAGGGTAAAGGAAAAGGCAAAAACTTTGTTGACACCAATAAAAACGGGGTTTGCGACACCTACGAAGCCCGCACAAAATAATAGTTCTCAATCAATAAATGTTCAACAATTAAAAAACAAACATCATGAAAACAAGACTTTTTTTAGCATCATTGGCAATTCTGGGAGCGCTTGTATTGCCTAGTTCATGTTCAAAAGGAATCGATACTGATGAAACCGTATCGATGAACACCGAAAGTGAAGAATTAAAAAGCGGGACAATACCAGCTACCTGTATTTTAACCGGGACAATAGCCGATGTACCAATACCGGGTTGCACGATTACCGGAACGGTAACTGAAACAGAAGCAGCTGGGTTACTATTTATGCGCGAAGAAGAAAAAATGGCGCGCGATGTATATGCATACATGTACGACAAATACAAATTGCTTGTTTTTAAGAACATTACGAAAAGCGAAAGTGCACATATGTCGGCAGTTCTGAGATTAATCGAAGGATTTAAAATTACTGATAACAGTACGAATAATCCCGGGGAATATACCAATACCCATATTGCAGAACTGTACAATCAACTGATCACAATGGGAAATGTTTCGGTTAATGAAGCCCTGAAAGTTGGTGTTCTGATTGAACAAACAGACATTGCAGATCTGGAGAAGGAACTGTTGACAGTTGAAAATGCTTCTGTAAAAACGGTTTATACCAATTTGATGGCAGGATCAAATGCTCACCTGAAAGCTTTTATCTGGAACTTAAAAGTTCGGGGTGTAGTTTATCCTTAAATCGTAGTTTTTATTGAAGCCAACTTTGTGCAAAATATCATTCTTTGATTTGAAAAACACCGCATAAATGATTTTACATGGTAATTGACGATACAATAATTGCCGCAACATTGCTTTGTGAAAAGAATTTTGAGTGCATGAAAAACAATATGTATGTGTATTGTAAGGTCGAAAATTGTGTGAATGAAAAAGTTCATTTTATCATTTGTGTGGACAATTTTCATTGCAACTACAAGATGGTTTTTGGAAATTCAAATATGTGTATTTGTCCTACGAGAAAGGAAATCTTTAATAAGTACAAAATTTAACCAGAAGAAACATTTCAAACAAATTAAAAATCAGAAAAAATGAAAAATTTAAAAGTAGTTTTTATTGCTCTCATCGCATTTGGAGCAATCGTTGGCATGAATTCGTGCAACAAGACTGACGATTCAGTTTCTGTATCGGAAACTTCGAAAACAACAATCGCCGATTATGCAAATATTGTCAACTCGTTTGCATTGGAAACAGAGGATGAGTTGATTAGTTCAGAAGAATCTGTTTTAAAATCTGCAAGCCTGGCCAGTTGCTGGACTGTTACTGTCGATAAAAATGCCGACGGAGCATTCTACCCACGCGTATGGACCGTTGATTATCTGGACGGAACTTGCACACTGTTCAGCGGTTATACAAAAAAGGGTAAAATTCATGTCAGTATTACTGACTTCTGGAAGAACGAAGGATCGTTGAGAACGGTAACATTTGAAGATTATTATTTTAATGACGCCAAACTGGAAGGGGTTAAAACTATTCTGAATACTGGTTTAAATGAGAGAGGCAACCTAACCTTTACCAAAAAGGTGTCAGATGCCTCACTGACTTATCCTGACGGAACATCCATCAGCTGGGAATGTGAAAAATTCAGTGAAATGACTGCAGGCGGATCTACCTTTTTATTTGCCGATGACGTTTATTCCGTTACAGGAAAGGTTACCGGAGTTAATCTCGATATGACAAACTATACGTTGACGATCACTTCTCCACTGATCTACAAAAACGGATGTTTTTATCCTGTAAGTGGTATTATTACCATAGACACAGTTGGAGGAGAATTACAAACGATTGATTACGGGACCGGTGCATGTGATAATTTGGCCACACAAACTGTTGGTGGTGTTACAACCGAAATTGAATTGTAACCGTTTTCGATAAAATTAAACACTTAACTAACAGACAAATATTGGGATGTTGGCTATTTCGGTAGTCAACATCCCAATTGTCAGATAAAAAATTAAACTCAACTTCAATGAAACAGAAATTCTTTTGGAAAAGTTTTGTAAGCTTTTCGCTTGCCTGGTCATTTTTAATCATTTTTATTTCTGGAATCGTGCTGTACATTGCCCCTCCGGGCCGGGTCGCCAATTGGACAATTTGGACTTTATTCGGATTTTCGAAAGCAGGCTGGCAGGCAATCCATACCATCTTTTCATATACTTTTGTTATACTCTCCGTTTTCCATCTGTTTACTTTAAACTGGAAAGTATTCTGGCATTATTTTACTACAAAAGCAGCCACAGGACTCAATAAACAAAAGGAATTACTTGTTTCGGTTATTTTAATTGTTGTTGTTTTTTTAGGTACCTATTTTAATACCCAGCCGTTCAAAGCAGTAATCGATTTTGGCGAATGGACTACTGAGAGCTGGGAAACAAAAGATGAACAACCTCCGATTCCCCATGCTGAGACGCTGACAGTTAGGGAATTATCTGCGAAATATGTTCAGATGTCAGCCGACAGTATTTTGCTGCTTATCAATCAAAGAGGGTTAAAAGCTGATAGTGTTGGACAAACCATTCTTGAAATAAGTGAATTAAACAACCTAACCCCAGCAAAACTTTATTCAATAATTATCCCAAACAGTTCTGATGCTAGTATCAAAACTGAAAATAAATCACAGTTTCAGGGATTTGGCAGAAAAACGATGGCCGAAGTTGCAAATGAGCTAGGTAAAGATGTGAACACCTTAATAGACGTGTTAAAGAAGAACGGTATTGAAGCAAATCCGACCGACTTATTAAAAGAAGTTGCTGAAAGTGCCGGTAAAACTCCAATGGAGATTATGGAGCTGATTAAATAGGACAACTGATAACGGGACAAAGGGATATTGACTTGCGTGCAGTCAACTTCCAATTTGTCGGTTAAATGAAACAATTAAGATATAACTTTATAGAACTAACGCTGTATTAATTAGTAAAACTTCAATTGACCGAATGGAAATGCAGAATACCGATAACAGCCAAAAGATTTTTATCAGAAATATGGTATGTTCCTGTGGCACGCGTTTGGTGAAAGAAGACCTGACCCGACTTGGCGTTACTGTACTTGACGTTAAACTGGGAGAAGCTACCATAATTTACGATCCGGAGAAAATCAGCAAAAACCAGATAGATGCTGTTTTGCAGGAATTAGGGATGGGGCTAATTCGTGATAAAGATGAAATAGTGGTGGAGCAAATCAAACAAACCATCATCGAACTCGTCCATTACATGAACAATGTCGATTCAATTGTTCGGAAATCGGAATATCTGGTCGAGAAAATGGGGAAAAGTTACCAGACTTTATCCAAGTTGTTTTCAAAAGTCGAACCCATCACCCTCGAAAAATACATCATTCTCCAAAAAATTGAGCGCGTTAAAGAACTGGCCATGGAAGACAAAATTTCGTTGAGCGAAATTGCCTGGATGATGGATTACAGCAGTCCTCACCACCTTTCCAGCCAATTCAAAGTCATTTGCGGTGTTTCACTTTCCGATTTCAAAAAAGATCCTGCCGCCTACAAAAAACCAATCAATAATTTGTACTGATTTTCCGCAATGGACATTCTTCCCCAATTCCACATAAGCTCCCCCAAAACTAAAATTGAGGGCTTCATACCACATTATATAAATCATTTACTGAATTGTGTAATACACAATTTTTTGATTGACGTATTTTTGATTCACAGCGCTTCACCGATTACAATGGGCTAAAAACAATAACGCCATCCACAAAATTTATCTGTTAAACTTTTATTTCTAATTTATCTGGCACAAAAATGACACAATTCGCAAAAAAAATTGCACTTACAAGCCTGATTATTGTTATGTTTCAATCGCTGGGGTTTACCCAGTCGCCGGAAAAAATAACAATCAACAAACAGTATTACGGAACATTAGATCAAATACTTGACCGGATATCCCTTGAAAAAGGGATTTTGTTTTCGTACAACAAACGTAAGTTTTCACAAATACAGATTGCTGACAACACCGTAAATCAGTCTTTAAATAAACTACTCGACAGGTGGTGTTTGATTTCCAAAACGGAATGGTATCAGAGCACCAATAATATAATAAATATTGTTGGCCGGAATAAAACTCCAGGATCAGACTCAGCAAAACCGGAAGCTGTAAAAACCTATTCAGGAGCCCCGAAAAAATTCAATATCCTGATAAGTGGAAAGATTATTGATTCGGATACCGGTGAGGCGGTGCCTTATGCTTCGATCGTTGTAGCAGGAACCACCCGTGGAACACAAACCAACCAGGATGGTTATTATACCCTGCAAAATGTACCAACAGACACTTCCACAATCTTTGTTTCGTCCATTGGCTATAAAATTGGTCGTATTTTTCTGACGCCCGATTTGCCAAAATCGAAAATTGAATTTCAGATTGAGCCTTCGAGCATTGAAGTGGAAGAAGTTGAAGTGAAATCGCAGAAAAACACCGTGATGAGTACCAACGATAAAATCAGTTCGATCCAGATTACTCCCCGAAAGCTGGCTGAACTGCCGAATATTGGCGAAAAAGATATTTTGCGCTCATTTCAGCTGATGCCAGGCGTTTCGGGTGCAAACGAAGGAACTTCCGGTCTGTTTGTGCGGGGTGGAACTCCCGATCAGAACCTGATTTTATATGATGGGTTTACCGTTTATCATGTCGATCACTTATATGGATTCTTTTCGGCCTTCAATTCCAATGCGGTAAAAGATGTTCAGTTATATAAAGGTGGTTTTGAGTCGAAGTATGCAGGCCGACTTTCAAGCGTAACCGATATTACCGGGAAAGACGGCAATTCAAAGGGGTTCAACATTGGAGGTGATTTAAGCTTGCTTAGCGCCAATGTATATGCCGAATTGCCCATTGGCGACAAATTCACTTCTTTATTTGCTTTCCGGAAATCGTACAAAGGACCCATTTACAACAAGATATTCGATCAGTTTAATACCGCGAACACTGCCGTTGCAGTACCCCAACCTGGATTTGGAGGACGTGGTATGAACAATAATTTTGCGGCCAAAGTATCTTCCTATTTTTACGATTTAAATACGAAATTAACCTATCGTCCGTCGGACAAAGATGTTATTTCGTTTTCCTTGTTTAACGGAACCGACAACCTGGACAACAGCGTAAAAGTTGATGGTTCAACTTCTGGCGCCGGAATTGGTCGATCGTTTGGCTCTGACAACAGTGACCTCACAGAATACGGAAACCTGGGGACAAGCCTCAAATGGTCGCGAAGGTGGAACGATAAACTTTACGGCAATTCACTGATCAGTTATTCAAATTATTACAGCAACCGCGACCGGAGCAGTAACCGGACGACTACCGATGCGGATGGCGTTGCTACCACTGTTAAAATAGGAACCTTGGAAAATAACGACCTGAAAGATTTTAGCTTTCGCTCAGATTATTCCTGGGATGTTTCGTCGAAAAGCCAGATTGGATTTGGATTAAAGGCTACTAACTACAACATCGACTATAGCTACAGCCAGAACGATACTTCCACCATTCTCAATATCCAAAATAAGGGAAACTTATTGGGAGGTTACCTGCAAAGCAAATTCAAATTTCTGGATAATAAACTGACCATCACTCCGGGAGTTCACACAACCTTCTATGATGTCACCAAAAAAATTTATGCAGAACCCCGTCTTTCGGCTTCTTACAGCCTGAACGATAAAATTAAGCTTGTTGGCGCCTGGGGCCACTTTTACCAGTTTGCCAACCGCATTACGCGTGAAGATATTCTGGCTGGAAGCAGTGATTTCTGGATTCTGTCCGACGATCAGAAAGTGCCGGTGAGCAAGGCCATTCATTACATTACCGGAATCAACTACGAAACACCTGATTATCTTTTCAGTGTTGAAGCTTACTACAAGCAGCTTACCGGCCTTTCGGAGTATTCGCTCCGCTTCGAACCTGCAAGAAGAGAGCAGGCGATTAATTACGAACAAAATTTTTATACCGGAAAAGGTTTCGCCAGTGGTATTGAGTTTTTGGCTCAGAAAAAAATTGGAAATCTGACAGGTTGGGTGTCATACACGCTGGCACAGGCTCGAAATCAATTTGATGTTTACGGTTCTGATTATTTTTCGGCTTCGCAGGATGTGACCAACGAGTTTAAAATAATCGGAATCTACAAATGGAGAAAATGGAGCCTGGCAGCAACCTGGATTTATGCTACCGGCCGGCCTTATACTGCTCCTGAAGGTGGGTACAACGTTACCCTGCTTGATGGCAGTGAAAAAACTTTTATTTCGGCTGGAGCGAAGAACAGCCGGAGACTGGAGGATTATCACCGGCTTGACTTCTCGGTCAATTACCTTTTGAAATCGGTTGACCAGAAAACAGAAAGAGGCAACATTAGCTTCTCGCTTTTCAATGTTTACGACCGAAAAAATACCTGGTACAAGGAATATCAAATCATTGACAGTGAAATCATTTCAATTGACAAACAATTCCTGGGTATTACCCCGAACCTTACCCTTACCTTAAAACTTAAATAAGATGAAACATACGATACATTTCAACCACACAATCAAAATGATTCAACATCAGGCAAAGCAAACTATTTTGCGGATGATATTTAGTCTTATACTTGGTACAGGCTTCATGTTTATTTTTAGTTCGTGCGATACCGAAGAGACTCTGCTTGCTTTCAACGACATTCCGGTTGTTGAATCGTATTTAATAACGACCAGGCCGGTTTCAATAAAAATAACCCGTAAAACACCTTACGATACCAATGTAGCCTTGTCAAATGACAATCTCGATTTGCTTCAGGTAAAAGTCTTGTACAACGATCAAATAAGATTAATACCTTCCGTTGGAAATGGTGAGTACAAAGATTTGGCTTTTATCCCTCAGGAAGGCGTCAATTACAAACTCGAATTCGAATTCAACAATCAAACAGTTTCCTCATCAACCGAAATTCTTTCGAAACCTGAAGATTTCAAACAGTCGGTTACACAAATCAAAATGCCGGGTATCGATTTTAGCACCCGGCCACCAACCCGGCCAGCCATGCCCGATCCGGTAAAACTTACCTGGACAAACGGCGATAACAGCTATTACATGGTGGTTATCGAAAACATGGAAACCGTGCCAACAGCAATTAACGATTACGGAGACAAACTACCTCCGGGAAGGTTTTTTCGTAATGCGCCAACACAAACCAATCAGTTCGAAATACAATCCATGCAGTTTCAATACTACGGAAGGCATCGGTTGATACTTTACCATTTAAATGCCGATTATGCTGCGTTGTACAACGACACCGGAAATAGCTCACAAAACCTGACTAATCCGACGACCAACATCGAAAATGGGTTGGGCATATTTACCGGAATTAATGCCGACACGCTTTTGCTGAATGTAATAAAACCATGATCAGGCTACCTGTATTATTCGATAAAAAGGCTTATTCGCGGTAAATTTAATAGCTGATGATTTGCCGTTAAAATCACAAGCTGTATTCTTCAAGGTTTAAAATGAGGACTTTATACCGCATTTTATAAATCATTTACTTAATTGTGTAATAACTGCCTTTGTTGATTGAAGTATTTTTGTTTTATAAATAACAATTAAAAACAAGAGACATGAAAACAACAGTATTATTAATCGCAATTGCAGTAAATCTGGTATTTTTCAGTTGCCAGAAAGATGAAGTAGTCGCAGCAAATCTCACAGTTACTTCACAAATCGAGGTGTTACCAACAGAATCATTAAATGCTGACGAATTAGCAAGTCTTCAGCAAATGAGAGAAGAAGAAAAATTAGCCCGCGATGTTTATACTACCTTGTATGAGAAATGGAAAATAAATGTGTTCTCCAATATTTTATCGAGTGAGCAAAAACACACCGATGCCGTTCTGACATTGCTTAACAAATATGATCTTGCTGATCCTGTTGGCACGAATTCAGTTGGAGTATTTTCTGACAGTAAATTGCAGAGTTTATACACAGAATTAGTAACCTTAGGTAGCACATCGGTTCTCGATGCTTACAAAGTTGGCGCAACCATAGAGGATCTGGATATTTTTGATTTGGAATTGGCACTATCAAAATCAGACAATCAGGATATTAAATACGTTTACGACTTACTTACGATGGGTAGCAGAAATCACATGCGCTCTTTTTATGGGCAAATCGTTGGTTTGGGAGGTACATATACAGCCCAGTTTATCACACAGACTGCATTGGAAGCAATTGTTACTACTGCAAAAGAAACCGGAGGTTCCTGGTAACCCTCACATTCAGGCACACAAATGCTCAATATGAGTGTATTGTACCTGATTTTGTAAAATATTTACAAAATTGTGTAATAACTTCATTTGCAGATTGAAGTATCTTTGATTCATACAAAAAACAGAAACCAATGAAAATAACAGAAGAAGTAAGAATTAGCGACAACGGATTTGTTTTTAATTCAAGAACCGGAGATTCGTTTAATGTAAACCCAACCGGACTGGAACTAACAAAACTGATTGCCCAGGGTCATGACTTTGACACGATCAAAAGCCTGTTTCTCGAAAAATATGACTTGGACGACCTGACCTTTGAAAAAGACTTTTATGAGTTTTGTGCGCTGATTAAACACCACCAGATAACTTCTCAGGAAGATCCACTTGATTTTAAATAAGCAACCATGTCGAAAACAAAAATAACAATCGCCGTAACAGGGCTTAACAACACGGATAATCCGGGACCAGGCGTTCCGGTAATCCGTTCGTTAAAGGAATCAACCGAATTTGAAGTCAGGATTATCGGTCTGGTTTACGAAACGCTCGAACCGGGCATTTATATGGACGGTTTATGCGATAAAATATTCCAGATTCCTTACCCATCGGCAGGATCAGACGAACTGATCGATCGGATTGAGGAAATACACCAGCGTGAATCCTTCGATGTATTGATCCCGAATTTCGATGCTGAACTGTTTTCGTTTATGAAAAATGAAGACCGGCTCCTGAAAAGTGGTATTCGTACTTTTTTGCCGACAATGAAACAGTTTCAGGAAAGGGATAAAGACAAACTTCCGGAGTATGGCGAAAAATACGGGATAAAAGTGCCTGCCAGTTTAAACCTGGGCAGCCAAAACCAGATTTCGGAGATCAAAGATAAATTTGAATACCCGGTAATGGTCAAGGGGAAATTCTATGATGCCTATACTGCTTACAATACCGAACAGGTAAAGCAGTCATTTAATAAGGTTTCGTCAAAATGGGGCTTGCCTGTTATTATTCAGGAATTTGTAAAAGGCACCGAGGTAAACGTAATCGCGCTGGGAGATGGGCAGGGAAACACCATTGCAGCGGTTCCTATGCGTAAACAATACATTACTGACAAAGGAAAAGCCTGGGGCGGAATTACGCTTTCTGACGATAAAATGCTGGAAATTACCCGGAGCCTCATCCGTCAAACCAAATGGAAAGGCGGAATGGAACTCGAACTGATCAAAACGGTAAAAGGCGAATACTACCTTATCGAAATCAATCCGCGTATTCCGGCATGGGTCTATCTGGCCGTTGGTGCCGGGCAAAATATTCCTGAAGCTTTGGTAAAACTGGCATTGGGACAGGAGGTTGCACCAATGGAAACCTATCAGTCAGGAAAAATGTTTGTGCGATATTCGTATGACATTATTGTCGATCTGGAGAAGTTTGAAACAATTGCAATGAATGGAGAAATTTAAAATAATTAGAAGCCATGGAAAAAATAAAATATGAAAAGCCGTCAATAAGTAAGATTAACGCAGGAATGCCAAGTAAATTCGGGTTGCCTGTAAAACAAAAAGTAATTTCTGAAATCGATGGGATTAAAGTCTCAGCGTTAATTGAAGAATACGG
>CAYRBM010000095.1:0-20263 GCA_964422425.1 uncultured Odoribacter sp.
TCCATAAATGTTTCAGAACCCATGCGGCCTTCTCCCAGCACGAATAATGTCAGGTTTTTGTAGTCAACTTTTACTTGTAAACCACCGGATAATGGAGCCTGGTAACGACGCAGATAAACTTCATCATTGCTGTCAATGTATCCGTCACCATTTTGGTCTTTATATTTGATATCTCCGGGTTTTACTGTTCCAAATAACTGAATCGGGCTGTTGTCAATTTCTGTCTGATCCTGGAAAAGTCCCAGCGCCTCCAACCCAAATGTTGCATCAACAGGTTGTCCTTTTCTGTACTGGTAGTCATTATTCCAGATTTCGTCCACTTTGGTTTTTTCAGAAGTTACATAAAGGGCGTTTGCTCCAATAAAGAAATTCCAGTCGCCAACCGACTTGTTGAAATTCAGACCAAATTCGATTCCCTGATAAGTTTCTGACCCATAATTTTCATACGGAACAAAATCGGTATAGAAACTTGGATAGGTTGTGCTGCGACGCACTAACAAATCGTTATAAACATCATAGAAGAGGTTTGCTTCAACACCAATCATTTTTTGGAAGAACAAGCCTTCGATACCCAGGTTAATTTCGTTACGTTTGGCATAACCTAAATTGGGGTTATCACTCCAGCTTGATGCTACGCCGCCTCGGCTTCTCTGCCCTTCGTTCCAGGCATACGAACCCGAACCTCCATAACGGTTGTCGTAATAATAAAAACCACCTATCGGTAAATCCGAATTCAGGGTACCAGCTGATAATCTAACCTTTAACAGATCAATATTTTTAGCTGACGATAAGAAATCTTCGTTATTGAGCATCCACGCCAGGCCGATGGTGGGGGAGAATCCGCCTTTGTTTCCTTCAGGCAGTTTGACTGAATTAATGTAGGCGCTGCTAAAATCAACCATGTATTTTTTATCGAATATATAAGCCATCTGAAGTCCAACATGAGCATGTCGTCCTCCCTGGAAATCGCCCTGTTCTTTCAGGCTGCTTCCATAACCTACCAATGATCCGGTTACATGGTGTACATCTTTAAATGTACGGTCGTAGCTGAGCAGACCATAAAATCCAAATCTGCGGGTAAACGTAACTGCTCCTACAATCTGAGTTCCGGGGCGGGCATCTTTTCCGCGTTGTACCAAACTGGTAATTTTGTCTTCGGTAGCACTCCAAACCGGCTCATAAACGGAGTATACATTGGCCACTGTTTGAGTAAACCGGGTATAATAGTCGAAACTGATGTTGGTATGGAAGGATAATCCTTGCGCAACTTTATTCAAATCAAAATCGACCCTGTTGTTAAAAGAGAATTTACGCGAAATGGTTTCAACTTTTCCTGCGGCATAACTATCGCCAATCGGGTTGGTCAAAAAACTAGCATTTCCGCCCAGTAAATATTTTCCATCCACATCGTTTTTGCGGCCCACCAACATTGGGTCAGCCGGATCAATCAGATCAAACGGAATCAGCGGTGTCAACTCGTAAGGCCGTGTTGTTGATGCAGCGGTCCAAAATGATCCGCGCTGACTTCTATTATTGGCAAATATCGACGATCCGTCAATGGAGGTTTTGATCCAGTTGTTGATTTTCAAATCCACATTTCCGCGAACGTTGAAAACGTTATTTCTGGCATTGGCGGCCTCTCCAAAATTGAGGATGCCTCCGGCAGAGTACCAGCCAATATTTGAATAATATTTGGCAATGTCATTCCCTCCGGAAAATTCGCCGGTTAAATCGAAATAGCTTTTAAATGAATTCATGTACTCGCTGGAATAATAATCGTTATTCGGATAACGGTATTTATTCCCTGTGCGGTGATTTTCAATTGTGGCATCAGTAAACTGAGCCGATAAGCCATCGTTTAACCGGGCCTGGTTGAAATAAGTCATATAATCAGCCGAGTTCAAATAATTAGGCAATTCTCTTGGAGTGGAGATTCCGTAATTAAAAGTAAAGTCAGAGTTCTTCTTGAAAGCTTCGCCCCGTTTGGTGGTAATCAGAACAACTCCGTTGACTGCGGCACTTCCGTATAATACGGCAGCATTCACGTCTTTCAGTACGGTGACGCTTTCAATTTCGGTGAGCCGGAGCGACTGAATATCACGCGGCAATCCATCGACAACGAAAAGTGCATTCCCCGAGTTTAATCCGCTGCCGGTTATATCGGCCACACTCAATCCAATTCCAATTCCACGAATGGTATTGCTACCCAGCATACCCAATGTGCGTCCGGTCAAAACGTCGTCGGCCCAGTTTGAATTGTCGTAACGGATTACATCGTTAGATTTTACAGTACTTACAAAACCAACGACATCTCCTTCGTAAGCCTGACGGAAAGCCAGATCGACTTTCGCTTCTTTGTCGTACAAATATTTGGTTTTCTTCAGAACAATCTTCGTCATGTTATTTACCTCGTCAATGGTAAGCGTGATGTCTTCGTAACCACTGGCTTCGATAATAACTTTTGAATCTGCTTCAACCCCGATGGAGAAATGTCCCTGTGCATCAGTTAGCGTATAGCTGCTGCCTCCAAAGATTTCTACATTTTCAATAGGGTTTCCATTCTCGTCATTAACAACCGATTCAACGGTGATCAGCTTTACCTTTTGAGCCCAAACATTATTTGGTACAAATAATATTAACATGCTCAAAAAAGCCAATATGATATAATGTTTTATCTTCATTTCTTCGAGTTTTTAATTTGTAATTAGAAACCTACCAACCTGGATTTTGTGGAAAACCCTCGTATTGTTTGGTGAATTTTACCTGAATAGGCAGCCAGTTGTGTTTCTTTTCAGCAACACGACGGACAATTAACCGTTCTTTGATATTGATCGGTTTGCCGTTTGATCCCCGGTCAAAATCAATGGCTGTTTTATCCAGATAGCGTGGATCGGCATTTCGGTTCCACCGGCGTAAGTCGCAGAAACGAGCACCTTCAAAGGCCAGTTCAACTGCACGCTCCCGAACAATTTCCTCGAAGAATACATCTTTATTAGCTGTATATTTTGCTTTTAGGGCAGGCAACTGAGCACGTGTCCGAACTACATTCATTGCTTGCTCTGCAGTCATTGTGTAATTGCCTGAAGTTACCTGGGGTCCGCCTCCCGAACTAAAGTTTACAGCTTCAGCATACATCAGGTAGATGTCGGCTAAGCGAAGGTATGGTACGTATGCCATAACTGCACCTGATTGTGATAGTGAATAGGTTGGCGATAATGCATTGAACTTTTTTTGATAATAGCCTGTAACGCTTGCTGGATTAATTATCGAACGATGCCTTCCTCCATTGTATAATTGGGCAAATTGATCGGCTCCGGCTGTTGCCCACCATTTTTCGCCATCGATGGCGATATTTTTATAGAAGCGGGGTTCACGACCAGTCCACGGATCGTTGGGATTAAATCCCGATTCCGGGTCATCAATGGGTAAGCCGTTGGCCATTGCGTAATTTTTGATATAATTATGAGTCGGTACATCGGCACTGCTACCACTGTTCAATCCGAACGAAGAAGGGCTGGTAGCTCCAAGAGTTGAATTTCTTACCCTGGTTCGGTCATAAATCGTTGGCGACATAATACATTCTGTTCCGCCTGGACGAAGATTATTCATTTTATAGAAGTTGTCGTTCCAGGTAGCCCAGGTTTGCAATTTGTAGGGTGCTCCGGGTTGATCAACTAGGGTCAGTAATTCACCAAAAGCTTTGGCTGCCTGGCCGCACAATTCGGCGTTAAACGAATTATTTCCGGTGGCTTCTTCATTGATCATTGGGCTGGCGGCATATAATAGTGCTTTGCCCAAGTAGCCTAACGCATGGAATTTGTTAATACGGTCGCGGTTATGTCCGAGCGTTTTCTGGCCGGGAGCTGATTGGTCCCAATGTAATGGTAACAAATCGGCAGCCGCCCTGAAGTCTTTAGCCATCAGTTTGGCTGTTTCCTGAAAATTGAGACGTTTGAATTCGTCGGTAGTCATGGGTTCATTAGGGTCGAGCACCTTGGTAATGTAAGGCATCCCTCCCCAGTAACGACATATCTCAAAATAGAACCAACCTCTGAAGAATAAAGCCTGTCCTTTGATGTGGTTTTTTTCTTCTTCACTTCCTTCAAACAAGCCGGGTTCATCAATTTTAGCCAATGTCATGTTGGCTTTGCGAATACCGTACCACGCATATTCCCACACCCTTCGGTCCCTGGTGGTGTTGCTTGCCAGCCGGGCTGGTGTTACTTCAACACCAAAAAAGTAGGTTTCGTTTCCCCAATAGTTGCCCAGGTCGAACTGATAGGGCGATGGGCCCAAGGTTTCGTCAGCAAACAAATACTTGTTCCAGGCGCCTCCTTTATCCGGATCCATAATGCAGTTATACATCTCTTCAACAAAGCCCTGAAAACTGGTAAAATTGCCGTAAACATCCTTTTCGGTGATGTCTGCCTCGGGACTTTTGTCCAGATAGTCTTCACATGATGTTGTTCCCAGAATCAGCATCATGAGGATGAGACCAGATTTTATATAGTGATTTATTTTTTTCATTTTCTTGAATCTTAAAAAGTTAATTCAATTCCCAGGTTAATCTTCTTGGTAGTGGGGTAAGCTCCTTCTGTTGCATTTCCGCCAGTATAAGTTTGCTCGCGGTCATCCGGAAGTTTCGACCAGAAGAAAAGGTTATTTCCGTTCAGGAAGAGTCTTAAATTAGAGAACCCGGCATTTTTTACCCAATACAGATCGTTGAACGAATAAGCCAGTTCAACAGTTCTTAAACGGAGGTAGGAAGCATCATAAATAAAATAATCTCCTACGTTTTCAGCCTGAGTTTTCCAGCGTGGTAAGAATGAGGTGGCATCGGGATTATCTTTCGACCAGAAATCGGCCACATGACCGTATAAGATATCCACGTCGTTGGCGTAGTTGTTAAACTGGATGCTTCGGTTGGCATTGTTTACCCCGTAAAATTGCACCATCAGGCTTAAGCCTTTGTAGTTTGCACCAACTGAAAAACTTGCAGTGTTCTGTGGTATTTCAGAATATCCTACCGGAGGAGTATCTTCGCTCGTTTTAATGATCCCGTCGGCATTGAAGTCAACCAAATCATAATAGCCGGGAAGCTTTTGCAAATCGTTATTTTCAGTCGGGATACTGGCATATACTTCGTCCCAGTTATCATAGAATTCAGTCCTCACCATACTCTTTATTTGTCCGATTGGATAGCCTTTCGCTTTCAAATAGTTGTATTGCAGTGGTGCATCATCGCGCTCGATAATCTCATTCTCGTTATGAGTTACTGCGAGATCGCCCCAAAATTTGAGGTCTTTACTCACATTTTTGTTGAACCCTACCTGTATTTCGTACCCATTTGATTTAACATGCCCAATGTTGGCACTTGGCGGGGTTGCTCCGAAGAAAGCAGGTATATTTCGCTGACTTCCCGTCAGGAATATATCGGTACGGTCTTCAGTATAATAGTCAACATTCAGACTAAACAGATTTTTCAAAATACCAAGTTCCAATCCAATATTGGTTTTCAGCGCCGTTTCCCATCTGATATCAGGATTTCCTACCACTGACTCACGATAAAAATAATAGGGGCTCAATCCATTGGTAATTTCATTTAACCCGGCACGACCGCCATAAGCGAACTGAGAATCGTACAGCCAGCGGCTACCGCTCACTTTGTCGTCACCGATTTTACCCATGCTGTAGCGGAGTTTTAATTTATCGACCCAGTCAACTTTGAAGAACTCTTCATTGGAAACTAACCAGCCCACTGCTACGGATGGGAAGAAATCGAAACGATAACCCGGTCCAAACTGTTCCGAACCATTATACGCTCCATTTACTTCGAGTAAGTATCTGGCATTATAGTCGTAAGTTGCCCGGAAAACCCAGTCTTCTCGGTATCTTTTAAATTCACTGCCATTCGCCGATTCTTCACGCTTAAACAAACCCATTGCTGAAAGGCTGTGTGAGCCAAAAACACGGGCGTAATTTAGCTGCATCTGGTACATCAGTCTGCGGTCAACCGGAATACCACTGGTAAAGTTTGCTCCTTCGCCAACAGTCTCTTCGTTGATGGTCCAGGGTCTGATTATCCAACTGTATTCTTCGTTACTTACCGGCAAATAAACCGTGTATTCACTTGGGTCCTGATCAGGTCCTTTATAAAGCATCGGATAAATCTGGGTAAAACGAACATTAGTCGATGCTTCATTTGCACGGGCACTGTTAACAACATCATAAATCCCACCCTCTGAGCGGATGCTGTTGTCATAGAACAGTGACGCTTTTGCATTTAATCCTTTGGTGATAAAGCTAAGGTCTTGCTCCAGTTGAAAATCCGAATTTAACTGAGTTGTTCTTGTTTGTCTGATTCCGATGTTGTAAACAATGGCCAGTGGGTTAACGGTATTGTTTCCACCTTCCTGATAGGTACCCCAACGTCCGTCTTCATACATCGGCAAAAACAGGTTGGGCGCTAAACCATAAGTGGCACGCCACATCCAGGCATCAGCACGGCTTGTACTTCCCTGGTTGTTGTAGTTGGTATTCTTCTGGCTGTAATATCCTGACAAATTCAATTTGAATTTGGTCGTATTTGTCAGTTTGATATCGATGTTACTGCGGAAGTTGAAACGATCGTAGTTGTAGTTTGGCTCGTAACCCTTACCGTTGTCGTAATCGGTAAACATATCGCCTTCGTGCATGTAAGCAAGCGAACCAAAATACTGAACGGCTTTACTTCCTCCCTGTGCACTAAGAGTAACACGGTGTGACAAGGCCATCGTTTTAAACATTTCATCTTCCCAGTCCACATTTGGGTAGATGTAAGCATATTCAGGAGTTTGAGGTTTACGGTACCTTGTAACGATATCATAGGGTACATAAGCTCCCCACGATGGTTCGTTTAAAACACCTTCACGTTCAATGACTTCATTCTTGGCCATCATGGCAGCATAGGAGTCCAGTTTGTCGGGTTGTTTCGACAACATGGTTCCGGTGGTGGTGTAGTTAAAATTCAGGGTTGTTTTACCTTCAGAACCACGTTTGGTTGTAATCAGGATTACCCCGTTGGCACCTTTTACCCCAAATACAGCTGTCGCCGAAGCATCTTTCAGTACTGAAATACTGGCTACCTCGTTCACGTCGATGTTGTTCATACTGCGTTCAACACCATCAACCAGAACCAGCGGCTGACCTCCATTCCAAGTGTTTTGTCCGCGAATAAAAATATTAGTGGCGCTCTCGCCGGTAAGAATACCTCCAGGTTCACCCGATGTGGTAAGGGCTACAACACCCGGGAGCTGTCCGGTTAACGCCTGCCGAAGGTCGGATACACTTCCTGTACGTTTCAGTTCTTCATTGGAAACTTGTGCGATAGAACCTACTACGGTTTCTTTCTTTTGTGTACCATAGCCCACTGCAACCACTTCTTCAAGCCCGATAGTTTCGTCTTTCATAACAATGTCGAAAGTAGTTCTTGAAGCAATGGCAACCTCCTGAGACTTCATCCCAACAAAGGAAAAAATAAGTGTTTTTGCATCAGCGGGGACATTCAGGACGAATGTACCGTCAGAATTGGTGATAGTCCCGACAGAGGTTCCTTTCACCAAGACAGAAACACCGGGGATTGGCTCTCCGGTTTCATCAACCACTTTACCTTTAACCGATTTTTGTTGCTGTATTATTCCCGTACTATCAGTCGCATACCCGGAAGGGGTAAAGACGGAAGCAGTAAAGAGATAAAACAACAAAAGCACGATGGCTTTCCTCAATCCATGTTTCTCTTTCATATGTTTGCGTTTAGATTTAGATTTGATTTTCTTTTGGAGAAAAATCACATTTTTTCAAAGATATATATTTTTTTACAATCGATTGCATTTCTTAAAAAAAGTTAAAGACTGCTAGGTCGTTGAATTTTATTTATTATTTAAGTATTTGTAAATCAATGTTTCTTTTCTTTCCATAGCTTCAGATCGTCCCAATAAATCTGAAGCGTTTTCCCCTGGCTCTTCATGTAGTTGATTAACTGCTTCGAAGTGTACAGTTTGATCGGGTTAAAATCGGTCACTCCGTCGGGATTTGGGTCTTTGGTATTGTGCGTAATCACAGTTAAATCGAAAATGATCTCTTTCATTCCGCCCTCGGGCTGAATGGTCATGTAAAACTTTCCATTCTCGGCGTTTCCTTCCTTGTAATAGTATTCGAGGGTAAACCATTTGCCAATCGGCACTTTTACCTTCTGATTCGTTTCCGACCAAAGTGTGGTGTATTTCTGGCTTCCATCGGCAAACAGCTGGCAATCCTGCCCGTCGAGTATAAAATACAGATCACTTTCGGCTGCAACTGGTTTGCCAATTCCCAAAGTGATGCGAAACCCATAAGGCACTGTCTGGCTCCAGGTAATGTTATTCCAGAATTCGGCAATGGTGAGCCAGCTTATTTTATCCGGAAAAGTGCGAACAGTATTGAAATCATTGGTCAGGAAAACACGCTCCGACTGGTAAAACTCTTTCATCCCTTTGTTTCCGTAGATGTTTCCCTGGATTCGGCCCTTTGATCCTTCCACATTGGGCTGATTGAGCCAAAAATGCAGTACGTGGTTCGACGGATTGCCCGGTTCGGGAATGATTTTCGCAAATCGCTGGGTAGAATCGCCGCCCTGATATTGCAAACTGAAGTTGCCAATTTCGGGGTGATTGTCGAAATCAGCCACCCAGTCGCTGTTGCTTTTCAACGAGCGGTCAACACCGACGATGTCGGCATCGGAACCTTTCGAAACAACTTTCGAATCAGGTTCAAATCCCGACTGGAAAATTAAAACACCTTGCTTCTCTGCTGAAATTTTTTCCTGCGCGCAGGCCGAAAAACTCACGATCAGGAAGGTTGCCATTAAGGTTATTGTTCTCATCGTTGATTTTGGTTTAAATAGTTAGTTCATTATCAAATATTTTTCGGTGCTGATCTTTTCGTTCGACTTTTGATCGCGTCCGTTTCCGGAGAAAGTATTTCCAGAGGATATTATATTTTTTCCTGAGTAAGATTCAACTCCAAAATCCGCGTTATACTGAATCAAATTCTTGCTCATCGTTACATTTTCGCACCCCCGATAAAGGAACTGAGCCATAATTCCGCTGCGGTCGTTGGCTTCAATGAGATTGCCGGTTGCGGTGATGTTTTTGCTTTCGGTGAGCAAAAGGCCAAACCACGCATTCCGGGCCAACTCACAATTGGCTACCGTGGCATCGGTGCAATTCGTTAGTGCAATTCCGCAACCGTGAGGCGAAGTATCTAATCGACTGTCTTTAATAGTGATGTTTTTACAATGCGACAACAGCAAGTTATGCTGAAGCTTTGGACCAGGAACCACGCTGGCTCCGTTCTCATTCAGATCGCAACCAATCACGCTCAGGTTTTCGGCTCCGCTGATAAACACTCCATTGTAAGTGCAATTCCTGACGGTGATGCTGCGCAGCGTAATGTTTTTCATTTGTCCTTCGTGCTGCCCCCAGAAAATGATTCCTCCCCGATTGGCGGTGGTTCGGTACGACCGGCGACTGTTCGGATCGCTTCCCGGATCGGGATCAACAGCACCTTCTACTACCAAATCACAAATTGTAATATCATGTAAATCATCTGCTGCATTAACAATGGCATCACGCACTCCTGAGGCTGGATCGAGAAATAAAATGGTTGACAATCCTTCGCCTGAAAGAGTTACTCCGGAAGGTATCTTCAGCGTTGACGGCAATTTATGCAACCCGGCAGTGGCTATCACCCAACCTTTTTGCAAAGCTGCTTTGTCTAATGCATCCTGAATCGATTCGCCAATGTTCACCCGAATTGAATTAGCCGGAGCTGTGGTCATTGCCTGCTCCATCGCTCCCGCCGGATAAGCAATTGGTGAGGCTTTGGGGGCGCTCTGTTTGCTGATCGATTTTGTTGCGGGTGCCCGCAAAGCTGTCAAGACACTTCGGCTGGCTTTCGGGCGAATGGAATCGGCTGCCATTTTGGTGTATGGCAATTCGATGCCCTGCGAAAGGTATTGGCGATAAACGCATTCGTAATCGTCGCGCAGGTCTTTGGCCCGCTCCGAAATTTTTCCGTAGCAATGCGGTGTTTTACCCAGCAGAAATTGGGCGGTGTATTCGTAACCCAAGGCCAACCGGTTGTTGGCCGCCGAAAATAAATCAACACCCTGGGTCCAGGCAACCTGTGCGGCTCCTGCAAATTCGCCCAACCCGAGTTGTACGTGGGCCTGGTCGCGCATCGATTCCTGGCACTGCCCACTCGGATAAATATACTTCAACAAACTTCCGTTGACAGGCGCGTGTAAAAAATGATCAATTGCATTGTCCAACATCTCGCGGTTATCAGTAAAAATCGCCATGGCCAGAATGGAATGAATAATGGCGCCATCCCAGTTGCCGTTAGCCTGCGGATAGTAAAAGCGCATCAGCGGATAATAGACCGTCATTAGCATTTCGGTGAAACGGTCGATGTCTTTTTGCTGCCATCCCGATGGTGTATAACGCAGAATTTCGGCAGCATTGCAAAGTTTATAGCCTGTCCATCCCGCCAACAGTTTGGCATCGTTGTAATCGAAATCCCACAACACGGGCGCCCACTTATTCAGTACTTCGATTGCTTTTTCGGCGTACTTCTTTTCACCGGTGACGTACCACAACAAGGCACAGTTGTAGGCCAGATCAGAACTTTTCGATAAATCGTTTCCGCCAATGTTGGGCTTTCCATATGGGCCGCGTATCACATGCGCAAACGGTTTTACTTCGTAACCCAAATCGGAGGCAGCCTTCATCCGTTCAAAAGCATCTTTCCAGGGTTGTTCGCCATCCAGTACCTTCTTTTTCATGTAATCCAGATCGGACGAAGTCTGATCGATCCCCGGATGGATGAATTTTTGGGCAATAGCAATTGAACTGACTGAAAACAGCAAAACGAAAACAAGGAGATAGAATAGCAAATTCTTTTTCATGGTCTGGTCTTTTTAGGTTTAGTGTTTATTCTGAATGGATTTTTGATCCGGTCATTAGCATTTCGATGTATGCGGAAATTTCTTCCGGAGGAATTCCGGATTTAATGGACACCATCTGATGTTTACCGGCAGGATTGTCTTCCCACGTATTGCTACCGTCGGCAGCAACCCAACAATTTCCGCGCACTGTCTGGAAGAAATCACCGGACTTTCCGGTCAGCAGCAAAACGGCTACCTGGTCCCAGCTGGGGCGACCGGCAAAATTGTTGTACAATTCGTACGAACGATAAAGTAGGTGTTCTTTCGACAGGACATTTTTCATTCTTTGGCCTCCGGTAATGATTTTGTTCCCTACTTCCCAACCACAAAATACCACCTCTTTTCGCCAGTTGGCCAAACAATAAGCGGTTGATTGCGGATCGGGGCGGTAAAAGTTGGCTTCCTTTCCCTGCGGAAACTGCCCGCCCATGCATATCCAGCGTGATACTTTTTGATTAACCAAATCGTGCCCGTTCAATGGCGAGATATCGTCGGCCGCGGATTGCAAGATTTGCTGAAGGCTACTCAAATACCCAATGGAGACGATGGTAACCGATTTATCCGGATTCCGGCTAAGTAATTTTCGATAAAGAACGGCAGCATCTTCTGCATCTTTCCACGATGAAAAAGCCGGTTTATATTCTTCGGAAATACGCTTGGTGTAACGCGAATGGTTTTTCAGGACAGGCTGATTTTTCAGAAAACCGACTGGTATTTCAGGGAAACCATAAAACCGGAGAATTGAGCTTGCACATACCGGGGCAAACGGATCGTCGCTGGTGACAACAATTCCGGCCAGTTCAATTATTCCGGCTCTATGCAGATTCAGCAACATAGCGATGGCCCCCACATCGTCAACATCCGAGTCGAGATCGGTGTCGAGAATAACTGTTGGAATGGAATTTCCAATTTGAGATGAACCCGAGAGCTGTGGACAGAGAACAGCAACGACGAGAAAAAAGAGGAGTCCTGTTAATCCTGTACGAGGCATGTCCGTGAGATTTTGGTTAGGTTGAGGGCATTTAAGAAAACAATCATCCTGGACTCTAAGAAAGAATCCAGGAGATTGTTATGGTTATCAGGTCTAATTGTATGTCCTAAAATCTGCCCGACCTTTAGATCAGGCAGATTTTTAAGATGTACGAAAACTATTTCATCATGTATCGTTTGATGCTAATAGTCATCTCCTTTTTCGTATTGTCAATTTTGTTGACGTAAATATAAGCGCGATACTTTCCGTCAGCGGTTTCAACCCATGCTCCGGCTTCTGCCCTCAGGTTGATGGCATAATCAGGAGCGCCGGCGAAATCAATTTCCTGAAAGTCAATATCATCAATGTAAATTCCGTATTGCAAACGGGCCAAGTGCTGGTCGCGCAAAGCCCATGTTTTAATGATCTTTGCACTGTTGCTCACTCCGGCCGGAAGTGTAATGCCCGGACGATAGTCAGGATTGGCCGATGGAGCTACCAAAGCGTGATTGAACGATGCCGTAGTGTAGCTGCGGTACAGATACACCAGATCGATTTTAGCAGCATTGGTTGCAGCATTGGCTGCATTGTAAACAGCCATGTCGGCAATCGAGATGTAGCTGTTGTTGTTGTCACTCACTACCATGTCCAGTTTCATGTCCATTCTGGCGATGGAGTAAGGCCCCATTTTGTATGAAACAGTTTGTCCGTTGCTGGCTTTTGCAGTGAAAGTGAAGTTAACTGTCTTGCCGCGGGCTTCTTCCGGAATGGCATAGAAATAGCGTAAAGTTGCAGCGCAGGTGTCTTTACTGAAAACAACCTCGGTTTTTGTTCCCGATGTTACCGAAGGGGAACCAACAGTCACCGGAACATCCACACCACTTCCGTTGGTCGAGAATGAGCGGTACTCTAGGTAGGTTGCAGGCGCGCCAGCAATAGAGGCTTCCACCTGAGCCGAAATGATCTTTCCTTCAGCTTGTGGTAAAGCCATGGCGTAGGCAAATTCCATGTTCTGCCCAACGACATTCGGACCAAGTGTGCGTTTGATGCAGTCGTTGTTTAATCCGGTTTTGGCCGATGGCAGGCTATATTCTTCCTCCTGACAGGCGGTGAAAAAAACTGCCAGCGCAATCAGGAATGATAAGCTATAATATTTCAGTTGCATAATCAATTCTTTTATGGTTTGGGTTGAACGGTGAGGTAAACAGTGTAGGTTTTTTTAACCAGCCGGTTCCCGGAAATGACTGTCCATTTTTTGGGATTGGCCAGATCAGAAAAATCTACTTTCCCTGTAATTTTCGGATCAAGCTTGGCATCGGTTACTAAACTGAACTGCGGATACAGGTTTTTGAGGTCGGTTCCGTAGAATACTTCAACGTTAATCGTCTGGGCGGTTGTATCAATAACGGGAGCTTTTGTCCTGACGGTTTGAAAATCAACTCCCAAAAGCTCGAAGTTGCTGACATAGCATTGTCCCCGGGTGGTAATCAGCAGACCGTCTTCGTCAACAGGAAAATCGGTGCAGCGTACCCAGGCAAAGGTTACCAATGTGATGGCTATAAATGTGATAAAGTATTTTTTCATTGTGTATATATTAAAGTTTCACAATATGTCGTCAGTTGACTATAACCAGGGTTTGTTCTGGGTCAGGTTCGGGTTCCGGTCGCGTTCGCCTGGAGGAATACGGAAAATGTAATTCTGCTGATAAGTCAGTTCCGACGTATTCTGGTAATAGCGATCGCGCTGCGCTCCGTGTGAATCAATTCTCCAAACGCCCAATCCGTATGGCGGATTCCATACCCGTTCAATGGCTCTCCAGCGACGAATGTCGAATCCACGGTGTCCTTCGCCTAATAATTCCACGATACGTTCCTGTTCAATGGCGGCAAAGAAAGCTTCTTTCGAGGCTGTTTTTTCTGGTTTTAAAGCAGGCAGGTTTCCTCTTCTGCGAATTTTATTGACAAGGTCAATGGCATCAGCCTGAGGTCCGTTGATTTCGTTGGTGGCTTCGGCATACATCAAATATACATCGGCCAGGCGCATAACCGGCCAGCTGTAATCGCCCTCGCTACGGCCCAAACCTCCATAATTGCGTAGGAATTTGCGGAACACATACCCATAAACCGAAGCATCGGTGTTGTACGATGTGTATTTCACTCCGTTGATGGTTACGGCCTGATTCCAGGTTTTGTAAATGAATGGCGTGTATCCGGTTGATTTAAGAGATGTTAATCCGATGCTCATTTCGTAATCCCACATAATGGACGCTTTCATACGATAGTCGCGGTTGGCGTAGCTTTCAGGGTTAACGGCTGAATTTAGTTTGGTGCGAGCCCCGGCAGTTGCTGGGTTCATCGGGATCAGTTTTTCAGCAAAATCGCCGGTAATGGTTGACTGGTAACGATCAGCAATTTCGTAATAAGGAAATACCCAGCACTGCGAACCTTCGTGTGTACGGCCAGCAACGTCGCGCATCAATTCTTCGCCTTGTCCGGTTCCTGTTCCGCCATGTGTAAATGCCATGATCATTTCGCTGTCGCCATTGGCAACCGGTAAAAACAGGTAGAAATAGTTTGGCAGCACATCAGCATTACCCATTGCGCCCCATTCTCCGGGGTCTCCGTTTCGGAACAATTTCAATCCATAATTATCAATTACGGCTTTAAAATCGGCTGCGGCAGCGGTGTAGGCAGCAGTAGCTTCGGTTGCACTTGGCGTAAAAGTATCGAGTTCGGGCCATCCGAATTTATTCCAGCAAGCCCAGTAAAGCTGAAGTTTTCCGCGGAAAGCCAATGCGGCTGGCTTTGCAACTCTTTCGGCCTGAACTGGTTTGGCCGGAAGTTTTTCAAAAGCATAATTGAAATCAGCCATGATGGAGTCTTTTACCTGTGCAATTGGCGTGCGTGCCAGATTTTCAACTTCCGAATTGGAATAGATGATTTTGCTGATGTATGGAACATCGCCCCACATCGATATCAGTCGGAAATAAACCATCCCTCGCAGCAGTCGTGCTTCAGCAATTACTGTTTCAAGGCCTGGTTTTGAGGCAGCAGAAGCTTTGGGAAGCATCTTTTGTACATTTTCGATGACATAGTTGGTTCGGTTTACACCACCATACAGGTAACGATAGTATTTGTCAAAGCTTGAACCATATCCGGTTGGGTTATAATTTCCACCGTTGTAGGCATCGCCCAGACGCAGGTTCCCGCTGGTTGTGCTCGTACCACGTGTACGAACATATTCGCCATGTCCGTCAAAATAATAATCGCGGTCGAAAAGTGGACGCACAGCCGAATAGGCACCCATTAACGCAGTGGTAGCATCAGCTTCGGTTTGCCAAAAAGCAGCAGCCCCAAGATCTACGGTGGGATCCTGCTGTAAAAGATCTTTGGTGCATGAGCTGTTGAATAAAGTCAGGCCCGCAACGAGCGAGATGACCAATATTTTTGAAGTTATTTTTTTCATGATAACTGTGATTTTAGATTCCAATGTTAATACCAAAAGAGAACGACTTATTCAGCGGATAAGCATCGCTGGCGTGTGATATCTTTTCCGGATCAAGTCCGCGGAATTTGGTAACAGTAGCCAGATTTTCTCCTGATCCGTATATGCGCACGCTTTCGATTCCCAAACGTCCCAGCCAGTTTTTGGGAAGGGTATATCCCAGCTGAACGTTTTTCAATCGTAGGTAACTCAAATCATCGAGCCAGAAAGTGGTTTCAACGCGGTTGTTGTTTCCGCCAAGGCGAGGCCATTCGCCGTTCCGGTTCTCAACACTCCACGGATTGTCCCAGTGGTCCCAGGTTGAAGCATATCGCTGAGCTCCAAAGTTTACATTGTTGAAAATGTTGATCCAGTAGTCTTTACGGCCAGCTGCTCCCTGAAACAAAACAGCCAGATCGAATCCCTTCCAGGCAGCATTGGCGCTGAAAGCGAAATTGGTGGTTGGCCGGTCTCTTTGGATGCGCGGGTAAGCCTTCATGTCGTTTCCGTCAATGCGGCCGTCGCCGTTGAGGTCTTTGCGCAAAATATCGCCGGGCTGAGCTCCCTGCGGAGTTGCCTTGAATACATCTTCCCAGGTTTGTGCAATGCCGCTGTCTTCATACGTGTAAAGGAAATGGTAAGGCATATTCAGGAAGGTGTATCCTCTTCCCAGGAATTCGTTCCATTTCTCGAGCACGGTGGCATTGTATGAAGCATTCACATTCAGGGTATAATTGAAATCGCGTATTTTATCTTTCCAGGTAAAGTTTCCTTCAATCCCACGGTTACGCAGATTCCCGATGTTTTTACGCGGGGCATTGTAAGCTCCGGTCAGTAAAATTGACATTTCCGAAGGACGATTCATTCCGGTGGTCAACCTGTCGTAATAATCGAGTTCGGTAGTCAGTCTGTTATTTAAAAATCCTAGGTCAAAACCTAAGTTGAAAACGTTCGATGTTTCCCAGGAGAGCTCAGGGTTAACCATTTTGCTGTTCACCAACCCCATTGCAATGGTTCCGGCAATCATGTAATGGTTGGCTGCCAGGGTTTCCTGTTGTTCGTAACGGCCAACACCACTGTTGTTTCCCAGTCCTCCATAGGATAAGCGAAGCTTTCCGTTCGACAGGATTCCATCCAGAATGGGTTTTAGGAAACTTTCTTCGGTGAAACGCCAGCCCAGAGCTGCCGATGGGAAGAATCCGTATTGGCTTCCGGGAAGGAATTTAGATGATCCGTCGTAACGAAAATTGACTTCAAGCAAATATTTGTCGAAAGCAGCATAGTTTAAACGCCCGATGTAGGAACGTAAACCTTCGGTATTCGAGTTACCTGAAGCACCCTGGGTAATCCCGGCAAGTGCGGCATCCAGTTCGTGAAGCGACGGATGCAGGCGGTCGTTGCGCGACCCTTGCTGATAGCGATCGTACCAGTATTCTTCTCCATACACAAATAATGCGCTGAAATCGTGATTTGTAGCAAATGTAGTCTCATAAGAAAGTCTTCCGTTCAGCTGTGTTTTGTAACCGGTGTTGGTGTAGTTGGCTACTCCGGCATTGGTTCCCACATAAGTTCTCGATCCAAAAGCATTGGTCTGGAAGTTAAACGAACGGTTCGGGATTGCAGCCGTGTAACGGAATTGATTGTAGTAGTTTAAGGCATAATCAATACGAGCAGTAAGTCCTTTTATCGGAGTCCAGTCCCAGTAGATGCTGGTGTTGGCTTCCTGCCGGTTCTGACGGTTAAGGTTATTCACATAAACGGTGTATGGATTGTAAGCCTGGGGGTCTTCGTTGTAGGCCATAACTCCGCCAAAGTAACCGGTAACCGGATCGTAGGGCGTCAATCCCGAAATTGCATACTGAAGGTCGAAACCGGCCGTGTTGGTTGCATCGTCGTCAGTGAAACCATCTTCGAGGGCATACACATATTTCGACCAGTTGCCTGCAAAGCGAACTCCAACATTCATATTATCGCGCACTTTGTAATCGTAGTTGAAGCGTGCATTGTAACGCGAATAATCGTTGTTGATCTGGAGACCTTTTTCGTCCATTACGCCAACTGAAATGAAGAAATTCGATTTTTCATTGCCCCCTGAAGCCGAAATGTTATGGTTCTGAACTTCGCCATTGCGCATCAGCACATCCCACCAATCGGTATTTGGGTAACGTAACGGGTCAATCATTCCTAAAGCCATCCACTGGTCAATCGTTCCATCTTTAAACGTGTAGTTCGAACGGAGGGTATTGACAGCGGCTGCACGCTGATGCAAAGTCAATGCGCGTGGATAGTCGGCCATAAATTCATACGCTTTGGTTGGAACTTCAACAGCATAGGTACTGCTTACATTGATATTGGTTTTGGCCATACCCTTTCCCGACTTGGTAGTAATGAGGATAACGCCGTTTGCAGCACGCGAACCATAAACAGCCGATGAAGTAGCATCCTTCAGAACCGAGATGCTTTCAATGTCGTTCATGTTCAAACGATTGATATCAACATCGGGCATGCCATCGACAACAACCAAAGGCCGTGCATTATTAACTGTTCCCAAACCACGTATGAGCAATGAAACGTCGTTTTTACCCGCCATACCAGTATTTTGGTTAACAGCCAACCCGGGAACCATACCTGAAAGACCGGAAGAAACATTGGTCAAAGTACGGCTGGTGATCTTCTCGTCAATTTTAACCGCCGATACTGCGCCAGTCAGGTTCACTTTCTTTTGAGTACCGTAACCTACAACGACAACCTCTTCAACTCCTACTGTTTCGTCCTGCATCACAATATCAAAAGTTGTTTTTGTTCCAAGGACAACTTCCTGAGATAACATCCCAACGAAGGAGAAAACGAGTGCTTTGGCATCTTCAGGAACATTCAGGCGAAAAACACCGTCATTGTCGGTGATTGTTCCGAGTGTTGTTCCTTTTACCACAACTGAAACACCGGGAACCGGGTCTCCATTTTTATCCTTTACTGATCCGGTAATACCTTTTTGCTGAACCGAAACAGTGTTTGCCTGTTCAGTCGATTTTTTGATGACTACAACGCGGTCGTCAATTTCATAGGTAAATCCGTTTGGTACCAGAATTTTGTCCAGAATTTCTTCCAGTCTGGCGTCGGTTACCTGAATGGATACTGGCGGAACCTCTCTTAAAAGGTCAGAGCGATAAAGAAAATAGAACTGGCTCTGCTGTTCAATTTTCTTAAGAACCTGTTCCACGCTGGTTTTTTCCAGCTTCAGGGCCAGGTTGGTTTGTTGAGAATATACACTTGCTGAAACCTGTAAAAGGCCAAGCAGCATAAAAAATGCGGTTATCCTTAGCATAAGGAATAGTTTTTTCCACCCGTGCCAACGGATAGAGGTACAACGATTTTTTTTCATAGATTTGTACTGTGAGTTAATACATTTAGTTTATTACACTAAGTGTTGGGCGGAAAATGGTGCGAACATTTTTCGCCTTTTTTTCATCATTTTATCGTTATTAAATTGTTCGTAATTTCAAATTCAACTTCGTTGGTCCGTTCTATTTTTTCAAGAATATTGCTAAAATCGGCATATCGGGCCAGATTTCCGGTAAAACGCAGTTTCTTGTCTTCTTCGTTGACAAAAGCCACTTCCACATCATACCATTTCGACAGTGTTTTCATGATGTCTTCGAGCATTTGGTCCTGAAACACAAAACGTCCGTCTTTCCAGGCAACATAGGGGCTTACATCAACTTTCTTTTTTTGAAGTACATCACCCTTATTGTCGCGGATACACTGCTCGCTTGGGTTTAATGTTAGTTTGATTTCCGGATTATCATTCAGTGAGATTTCCACCTTGCCTTCAACCAGGGTTGTGAAGGTGCTGATGTTATCGGTGTACGATGAAATGTTGAATTGAGTTCCCAAAACTTTGACGGATTGATTATCGGATTTTACGATAAACGGTTTGCCGGTCTGTTTCGAAACTTCAAAAAAGGCTTCACCGCTCAATTCAACCTGACGAACATCCCCGGCAAACTGAACCGGAAAGCGGAGAGTTGTCTCTGAGTTTAGCCACACTTTGGTACTGTCGGCCAAAACAACGAAATATTCTCCTCCCCGCGGTATTCTCAGGGTATTGTATTTTATTTCGGAAGATTGCCCGTTGGTTGTTGTGTATTCAAGCCTGGTCCCGGTATTTTTAATATGGGCTCCGTCGGCATCAATCACCGACGATGGATTGGAACTTAAGTCGTGTTCCGATCCGTCGGCCAGAACTAAAACAGCCTTGTTACTTCCCGGGGCAATCGTTTGCACATACCCGTCTGTTTCAATTACAGGGTTGAATCCGGTATAAAAGAATTTGAAATAAACAAAGAAAAGTAAGCTGGCAGCAATACTTACAGCAGCAATAATACGGGTATTCCGGTACGAATTATTCATCACACCAGCTTTCCGTTGAATTTTTTCTAGAGCTTTTTTTAATTCTTCCGGAGAATTGGCGAACCGGGTTCCTTTAGAGTAGTAATCCCTGGCATTTTCAAAGTATTTCCGGTGTTTTGGATTTTGTGTCAGCCATTCCTGCAGAAGAATTTCGTCTTCTTCAGTAGCCTGGTGGTGGATTTTTTTCCAAATGATTTCAAAATCGATGTTTTGATTCATTGTTTTCCGTTTGCTTTAGTCAAGTTCGGTAACATGACACGGCAAAGTGAAAAAAGGGTGACAAGGAGTGAAAAATATTTTTATTCTAACCTGAGTTGGATATTTAAGTAATTGGAATTATTAATTGTCGTATTTTTTTAGTACTCACCCCGACGTCC
>CAYRBM010000096.1:0-19969 GCA_964422425.1 uncultured Odoribacter sp.
CCCTATTTTCAGCGACTTCGCAGAATCAAACAACTTGGTCTTTCCTGTATGGTTTATCCTGGGGCAAACCATACTCGGTTTGAACATGCGCTGGGAGCTGTTCACCTGATGCGTTCGGCTATTGCAATCCTGAAAATGAAAGGGCAGGATATTACCGAAGAGGAAGCTGATGCCGTAACCATTGCTATTTTGTTGCATGATATAGGACATGGCCCGTTTTCGCATGTGCTTGAAAGTACATTGGTTCAGGGTGTTCCGCACGAGCGAATATCTCTTTTGCTGATGGAAGAATTGAACCGGCAGTTTGGTGGCAAGCTCGATTTGGCGATCAGGATATTTACCGACCAGTATCACAAGCATTTTTTGCATCAGTTGGTATCAAGTCAGTTGGATATGGATCGACTCGATTATCTGAGTCGCGATAGTTTTTTCTCAGGAGTTTCAGAAGGTGTCATCAGCTCGGAGCGAATAATCAAAATGTTGAATGTAAAGAATGACGAGCTTGTTGTTGAATATAAGGGAATATATTCTGTTGAAAATTTTTTGATTGCCCGAAGACTAATGTATTGGCAGGTTTACCTTCACAAAACCGTTTTATCTGCTGAATATTTGTTGATTAATGTACTCGACCGGGCCCGCGAGTTAGCTCTTGAGGGAGCCGATGTGTTTGCAACCCCGGTACTGAGGACTTTTCTGGAAAGACAAATCACACTTGACGATTTTTCTTGTAACAAATTTATTGCGGGCAGACCTGCACTCGATTTATTTGCCAGCCTTGATGATAACGACATTATCGCTTCGATTAAAGAATGGCAAAATCATCCGGATAACATTTTATCCTATTTGGCCAAGTGTATTATAAACCGAAAGCTATATAAAATAAAGATCAGCAAAAAACCCTTTGCCGAACAGAAAATTGCAGTGCTGAAGGAAAAAATTTGCCAGCATTTTGGAGTTTGCGATAAACAGTTACAGTATTTCTTAATTGCTGATACGATAACTAACAGTGCTTACAATAAGGCTTCGGACGAAAAAATTAACGTCCTTTTTAAGAATAACAAGATGAGCGATATCGCCGATGCTTCAGACATTAATCTTTCCGTTTTTTCTGAAACTGTGAGGAAATATTTTATCTGTTATCCGAAAGAATTGGACATTAAATAATTAAAATCTATTTTTGCGGGGCATTATAAAAACAAATATGGAATTTAAAGCTCAAAGTATAGCTGATTTTCTGGGAGGTACGGTAGAGGGAAATGCTCAGACAACTGTATCAGATGTAGCCAAAATTGAAGAAGGAAAACCAGGAACATTAGCTTTCCTTGCTAATCCAAAGTATAATAAATACCTATACGAAACAGAAGCTTCCATTGTCATTGTAAATCAGGATTTGGAACTTGAAGCCCCGATAAAAACTACTTTAATTCGTGTGCCTGATGCCTACAAGGCCTTTGCTGCTTTGCTTGAGTTATACCAAATGGCCAAAGGGAACAAAAGTGGTATTGAAAATCCATCATTTATCGATCCGTCAGCTAAATTAGGTAACGATATTTATGTTGGAGCTTTTGCTTATATTGGTAAAAATGTTCGGATAGGTAATCATGTTAAAATATATCCCCAGGTTTTCATTGGAGACAATACCACTATTGGTGATGATTGCACTTTGTTCGCTGGAGTTAAGATATACGATGATACCAAAATAGGCAATAGCTGTATTCTTCATGCCGGTTCGGTGGTTGGGTCTGATGGCTTTGGATTTGCCCCGACCGATGATGGTTCATACAAAAAAATTCCCCAGGTTGGAAATGTAATACTGGAAGATTTGGTGGAAATTGGAGCCAATACAACCATCGATTGTGCAACAATGGGGTCAACAATTATTCGAAAAGGAACAAAAATTGATAACCTTGTCCAAATTGCCCATAATGTTGAAGTTGGTGAGAATACAGTAATGGCTGCATTGACCGGCATTGCAGGATCAACAAAAGTTGGGCGCAACTGTCGGTTTGGAGGCCATGTTGGAGTTGCAGGGCATATTACCATAGGAGACAATGTAAGTCTGGGGGCAATGACGGGAGTAGCCAATAATGTTAAACCAAATAAAACAATGTTGCTTGCTCCGGCTATGGAAATAGCACATGCGGCCAAAGTCGCTGCTGTTTACCGCAACCTTCCCCAATTGCGAGAACAGGTGATTGACCTGTCGAGACAGCTCGCACAGATTAAAACGAAGCTTGAAGACAAATAGAAAACCCGAATGACAGTTAAGCAAAAAACATTAGCGCAAGAGTTTTCGATCAGCGGTAAAGGTTTGCACACCAACTGCATGGTCAAAGTAACTTTTAAACCAGCTCCGATCAATCACGGATTTAAATTTCAACGTGTTGATCTGGAAGGAAAACCGATAATACCCGCCAGTGCTGAATATGTAATTGATACCTCAAGAGGAACAGTCCTTGGATTAAATGGAGCCAAGATCAGTACCCTTGAACATAGTTTAGCTGCTTTAACAGGAATGGACCTCGATAATGTCTTAATTGAGATTGACAACGAAGAAGTTCCAATTCTGGATGGCAGTTCCCGCTTTTTTGTGCAGGCAATTGAAGAGGCCGGAGTTGTTGAGCAGGATGCAGAACGTGAATATTTTACCGTGACCGAGAAAATCGTTTATCTTAACGAAAAAACCGGATCAGAAATAGTTGTACTTCCGGATAATGATTACAGCCTGAATGTATTAATTTCATTTAATTCTTCAGTTCTGAATAATCAATTTGCCTCGTTAGGCTCACTCAAAGATTTTAAAACAGAGATAGCAAACTGCCGGACATTCGTTTTTCTGCATGAACTGGAATTTCTTCTAAAGAATAACCTCGTTAAAGGAGGAGATTTAGACAGCGCCATTGTTATTATGGACAGGGTTGTTTCACAGGAAGAGCTTAATCGCATTGCCGATTTATTCAATCACAAACGGGTTGAAGTTAAAGAGCAAGGAATACTTAATAATATTGACCTGCAGTTCGATAACGAATGCGCCCGTCACAAACTACTTGATGTGATTGGCGATTTGTCGTTAGCTGGTAAACGAATCAAAGGACGTATCATTGCCACGAAACCTGGACACCATACCAATACCGAGTTTGCAAAACTGCTTATTAAAGCCATCAATAAGGAAAATTCAAGAGAAAAAGCTCCGGCATATAGCCCGAATACTCCGGTATTGATGGACGTAAACAAAATCAAAGAACTTCTTCCACACAGATTTCCGTTTCTGCTTGTTGATAAAATTATCGATGTGCAAAAAGATTTCATTGTCGGTGTAAAAAATGTTACGGTAAACGAACCATTTTTCCAGGGGCATTTTCCCGATGAACCAGTAATGCCTGGCGTGTTGTTAGTCGAAGCTATGGCACAGGCTGGTGGCTTGTTTGTACTTCGGCAATTGGAAGGTCGTTACTCAACCTATTTCCTCAAGATAGATAATGTCAAATTCAGGAAAAAAGTTGTTCCGGGCGATACACTGATTTTTAAAGTTGAACTGACATCTCCAATACGCAGGGGAATCGCTGAAATGCGGGGACTGTGTTATGTTGGCGATTCGATTGTTGCCGAGGGCGATTACATGGCCCAGATAGTAAAAGTAAATTAATTGAAAACAGAATAAAAAAATGAAACAACCATTAGCTTACGTACATCCAGAAGCGAATATTGCTGATAACGTAGTTATCGAACCTTTTGTGTCAATAGACAAGGATGTGATTGTTGGTGAAGGAACCCGAATTGGTTCAGGTGCCACAATTCTCCCCGGAACCCGTATTGGTAAAAATTGTAATATTTTCCCCGGTGCTGTTATTGGAGCGATTCCGCAGGATTTGAAGTTCCGCGGTGAATATTCAACGGTTGAGATTGGGAACAATACCACCGTGCGCGAATTTGTGACGATTAATCGTGGTACCGCCGCCAAAGGGAAGACCGTTGTTGGTTCAAACTGTTTGCTTATGGCCTATGTGCATGTAGCGCACGATTGCGTGGTTGGAAACAATGTTATTTTAGTTAACAACACACAGTTGGCCGGAGAAGTTATTGTTGACGATTTTGCAATTCTCGCCGGAATGGTTGCTGTGCATCAGTTTGTCCACATCGGCTCTCATGTAATGATCGCTGGTGGTTCTTTGGTGCGAAAAGATGTTCCTCCTTTTATCAAAGCTGGCCGTGAGCCACTTTCTTATGTGGGAATAAACTCGATTGGCTTGCGTCGCCGCAATTTTACCAATGAAAAAATTCGTGAGGTACAGGAAATCTATCGTTACATCTACCAAAAAGGCTTAAATATTTCACAAGCCGTTGAAATTATTGAAGCTGAAATGCCAGCCTCGACCGAGCGTGACGAAGTTCTGTTGTTTATTAAAGACTCAAAACGAGGAATTATTCGTGGATATTTACCCGATTAATTCTTGTTTAATCATAGTTTAAAAAAGTCCGAAACCTTTGGGTTCCGGACTTTTTTGTTTCATGCTGGTTAAATCAGTAACTTAGTATATCCCCATAAATGGGGATTGTGAATAAACGAATCCAGGCTAATTTTGTATCATTCAAAAAAAATGTCATGAGCGAACTGATTAACAATTCAATCGATCGGAAGAAGAAACTCAAAGAGTTGATTCTGAAGCTTCATAGCGGAGAGTCGGAGCAGGAAGTCAGGCAACAGCTTCTGGAAAGTTTAAGCCAGATTCCTTACGGCGAAGTAGTTGAGGTTGAACAAGAACTGATTAGCGAAGGTTTACCCGAAACTGAAGTATTGAAGCTTTGTGATGCACATTCGGCTGTTCTTGAAGGTAATATCGACTTGTCCGCATCACAGCAAATTCCTGACGGGCATCCTGTTGATGTGATGATTCAGGAGAACAAGGCACTAATTAATGTCTCCACCGAGATTGACCGGGTGCTGTTGATAATTGAGCAAAGCGATGAATCAGTTCTTGAAGCAAATGTTCTGAAGCTAAGGGGATTATTCAATAGTTTGTACGATGTTGACAAACATTACCAGCGAAAGGAGTACCTCTTATTTCCATTTTTGGAGAAGCTTGGAATAACCGGACCTCCCAAAGTGATGTGGGGCAAACATGATGAAATCAGGGAATTAATAAAAGGGAGTATTGCACTTTTACAAACTCCTTCGTTAAGTAAAGAGGAACTGCTGGCTTCTGCCGAGTTAATCCTTATTCCGGCAAAAAATGGAGTCGTGGATATGACCAAAAAGGAAGAAGAGATTTTGTTGCCGATGTCACTCGATACACTTTCAGAAGCCGACTGGTTTGATATAGCCAGACAATCGCTCGAAATTGGCTTTTGCCTTTATGACCCGCCCACTGATTGGAAGCCGGATTGGGCCAAAGCGCAGAGCCTGAATGAGCTGAATAAATCTGGGGAGTACATCCATCTGCCTTCAGGAGGATTTTCTGTGGAGGAATTGCTTGCTATTTTAAATACTTTGCCGGTTGATATGACTTTTGTTGATAAGGATGACAAAGTGAAATATTTTTCGCAGGGAGCTGAACGTATTTTTCAGCGAAACCGCGCTATCCTGAATCGGGACGTCCGGCATTGCCATCCACCGGCAAGTGCTCACATTGTCGATAAAATAATTGATGATTTTAAAAGTGGAAAAGCATCGCGGGCACCATTCTGGATTAACAAAGGAGGGAGAATGATCCACATCGAGTACTTTGCGTTAAGAAATGAACACGGAGAATATCTGGGAACTTTAGAAATGTCGCATGATATTACCGTTTATCGCCAACTGGAGGGAGAACAGCGAATTTTATCTTATTCGAAATAGCTATGGAAACACCGAAATTAATAATTAGTCCCAGGACAAAGGTTTTACAGCTCATCGAAACCTATCCGCAGCTTGAAGATATTCTGATAAATTATGTGCCTGCTTTCAAGAAACTGAAAAACCCAGTTCTTCGAAATACAGTAGCCAAAATTGCAACTTTGCAGCAGGCTGCAACCATCGGAAATGTTAAGGTTGAAGATTTGATCAATCTTTTAAGGAAAGAAGTTGGACAGGATTTGGTTTCAATTACTTCAGATTCAGGTTATGTTACCGAAAAGCCGGATTGGTTTAATGAAGCAAAGATAAAACAAGAACTTGATATCAGGGAGATGCTTGCTGCGGGAGAACATCCGGTGAATCAGGTAATCGCTGATTTGAATAAATTGCCGGCGAATCAGATTTACAAATTAGTTGCTCCGTTTTTGCCTGCCCCGCTGATTGACAAGGCCACAAGTCTAAAAACAGATCATTGGATAAAAAAGGAGTCAGAAGAATTATTCTTTGTGTACTTCTGCAAGAATCAGATTTAAAGATGACAAAAATAAAACAGCCACAACCAGCTTAACTATCTGGTTGTGGCTGTTGAAATTGAATTAGGAGTTTCGTCAGATTACAAATCCGTTTGGCAGAATAGCTCCCTTTTTGATAACAACAATTCCATCTTTCACTGAATAAAGTGAATTATTAGTGTCTGCAAGATGTTTCCCCCCATTGACGCGCACATCATTACCTATATGAGCATTTTTGTCAACAATGCAACAGTTCAGATAACAACGCTCACCAATTCCCATAACCTTCCCATCGTTGAAGTTTAGATCGATTTCTGCCATGTTCTGGTAGTAATCATTCCCCATAATGTAGGAATTTACAATGGTTGTACCGCGGCCGATGCGGGCCCTGATTCCGATTACCGAGTGTTCGATGCGGCTGGCATTAATGATACAACCATCCGAAATCATCGTCCGCTCCAGGGTAGTTCCTGAAATTTTAGATGGAGGCAACAAGCGGGCACGCGTGTAAACAATCTTCGAATTATCAAAGAGGTTGAATTTTGGAATGTCGGCTGTGAGTCCGAGATTCGCTTCGTAAAACGATTCAATGTTACCAATATCAGTCCAGTAGCCTTCGTACTGATAGCTTAGCACTTTATGTGTTTTTATAGCCTGCGGGATAATTTCTTTGCCAAAATCCTGAGTTTCGGTGTTCCCCATCAGGCTGATGAGTAGCTCGCGGTTGAATACGTAAATACCCATCGATGCCAGGTAAATTTTTCCTTCGCGCTGACTCTCCTCACTCACCTGAGAAACCCAGTCGGGAAGCAACTCCGGAGCCGGTTTTTCAATAAATTCCTTAATGATGTTTTTAGAGTCGGTTTTCAAAATACCAAATTCAGGAGCTTCCTTGGCTACAACCGGAAGGGTTGCAATCGAAATATCGGCTTTTGCTTTGGCGTGAGCTTCAATCATTTCGTTGAAATCCATCTGATATAGCTGATCACCTGATAAAATCAGGGCGTAGTCAAATTTATAATTCATGAAATGATGCATACATTGACGTACAGCATCTGCGGTTCCCTGAAACCAGTTTTTGTTGTTTGGAGTTTGCTCAGCAGCCATGATGTCAACGAAAGAATCGCTGAATTGGCTGAAATGATAGGTGTTCTTAATGTGCTGGTTCAGCGAAGCCGAGTTAAACTGGGTCAATACAAAAATCCGGTTAATATCGGAATTGATGCAGTTTGAAATCGGGATATCAACCAAACGGTATTTTCCCGCAATAGGTACCGCTGGCTTCGATCTGTTTTCAGTAAGCGGGAATAGCCTTGATCCTTGTCCGCCGCCCAAAATTATGGCTAATGCTTTGTTCCTCATATCTCTATATTTTAAGTGATTGGTATAATTCCACGTAATCGTTGGCAGCTTTGTTCCACGAATGGTCAATCTGCATGATCTGTTTCCTGATCTGATTAAATGCCTTTTTGTTTTTGTACAAGTCTTTGGCCCGTTGAATGGAGTGCATCACATCGTGGGTGCTACATTGGTCGTGACAAAAGCCAAAGCCTCCGTCTCCAATATCAATTACGGTGTCGCGCAGGCCTCCGGTGCGCCGTACGATTGGTATTGTACCATACCTAAGGGCGTACATTTGGTTTAGGCCGCAAGGTTCAACCCGCGAAGGCATCAAAAGAAAATCGGCACCCGCATAAATGGTATGCGAAAGTTTTTCGTTATACCCGATGTATGAACAGAAATTACCTTTAAATTCCAATTCCTGATGCAACAGGGCTTGTTCTACAGTGAGTTCACCCGATCCCAGAATCAAAATATTTTGTTCTCCCGGGAAATTTTTAAGCTGATGATAAACGATGTCGGGTAGGACATCGGCACCTTTTTCACCGACTAGCCGGCCAATGAAGGTAAACAAGGGTTTTTTCGGATCGAGTCCGAATTGTTTGCATAAGGCATCTTTATTGGCTTTTTTCCCTTCTGCAATATGATCAAGTCCGTAGTTCTTTTCAAGCATCTGATCGGTTTCCGGATTCCACACATCGGCATCGATGCCATTCAGGATACCAATTGATTTATTTCGTTCTGCCCTTAGTAATGCTTCCAACCCATTCATTGAATAGCTGATTTCTTCCATGTAGCTTGGCGAAACGGTTGTAATTTTCCAGGCGCACTTGATGGCCGAAGCCAAGGGATTAATAGTATTTTGCCAATCGACCAATCCATTGTAATAGGAGTGGAATGGCGGCAACAAATAAAGTTTTTCAAAACCAAATTGCCCCTGATATTGACCGTTGTGTATTGTGAATACCGTCGGGACCTGCGCAAAACGCCGGTAATCCCAAATTTTCGACATCATGAAAGGAATAAAGCCGGTATGCTGATCATGACAATGAACAATGTCGGGAATTGTGGTTCGTTCATTCAGCCAGTTTAGTGCAGCAACCTGGAAAGTTATAAACCGTTCAGTGTCGTCCTGATAGGAATATACATTTTCACGATCAAACAAACCGGGAATATCAATCAGGTACAAATCAAATCCCAGTTTATTGACAGTTGGTTTTACTACCCGAAAGCTCAGACTGTTGTTGCCCAAACGAGCAAAGCCTGAAAAAACTTCAGCAAACTGATTTTCACGACTGTATTTGCCATGATAGAATGGCATGATAACTTTAGCCGAATGTCCAAGTAATGCCTGGTATTTAGGTAGTGCTCCCACCACATCTGCCAGTCCGCCAACTTTAGCCGCCGGATAACACTCAGCACTAATGTGTATTATTTCCATAGAATTATTCTTTTCAAATCTATCTTTCCGGTCATTTGGCCGGTGTTGTTAAATTTAAAAAAAATAATCAGACCATAACGAAAAGGTTCTTTTTAACATGAAACAATTTAGAGGTTTTTGGGCATAAAAAAGCCCAAAAAACGGACATGTTGAGTCGTTTTCAAGATAACTTTCTGGATATCAATTAACCTCGCAGGCTTTATTTTTTTGAGAGCGAAAAAAGAAATTCAAGTCCACCTTCAGGCTTATTTCTGACTGATATTTCTCCTTTGTGGAGAAGCACTGCATTTTTCACAATCGACAAGCCCAGTCCGGTTCCGCCGGTTTCGCGCGAACGACCATAATCGACCCGGTAAAAGCGTTCAAAAATCCGGGGAAGGTGTTCTTCCGGAATACCATTCCCTGTATCGGAATATTGGAAATAATAGAATTTATCGTCCTCAAGATACTTTCGGATGGAGATTTTGGAGTTATTTCCGGCGTAATTAATCGAATTCTCTAAAAGGTTCTGGAAGATCGAAAAAAGTAAGGATTCGTTTCCGTTAACGATCACTTCACTGTCGATATTCATTGAACATTCCATGTTTTTTTCGGTAAGCCTGTTCTTTAGGTTTTCAATTACATCGCGGACAACCGGTTTAATTATGACTGGTTTGAATTCGAACAGCCCTCCGGCATCCTCAATGTTGTTGAGCAATGAAATGTCGTTGAGCAAATCAGTCAGCCTTTCCGACTGCGCATAAGCTTTCCCCAGAAAATAAATTTGTTTATCGGGTTGAATACCAGGGTTGTTTAGGAGAGTTTCCAGGTACCCTTTAATGGAAGCCAACGGTGTTTTCAGTTCGTGGGCAATGTTGGAGGTGAGCTGTTGCTTAAGCAATCGCTGTTTCTCCGGACGGGTCACATCGCTGATGAGCACCTCAAAACTTTTGTCGACAAAAATAATGCAGCGGATATGAAAGAATTTTTCGCTTTTCTCTATGGTATATTCAATCTGCGGGAGTTCCTTATTTTGCGTCTGAATGTCCTTATCGCGGTATTGGTCAACAAATTCAACAACTTTACTGAACTCCGGAATCGAAAACAGGTGTTCGGCTGAAATGGTTGATTTGTCGGAAATCATGTTGATGAATTGTATAAAATGACTGTTGGCCAGTATTTTTTGTTTTTCAGGCGAAAATATAGAAATGCCTTCCTTAATCACCTGAAGATGCCCATACAGCTTTTCTTTTTCGCTGGTAAGTTCGTCTTTGGCCCTTTTCAGGTTATCGTAAATTTGTACAATCTGTTTGCGTATTACCCCGAGTTCGTTATCCTGAAAGTTGCTGTCCATCTTCGAAATGTCTTCGTTTTGTCCGGCTTTCAGCGCAAAATCTTTGAGCTTAACAATGAATTCGCTTAACCGGCGGGTAGTAAAATGCAACAGAAGCCACATTAAAAGAAACAGAAAAACGACGAAAGCAAGGAAAACCCTCTCGGTTTTCAGAAATTTGACGATATCAATGTTGTAAACGGCAGCTGTCCGTACGAAATATTTCTTGCAATTTTTGGCATAATAATAGAATTTTTGGTTGGTGGTGGCCGAAAGGCGAATAGCCGAGCCATGACCGGAATAAAGCGCTTTTTGTACTTCAGGACGTTTCAAGTGGTTTTCAACTGATTGAACGTCATTAACAAAACTATCGTACACGACTTTCCCGGTCATATCCATCACGGTCAAGCGGGTATTTTCGATGGGCAGAAGAGTTTTCAGCGTATCAAGTGATTTAAAATCACCCGACTCAAATATCTGTTTATGCTCAATGTAGCGATGCGTAACTTCCGAAATGTTGTCGAGCGTATTTTCCAACTGGCCTGTGCGGTAGCTCTTTTCCCTGTCGTACTGGTAGCCAAGTACGGCCAGTGTAAAAATGGAAAATACAACAAAGAAGTTGATGAATATCCGGCGACGAAAAGTGCGTTGTACAATCATGTTAATCATTTTTACAATTTAATATTCGAAGCAATAACCGTATCCGGAACGACCTTTAATGTAGCTGCCATATTCGCCGATTTTTTTGCGGAGGCGGGCAATGTTTACATCCACATTACGCTCGGTTACAATCACATCGTCGCTCCAAATCCGGTCCAGAATTTCCTGACGACTGAGAAATTTTCCCTTGTTTGTAGCTAGCATCGACAAAATTTCAAATTCCTTTCGGGTCAGCAAAACAGGTTCGTTCCCGATGGTGACTGATTTACGGTTCAGGTCGAGTTCCATGGTTTCAATGGAAATTACCTTGGCTTTTAGCTCCAGGTTTTTCCCTCTTCGCAGTACGGCTTTGATTCGGGCAACCAGTTCCTTTATCGAGAATGGTTTCGACAGGTAATCGTCTGCGCCAACGTTGAAGCCAGTTAGCAGGTCATTTTCTGCCTCGCGTGCGGTTAGAAAAATAATTGGAACAGGCAGCCCCAATTCTTTTCTTATTTTGTCGGCAAGCCTGAACCCCGACATACCTCCCATCATCACATCAAGCAGAAGTAAGTCGAACTGTTCAATGGATTTGGTCAATGCTTCTTCGGCCGAATAGGCAACTTCAATGTCAAAACCTTCGCTAGCCAGGTTGAACTGAAGGATTTCGCACAAATCTCTTTCGTCGTCAACCACCAATATTTTATAATTATCACTCATTTTCTGATAATTTTGATTTCTCTTCAATTTCTCTTTTCCGGTGATGCCTGATGTCTTTCCCCTCAAAAGCATAAATAGAGGCCTCTGCAATGTTGGCGGCATGATCAGATATCCGCTCAATGTTCGAGACCATTTCCTTAATGTTGATAAAGCTAATCAGAATATTCTTCTTTTCTTCCGCTTTCTGTGCTTTACTAATGGCCTTTTTCAGCATTTTCCGGTTCAGCTCGTCAACCACATCTTCGTTTCTGATGGTCCAGATGGCCAAATCCATGTCTTTATTGATGAACGAAAGCATGGCATTCTTCACCATCTTCACACTTAGCATCATCATGTTCGAAATAAAATCCGAAAGGCTGGCATACACCTCTTCGTTCTTAATCTCCTTCATAAACTTGGTAATACTGACGGCCAAATCGCCAATTCGTTCGAGGCTGATAATGATGCGGTACAGGGCAATTAACTTTCGAATTTCGGAAGCCACCGGATGATATAGCACAATCGTGTTGACAATATTATCGCTTAGTTTCACCTCCCATTTATCGAGTTTATCTTCATTCTCCTTTATCCTTGCGAGCTGTTCATCAGACAAATGTAATTCGCTGCTGGAGATCAGGGCTTCAAGAATGTCGAGTTGCCGCAGCACCAAATTGGCCAGCGATTCGTAATCGGCCATTATCTCTTTTATCGCTTCGTCTTTTTTTACTGACATGAGGCTGTTTATTTACGATTTATGATTTACTATTTACTATTCAAAAAAGATCAACCAAATTTTCCGGTCAGGTATTCTTCGGTTCGTCTGTCCTGCGGATTGGTAAACATGTTTTTGGTTTTGCCGTACTCCACCAATTCACCAAGATACATAAATAATGAATAGTCGGAGATACGCGCTGCCTGCGACATGTTGTGCGTTACCATGATGATGGTATAGTTTTCTTTCAATTTTATGAGCAAGTCCTCAATTTTCGAGGTCGCCACCGGATCGAGCGCCGAAGTGGGTTCGTCGAGCAGGATGATTTCAGGATTAAAAGCAAGGGCGCGCGCTATGCAGAGCCTTTGCTGCTGGCCTCCGCTCAAAAAAGTTCCCTTTTTGGTGAGCGAATCTTTTACCTCATCCCACAAAGCCACATCGCGCAGCGAGCGTTCAACAATTTCATCGCGTTCCTGTTTTTTCTGGCTGATGCCGTTCAGTTTATAGCCTGCAATTACGTTGTCGTAAATGCTCATGGTTGGAAACGGATTGGGACGTTGAAAAACCATTCCCGTTTTCCGGCGCAGTTTGATGGGCGACATTTTGAAAATATCTTCATTGTTCAGGAATACCGACCCGGTTGTTGTAATGTTTTCGTACAACTCGTGCATCCGGTTGAGGGCGCGCAAAAGTGTACTTTTCCCGCAGCCTGATGGACCCATAATGGCTGTTACGTTGTTCTTTTTTATTCCAACCGACACATTTTTTACCGCCACATTCTTGTCGTAGGCTACTGACAAATCCTGAATGGAAAGTATCGGATCTTTTATCTGCACGATGTTCGTATTCATTCTGTTCTATTTTCTGCTGGCTGCAATCTGTTTTGCAGTCAGATTAAACGCAAGTACAATAATCATTAACAAAAGAGATGAACTCCAGATGAGGTCAACCATATTCGGGTCGTTGTAAAATTCCCAGATTACCAGTGGAATAGCGCTTGTTGGCTTGGAAATATTCGTATTAATTACCGAGCTTCCCAAGGCGGTGAGCATTAAAGGCGCTGTTTCGCCAATTACTCTCGATACGGCCAGGAGTATGCCGGTCATCAGTCCGCTGAAACCTGTTGGAATGAGAATTCCGAGGAGTACCCGCCAATACGGAATACCAAGCGCTAATCCTGCTTCTTTAAGGGTTTGCGGTATCATTTTCAGGGTTTCTTCGGTCGAACGAACAATCATGGGCAACATCATAATGGCGAGAGAAACACTTCCGGCAAGTGCCGAGAAACCATGCGTAACATGTTTGACTACCCACATATACGAAATCAAACCAAGTACGATCGACGGGACTCCCTGTAAAATATCGGAAACGCTTCTGGTAAGATTTGCCATCCATTTTCCCTGATTTTCATAGAGATAAACTCCGGTAATTATACCAACCGGAATGGCAATTACCGAAGCCAAAACAACCATCAGGAGCGTTCCGAGAATGGCGTTTGCGATACCTCCGGGAATCAGCTCATTGTTGGCAACGGCAGTCATGGCCTGCATCGTGTCGGGCATTTTCTCGACCAGAAATCCAAAGTTGAGCTGCTTGTACCCTTTCGCAATTAACTTGAAAATGATAAGGATAATTGGCGAAACGGTGACGACTGACAAAAACACAACCAGCCCCAGAAAGATGCGGTCTTTTTTTGTTCTCGCCCCAATATTATCTATTTCGGTAATTGGCTTCATCTGGTTAACTCATTTTTTTAATAATCAATTTCCCGATGCCATTCACGATCCCGGTAATCAGAAAAAGTAGTAGTCCAATGGAAATCAAGGCACTAAGTTTAAGTCCGTCGGCCTCGCCAAACTGGTTGGCAATCACCGAGGCCATTGTATTTCCGGTCGAAAATAAGCCATCGGGAATTCTGTTGGCGTTTCCGATAAGCATGGTAACGGCCATTGTTTCGCCCAACGCACGCCCAAATGCCAGAATGTATCCGGCAAATATTCCTGAACGTGCCGCAGGAATGGTTACGTGCCTGATAACTTCGTAACGGGTAGAACCCAGTGAATAAGCCGCTTCTTTCAGATCGTTCGGAACCATCGAAATGATTTCGTTACTCAACGAAGTTGCATAAGGAATGATCATGATGGCCAAAACCAGGCTCGAAGTAAAAACGCCGAACCCTTGATTTTCGAAACCAATATCGATCAGAAACGGGCGCAACACATAAAACCCCCACAAGCCATAAACAATCGATGGAATTCCGGCCAGCAAATCGACCATCGTTCCCAGTACTTTGGCCACGCGGGTATTCCGGAAATATTCGCCCAGAAACAAGGATGTGGCAAACGATAGCGGAAAGCTGATCATCAGTGCTGCAAACGATGTGATCAGTGTTCCGGCAATAAACGGAAGTGCTCCGTAATTTTCTTTCCCTTCAGTCGGGTCCCATTGCGAAGAGGTAATAAAACCCAGCCCAAAAGTTTTAAACGAAGGGATGGCGCCCCCAACAAGGGAGAACACCATACCTCCTGCGATAATCAGGATAATAAATGAAACAGAAAATAATACGATTTTTGTAATCTTGTCGCTGTTCATTTAGCTGCTTTGAGTCTTAATTAAGGATTGCTTTTCCTTCGTAAGTAATGCTACGAAGAATTGCTTTTGCTTTTGCAGCCGCATCTTCAGTCAGCGGGGCATAGTTTACGTTTGCGGCTTCAGCCTGTGCTTCGGTGCTAACCAGCCAATCCAGTAATTTCACGGTTTCTTCGGCCTGCGCCTGCGAACGGCCATTGTACGACTGTTCTTTGTAGAGAATAATCCAGGTAAAACCACTGATCGGATACGACTCCGGGTCGCTTGAATTGGTCAGCATGATGCGGGTATCGTCGGGAATATTTCCTTTGGCAGCCGCACTCACCGAAGCAATGGTTGGCAACACATATTCGCCCCTACTGTTTTGCACTTTGGCCATTTGTATTTTCTGCGAGAATGCGAATTCAGAACCTACATATCCAATCGCACCTTCGGTTTGGCTGATGGTTCCCACAACACCCGGATTCCCTTTTGCTCCCATCCCAACCGGCCAGTTCAGCGATTTTCCGGTGCCAACTTTTTCGGCCCATTTAGCGCTGATTTTGGTCATGTAATCCGAAAAAATGTGCGTAGTTCCGCTACCATCTGAGCGATGAACAAACAGGATGTCTTTAGCCGGAAGTGTCACTCCCGCATTATTGGCGGCAATCAGCGGATCGTTCCATTTGGTTACTTCGCCAAGGAAGATTTTTTCAAGCAACTCGTTCGATAATTTCAACTCGTTCACTCCGGGCAGGTTGTAGGCAATCACCACCGCACCCAAACAGGTTGGAATATGAACCACCGGAGCAGGCATTTCGCCCAATTGCTTGTCGTCGAGGAAAGCATCCGTTGCACCAAAATCGACCACTTTATCGGTTAAACTGCGGATGCCTCCACCTGAACCAATACCTCCGTAAGTAACTTGTGTACCATTGGTTTCAGAATAATTCTTGAATACCAGGTTGTAGAACGGGAGTGGGAATGTTGCTCCGGCGGCAGTCAGCGAAACCTTTTCGCTCGATGTTTTTTCAGTTTTCTTTCCTGAATTCTGGCAGGCAGTAAAAAGAACTGCCAAAGCCAATACTGTAATAATTGTCTTCATGATTTTCAGTTTTGTTTTTTAAAATTTTATTTCGCAATTCAACATGAGTGTTGAAATAAATGATTCTGATTCGTTTGCAGGCTTCCAGCCACGATAGTTCGGCGTTAATTTTATTCCCGAAACCGGAGCAAATTCCACTCCTGCCATAACTAATTTCCCGTCGTTGGCCAGGTTCCAGTTTTCAGTTTTTCCTGAAGGTGTTTTTGATTGAAGATCGTCGTAGCGGGCAAAGACTTTCACTTTTTTTGAAGCTACGTAAGTTCCGTAGAACGAAGGGCCAAAATAGTCTTGCCCTTCAATCATCAAGTGGTTTGCCTGATAATTGTATTCTGCTCCGAGTGATAATTTTTTAACCTTGTAACCAACAAAACCTGCATAAGTGCTTTGGGTTACACTTCCGCTCATAAAATCTACCATTCCGCGAACGATCAGACTTTTAGCCGGAGTCAGGGTTAATCCAAGGGCCGTTTTCAGGATATTGTCCGACTGTATTTTTTTGTAACCTTCGCCATTGTACAAGGCCACATCAGCGCTTACTGCATCCGTAAATTTGTAGGTTACACTGGTTCCCAGGTCGGCGCTCGAAGCGAAATCATAAGCATCCTGAAATACCTTTTCCATGTAACGGTAGCCCCAGAAATTTTCCTGAACCTTAAATTGTGTGGTGGGTATCATCCCAAAATCAACCGAAAAATTGTTGTGTTTATAATTCAGGAAAGCATTTTTTACGAAAGCGGTCAATTGCAATTTCCCAACGCCGGGATTTCCAACATCGTAGATTACGGTTCCGGAGAAATTTTCGCTAAAAAAATGCTCATAGCCCAAATAAACCCGGGTGAGTTCGAAAGCTGTTGTAGATTCACCATTGGCAAATGAAGTGTGAGCATTACTGAAAACCCTGATAATAGGTTTCCCGTGAGGTTTAAATGCGTCTTTGGTTTCCTGCGAAATGGCGATAAAAGCCAGAAAAAGTATTGCAAAGGTTGTTAAGAGCGTTTTTTTCATCAGAAGATAATTTGTTTTTAATTGCCTGATGGAACTCACATGTTACTGAAGATTATCTTCATTGATGTTTGTGTTCACGGCAATATGTTCGTTTCATTTCTACTCAAGATTTGGTTTAAATTTTAACCCGATGCAAAGATTAAGCGGTGCAATTACACCTCTGTTACAGATAAATTACAAAACGATTAAATTAACAGGTTTGTAATCTTCAGTAAACTAAAATAGCCAATAGATCAAATGGATAACTCGATTTGCCAATCTTTTGTGCCGTTACAAAACGATTAAAACCGGGGTGAAGTTTTCGGAAAAGAATTTTTCAGGAAGGAATCGCAATAAGAAGATAAAGAAGAAATCTTCCGAACTGAGACAAATTTGAGAAGTCCTGATTCGGAAGGAAAATGGAGATACCAATTTTAGTGTACCTGGCCGACCATCACAATCTGACGAGCCAATTGAAATCCATGTAATTTTAATCGATTTTTGAATAGTTCAAAATGAACTGTTTTTTCTAAATGTTCAGGTTGTCCTTCCAACTGTTTCAGGTTTTTGCGAAAGTTCTGAATCCATTGTTCAAGCTTCTCCGGATCAGTTATTGGAGCAGGCATCCGGTTAAAAGGAAAGATCAATACCGGATGAATGTGATTATCATGGATAATTTCCAGAACCTCAGCTTCAGTCCATGTTTCGCGATGTGGAATTCCATTTTTCCGATCGACATAACTTTTGAAATGGTGGAGCATTCTCTGGTTTTCCTGTGCTTCATTCAGTCCGTCAGAAACAATCTCTGCGATAACCAACCAACCGTCGGATTTAACCACTCGCCTCATTTCAGCAAAAGTTTTGACCGGGCTTGCCAGGTGATGCATGGCATTCGACAAACAAACCACATCAAATGACTGATCCCCGAAATCCAGATTTTCGCCCTCCATTTGAATAAACTGTACATTGGGAGAATCATTTCCTTGTCTGGCGTCTTCCAGCGCTTCACTGTTTGGATCGATTCCTGTAATTTGCGTGTTTTCGCCGAAAGCAGGTCTTATCAGTTTTATAAAGTCGCCATTCCCGGTGCCTATGTCGAGAACTTTAGTGATGGATTTACCGGAGAAAAAAGTTTTGAGCTGTTCCATGTCTATAGTAATAATAAGAATGCTGAAATCGCAGTGATTACAATAACGAATCCGCGGTAGATATGTTCGGGAATGACTTTAACCACCTTGAATCCGAGAAATGCGCCGATGGCAATGGCTGGCAACGTCATCAGATCGATAAGCAGTGTTTGGGCGCTAATGTTTTCCCAGACAAAAAACTGTAACGGAAATTTGGTGAAATTGATAATCATGAAGAACCAGGCGCTGGTACCAATGAAGCTGTTTTTTGGCAGATGCATGGCCAGCAAATAAATTGCAAAAACCGGTCCGGCGACATTACCGATCATGGTGGCAAAACCACCCAGAATACCCATCGAGGCAGCAAACCACCATTTATCCGGAAAGAAACGATGGCCTTTTCTTTTGTCCTGCCAAAGCATTAGTCCAATGCTGAGGAACACCAAAACAGCGATCAAGTCTTTGAACTGCTCGTCGTTAACCAGTTCTCCGATCCAAAGAGCCAGAATCAATCCGACAACAGCCCAGGGAATTACCTTAACCAGATGGTTCCAGTTGGCATGCCGGCGGTAGTAGGCCACCCCAAACAAGTCTGCCATCATCAGGATAGGTAACAAAACTCCGGTTGAGGGTTTGGCCCCAAAAATAAAAGCCAAAGCGGGAACCACAATCATCGATACTCCCGGAACTCCTACTTTTGACATTCCGATCAGCACCCCGCACGCCATAATAACTAGCCATTCGAGTGCATTAATATCGCAGGCCGACAGGAAACTCATGAGGCAAATTTAAAATGAAAGACAAAAGTACGTAAAGATTTCAATCAGGTAGAGTATTCTTTGTCGAGTAAATCGAGCTCTGTGTTTTCTGCCTCTCCAAACCATTTTCGCAGGTGCTGGCGTGCCCGATCTTTGATTTCAGGAGTAACATAAACAGCCATTTGGCGGAGTATCAGGAGCAAAACGCCCAAATCGTCGGTAAAACCAAGCAATGGGGCAAAGTCTGGAATAAAATCGACGGGAAGAATGAAATAACCTAAAGCCGCTGAAAGAATCAGCTTGATTTTCAGTGGAACGTCGTCTGATTTCATCATGTACTGAAGAAGCAGAGCCGGATAAACCACTTTCATTCCGGCCATTTTCGAATATCGTTTCATCTTTTCCCAGAACGAAGCGTCTGAATAATGTTTACGGTACCGGGCCGATTTAAATTCGTCGGCAAACAGGCTGTAAAGATTGGCCCCAATTTGTATCGTTCGAAATTTCTTCATGCTTAATATTAACCTTTAAACCTTCGGAACTGTTTTGCAAAAGTAGAAAATCGATCACTATTGCCGGAAAACAAAAAGGGCAAAACAGTTTTAAAACTGCTCTGCCCTTTTGTTGCGGGGGATTCGATTATCGAATGTCGATGTCGTAAGGCATACGGGCAAGTATGCCCTTTTGTGAAACGATGTTCCGAAGTTCCTGGTAGTATTTGTAGTTTTCGCCTAGTTCGTCTTTCATAAAGCTGGCTTTTGCCGAGCCCGAAATTTCTTTCAGTAATTCTTCAAACGGATCTTTTAGCTTCGGAAGGTTAACGATTCGGTAGTTTTCGAGTTTGGCCATGTTTTTGGCCAGCTCTATAGCGTCGCTTAATCCACCAAAGGTGTCAACCAGCTTAATTTCCCTGGCATTGGGAGCTGCCCAAACCCTTC
>CAYRBM010000097.1:0-19818 GCA_964422425.1 uncultured Odoribacter sp.
AGCAACGATGATTTTACGTTATCATTACTCACCAACAGAGATGTGTTGAAAATGCATCGTGAAAGTGTAGATGTCCGTCAGCTATTTCAGCAAAATGGGAAAGTCGCCATAACATCCCGGCATCCCAAAACCGGAGCTATTTATCTGGCAATCTTCAATATTTCAGATGATGACAATCCAACTGAAGTCAAAGTTGCTTTGGCTGACCTTGGCATCCGCGAAGCTGAAGTTAAAGACCTTTGGAATGGACAAAACATGGGGAAAGTCTCCGGAGATTTCAGCCGTATTCTTTCCAAACATTCATGCGGTCTTTTCATGTTGAGTAAAAAATAAGATGCACTTAAAAAGCTAATAATCAAATTCAAAAACCGAATAAAATCAAATCATGATTAAATTTCATCCACTTTATTTTCTGGTTCTTTTCATTTTTGGAGCGTGCACAACAAACGCCCCTAAACAGGCTCAGGAAGAACGTCTGACCGATTTCGTCGATCCGTTTATCGGAACAGCCTTCCACGGACACACCTACCCCGGAGCAACCTATCCGTTCGGACAAATCCAGTTAAGCCCCGATAATGGCACTCAAGGCTGGGACTGGTGCTCAGGATATCATTATTCTGACAGTATTTTAGCAGGATTCAGTCATCTGCATTTGAGCGGCACCGGGATTGGCGATTTGGCTGATATCTCTTTTTTACCAGTAAACACAGCTGTTACTTTTCTGAAAGACGAAAAAAACGCTGATTTTGTAGCCCGCTATGCAGGAAAATACAGTCATGATCAGGAGAATGCCCAACCGGGATTTTATTCCGTCACGCTAAAAAACAGTGGCATCAAGGCTGAGCTGACGGTAACCGAACGAGCCGGATTGCACCGTTATTCATTTCCTGAAGCTGCCGAAAAAAATCTGATCATCAACCTCGGATTTGCCATCAACTGGGATAAACCCTATCAAACCTCGTTAAATGTTGTTGATGACAAACTAGTTACCGGGGTTCGTTTGTCTCACGGCTGGGCAGCCGATCAGCACGTGTATTTTGCAGTTCGCTTTTCAGCACCAATCATTAAATCGGTTATTGAGAATGTGGGTGGAGATGCCCGTACCGTGGGTGTTTTCAGCTTTGGAGAAAAACAGGTTTTGGCTAAAGTTGGCCTTTCTTCGGTAAGCGTTGAAAATGCAATAGCAAATTTGGATGCCTCACTGCCTGGCTGGGACTTTGAAGCTACCGTCCAGGCTGCTTCGGATGCCTGGGAAAAAGAATTGGCGAAAATCCGCATTCAGTCGAACGACAAAGATCAGAAAACCATCTTCTATACTTCGCTTTACCACACCATGGTTGCTCCAGCCTTATTTTCCGACTTAAACGGTGAATTTAAGGGAGTAAAAGGAGATGTGCAAAAAGCAGAAGGATATAACCGATACACTGTTTTCTCGTTGTGGGATACCTACAGAGCTTTGCATCCGCTATTTACGCTAACACAACAAGACAGGGTAAACGATATGGTCAAATCGATGCTCGATCACTACAAACAATCCGGTGTGCTACCCGTCTGGGAGCTCGAAGGCAACGAAACCTGGTGTATGGTGGGCAATCATTCTATCTCTGTAATTGCTGAAGCTATCCTGAAAGGTATTGGCGATTTTGATGTGCAACTGGCTTTCGAAGCCATGAAAGCTACCTCAATGGCCGACCGTGACGGAATGGGGTTCCACGATAAATTGGGTTACATTCCGGCCGATAAAATTCAGCAGTCGGTGGCTAAGGCCGAAGAAATTTGCATCGATGACTGGGCCGTTGCAGCTGTCGCACAAAAATTAGGTAAGAATGAAGATGCAGCATATTTTTTCAAACGTGCCCTCAATTACAAGAATTACTTCGATAAGGAGACCGGCTTTATGCGCGGGAAACTGAGCAACGGACAATGGACAACTCCGTTTGATCCGGCATACTCGAAACACGAAGGGAGCGACTACACCGAAGGAAATGCATGGCAATATCTGTGGCTGGCCCCGCACGATGTAAACGGCCTGATTGAATTACTTGGCGGAAAAGAACCGTTTGCCTCCAAGTTGGAAGGCTTGTTTGTGGCGGAAGGAGTAAAAGGGGAACAAGCTTCTCCGGATATTTCAGGATTGATTGGCAGTTATGCGCACGGAAACGAACCTGGTCACCACACCACTTTCCTGTTTAACTATGCCGGAAAAGCATGGCGCACCCAGGAGTTGAACCGCCAGATTCAGACCGAAATGTACACCACAAAACCTGATGGTTTGTGCGGAAACGAAGATTGCGGACAAATGTCGGCCTGGTATGTGTTCAGCGCGATGGGTTTCTATCCGGTAAATCCTTCGGAACTGACCTATCAATTTGGTTCGCCAATTGTTCAGGAAGCCAAAGTTGAAGTGGCTCCGGGCAAGTTCTTCACCATGAAAGCACCACTGGCTTCGAAAGAAAACAAATACATTCAGGAGGCAAAACTAAACGGGCAAAAACTGGATCGGACTTACATCACTCACCAGGAAATTATGGATGGTGGGTTACTCGAATTCACGATGAGCGCACAACCGAACAAAGAATTATCCACCCAGAAATAGTTTATTTTCAGAAAAATCAGATACCTATAAATCTAAACTCTGATTTCGAAAATCCCTTGAATCTTCCGGTTTAACACGAATCAAGATTCAAGGGATTTTTATTTTACCAATCATCTGATAATCTTACTTTTTCAACGCTTTTCTGTAGCAAATACTATCATCCATTCCTATATACTGACCGTAGTTTTCGGTAAGCGTATAGCCCGATTTTTCATACAAATGATGGGCTTCCCTCTGTCGGCGACCGGTTTCAAGCACCGAGACTGAAAAACCTTCCTCCATAGCCCACTGCTCCAACTCATTAAGCATAGCCGCGGCCAGTTTTTTCCCACGATAGGCATGTTTCACAAACATCCGTTTAATTTCAACCGAGCATTCATCGTGGCATTTAAAGCAGCCACAACCAACAGGACTGCCATCAAAAAACACAATCACGGCATGTTTTATCGTGTCGATTTTGTTGTACTGGTCGTATTGTTTTTGAATATCGCCATTGCGCTCATACAAATCTTCATCGAGCGCTTTGACCAACAGCCTGAAATCAGGATTTTCACTGGTAGTTCTTATAATTTCAGGTAAAGACATAATTCAGGATTAGATTTTTCAGGCCTAAAATTAGAAAATCAATCGTCTCACAGAAAACCAGAAGACCTGAATTCGATTCGCCAAATAAATCTGTATTTTTAGCACATCAAAAAAATGGGATATGCGAGGATTGATTTTTTGCTTTTTTATTCTGATTACAATTTTTTCAACGGCACAAAACACACCCAACCAGGTTGATTCGCAGGGACGAAAACAAGGTGTTTGGTCAAAGCGGGATTTTGAAGGAAAACTAATTTACCAAGGGACTTTTAAGGATGATAAACCGGTTGGCCTCATGAAACGTTTTCATTCAAACGGCAAAGTAATGGCGCAAATCAATTATGCCGAAGACAGCGATTTATCGGATGCCGAACTCTTTGATACACAAGGCAAGCTGATTGCAAAAGGTCAGTACATGGATCAAAAGAAAACCGGAGAATGGGTTTATTATCTGAATTCGGCTATTGTTGCAACCGAAACTTACATTGACGGGATGAAAAACGGGATTTGCAAACGATACTACAAAACCGGTGAACTTCTGGAAGAATCGACCTGGCAAAACAACAATTTGCATGGAATTTACCGGACTTATTTTCAGGATGGAAAAGTATTTTTGGAATGCAACTACGCCAATAACCAAAGGAACGGTAGCTTTAGAACTTGGTTTACTGACGGGACTATTGAGCTGGATGCTTTTTATACCAATGATTCACGCGACAAAGACTGGAAATATTACGATTCTTCATCAAACCTGAAATTCACACTCAAATACGAATCCGGAAAACTATTAAATCCGGAAGTTCAGGACAGTATTGACCGCGAAACGCAGAACCAGTTGAATGCCACAGGGAAGAATATTCCTGATCCGGAGAAATTCATGCAGAATCCGGAAGAATATATGTTACTGATGCAAAGACCATAAAAAAATGCTAAGATATGGGTTGATATTCCTCTTTTTCCTATTCCCGATTTTCGGTTGGGCACAAACACCTGCGCCATCGTATTACTGGATCAAATTAACGGATAAAAAAGGAACTGCATTTGAAATCAGCCGGCCCGAAACTTTTCTATCGCAGCGGGCGCTTGACAGACGAGCCCGACAACATATTCCAATTGATGAGACTGACCTTCCTGTTTCTAAAGTTTACCTCGACAGCTTGCAAAAAAGAGGTTTCGAAATCATTCATACCTCGAAATGGCTGAACGGGGTTACGGTGAAAACTGCGGATACTGCGCAGATCCGAAAAGTCAGGTCATTGCCATTTGTTGGTTCAGTTGAAATCACCAAACCAGGAGTCATACTAAAGTCGGCACAGTCGAAGTTTAAAGAACCCCAAAACACATACGATCCAATAAATTATGGCGAGTCAATCAGTCAACTGACTCAACTAAACGGGCAGTACCTTCATAAAGCCGGTTATCGAGGAAAAGGAGTTCAAATAGCTGTGCTCGATGCCGGATTCTGGCATGTCAACGAAATTGCAGCTTTTGACACCCTGCGCCAGAAAAACCGGATATTGGCAACCCGGGATCTCGTCAATCCAAAATCAGATTTTTATCAGCAGCATACCCATGGCATGAGTGTTCTTTCGTCAATGGGAGGCAATCTTCCCGGGAAACTGCTCGGAACAGCATCTGATGCTTCGTATTTCCTGATTCGAACCGAAGATGCGTCAAGCGAGTATCGGGTTGAAGAAGATAACTGGATAGCAGGCGCTGAACTGGCCGACAGTCTGGGGGCCGACATTATTAATTCCTCGCTGGGCTATTCAACGTTCGACGACAGCCAGATGAATCACACCTTTGCCGATATGACCGGGAACAAAACCAGGGTAACCCAGGGGGCAAATATGGCTTTTCAAAAAGGAATCCTGGTTGTAGCCAGCGCCGGGAATGAAGCAACAAACAGCTGGAAACGCATTATCTCACCGGCTGACGGGCAAAATGTACTGGCAGTTGCAGCTGTGGATAAAAGCGGGGTTAGGGCGCCGTTCAGCTCACTCGGGCCAGCCTATGGAGGTGCGGTGAAACCAAACGTTGCAGCAATGGGCTGGGGAACCTATTTGATTACCAGTGCCGGAATCCCGGGGAATTCGAGCGGAACTTCATTTTCATCACCAGTTTTGGTTGGAATGGCAGCATGCCTGCTTCAGGCCAATCCGTATGCAAATGCCAAACAGTTAAAAACAGCCATCGAACAAAGTGCGCATCAGTTTAGCAAGCCTGACTCACTGATCGGATACGGCATCCCCGACTTTGAGAAAGCCGATAAATACCTGAAAATAAATTTTTCGCCAAATCTCCAGATAGCATCAGAATTTCTGGTTTGGCCCAATCCGTTCACTTCGCAGATTCATGTCCGGGCCAAAAATTCTGATGCCCATAAACAATGTACAATCGGCCTTTTCAATGTGCAGGGAATTTGCGTGTGGCAACAAAAATTCGAAAACGCTGAAAATATCCTGATTAAAGACATGCATTTCCATCAAAAGGGAATCTTTATTTTAAAAATTCAGTCGGGAGAAACAACTGAACAGGCAAAACTGATCAGAAACTAAAAACTTTATCGCCATTAAACAGACGACCATGGAACGGCAAATGACATTATCCGAGCTTCAACAGCAGGTCAAATACAACCTGGAAGAAGCATTTGCACTGCCAGTTTGGGTGGTTGCCGAAATTAGCGAGATGACGGTGAACCGAAGCGGACATTGTTATCTCGACCTTGTTGAAACAGAACAGGGAACTGATAACGTCGTTGCCCGATGCAGAGCCACCATTTGGTCATACACATTCAGAATGTTGCGCCCATATTTCGAAACCACAACCGGTCAGTCATTTTCTGAGGGGTTGAAAGTGCTTTTGCAGGCCAAAGTCGAATACCATGAAGTTTACGGCTTCAGCCTGAATATCCGCGACATTGATCCGGTTTATACGCTGGGCGATTTGGCCAGGCAAAGAAGAGAAATTATTCGTCGGCTAAAGGAAGACGGAGTTTTTGAGATGAATAAGGAATTGGAATTGCCACTAGTTCCGCAGCGAATTGCAATTGTCTCCTCCCCTACTGCTGCCGGCTTGCAGGATTTTCTGGACCAGCTGCATCACAATCCGCACCAGTTTATATTTTACACCAAACTGTTTCCGGCAATTATGCAGGGGAATGAAGCTCCCCGAAGCATCATGGATGCACTGGAGCAGATTTATCTTTACGAAGAATGGTTCGATGCGGTAGTTATTATCCGCGGTGGCGGCTCACAACTCGATCTGGCCTGTTTTGATCAGTACGATCTGGCTTTTCATGTCGCCCAGTTTCCCATTCCGGTTATTACAGGCATTGGGCATGACAAGGATGATTCGGTTGTTGACCTGGTTGCACATACCCGGTTGAAAACTCCCACTGCCGTTGCAGAATTTCTGATAGCTGGTTCGTTGCGTTTCGCTCAGGAGTTGAAAGAACTTGAAGAACGTTTCATTGAAATGGTCAATGACCAGATTGAAGAAAACAAGAACCGCCTTACTGAAGCCACCGAACAGCTCAGCGTAATGGTTAATCAGCTGATTGTTTCGCAGCGAAACCGATTGGAAGTAGCCGGAATTCATCTGGCAAACCGTACCGAAGTTTTTCTGAAAGATCAGCAAACGAACCTGAAGCAACTTACCGTTGACGCCCGCAACCTTACTAAACGTTTTGTCACCGGACAAAGGCACACACTCGAAAACTCCGGGAACCGGCTTCGTTTCCTGTTCAGACAACAAGTGCTGAAAGGCAAAAATGAGTTAAGCAAAAATGAGCATTTACTAAAAATAAGGGCAACTGAGCTTTTGAAAGCGGAAAAGAAAAACCTCATCTCCATTCAGGCCAAGCTCAGATTAGTCGATCCTCAGAACATTATCCGGAGAGGTTATTCCTTGACTATGGTCGATGGAAAAATCATCAAATCGGTTGCACAAGTCAGGACAGGTGATCAGCTCGAAACACGACTAAACGACGGCATAATCATCAGTACCGCTAAAAAAATAAGTCCTGACAAAATTTAATCACGACAAATATTTATTGACAAGACCATAAAACTCGTCAAAGTATTTGGCATTGCAGGCTATCATTTCTCCGCCAAACAGGTAGTTTTCGCCGCCGTTAAAATCACACACCCTTCCCCCGGCTTGTTTCACAATAATGATTCCGGCAGCAACATCCCACGAGTGAAGAGCATGTTCATAGAAAGCCTCAAATCTTCCGGAGGCCACATAAGCCATATCGGCTGCGGCCGAACCCAAACGGCGCATCCCATGAGAGTTTCGCATGAAATAATTCATAGCGTCCATATACTTATCCAGCTTCGAAAAATCATAATACGGAAATCCGGTTGCGATGAGCGAATCGGCGGTTGTCGCAGCATCCGACACCCGAATCTCACGTCCGTTCAGGTATGCCTTACTGCCCTTCCAGGCATAAAACATCTCGTCAAGGCTGATCTCATAAATCACTCCCAGAATGATCTCTTGCTCTTCCATGAGAGCAATACTTACAGCGAAAGGCGACAGGCCGTGAATATAGTTGGTGGTTCCGTCGAGCGGATCAATTACCCACCGGTATTTCTCCCCGTTTTCGCTGGCTGTACCCTCTTCGGCTATGAATCCTGATCCGGGAAGTAATTCGCGCAAAGCTGCAACAATCCTCGATTCCGAAGTTTTGTCCACGTAAGTCACCATATCCGATTTTCCTTTGTGGATAATGTCGGCGGTTGTAAATTTTTCACGTTCCTCAAAAATAAACCGGCCAACTTCCCGGGCCACCTCCTGCACCTGAGTGCATAATTTTTCAAGATTCATAGTACACAAGTTAAAATTCAAAGAATATAAATTTCAAACGAACAAAACATTGCTTCCCTATCAGGTATTTTATCCTGACTTCTATTCCAAAACTGTTCCTTTCACATTTCCGTCGGGCAAAATGCGATCGAGTCGTACCTGAAAAATTCGGTTTTCAAGTTTGGAGTCATAGTCAGCCTCCACCCGAATGTAATTATCCGTAAATCCTGCGCTGGATTGTTTATCCTTTTGTTCTTCAAACAATACCGGGCGCACCGAACCCAAATGCCTGGTATAAAAATGCTCTGTTTTTCGGTCAGATAGAGCAATAAGCCTTTGAGTACGCTCTTTGCGCTCGTCAACCGGAACAACAGGTTTCAGTTCCAGAGCTTTGGTCCCTGGCCTTTCGGAATAAGGGAAAGCATGCAACTGCGAAACGTCCAGATCGGCAATGAACCGGTACGAATCCCGAAAAAATTCATCAGTTTCTCCGTTCGTCCCGGCAATTATATCTACTCCAATGAAAGCGTGAGGCAGCTCTTTCTTAATTTTAGCTACCCGACTTTCAAAAACCTCGCGTTTGTATTTTCGTTTCATCAGGGCCAGCACATCGTTTGAGCCCGATTGAAGCGGCAAATGAAAATGAGGCATTATCCGCTGCGAGCTTGCAGCAAACTCAATAATCTCATCCGTCAGTAAATTTGGCTCGACTGAAGATATTCGAACACGACGGAGTGTTTCAACCCGGTCCAGTTCTTTCAGCAAATCAATGAATTCTTCGCCGGTCGATTTGCCAAAATCACCAATATTTACCCCAGTCAGTATGATTTCCAGTGTTCCTCTTTCGGCAATTTTCCGCGCTTCGGCTACCGTATTGCTGATGGTATCGTTGCGGCTGCGACCGCGGGCAAATGGGATTGTACAATACGTGCAGTAGTAATCACAACCATCCTGAACTTTCAGAAAGCTTCGGGTTCGGTCGCCAAACGAATAGGCATGAAAAAAATTCCGGATTTCCTTTGGTTTTTCAATGTAAACTTCGGTTTTCTCCTTTTTTGTCAAATCGCCCAGATATTCCGGAATACTCAGTTTCCCGGATGATCCTACAATGAGATCAACACCATCAATGTGCTGAATGGCATCGGGCTGCAACTGGGCATAACATCCGGTTACCACAACCATTGCCCCCGGATTTTTTCGTACAGCCTGCCGAATAATATTTCGCGTTTTTTTGTCGCCTTCTGCCGTCACCGAGCACGAATTGATCACAACAACATCAGCTCTTTCTGAAAAATCAACACGACTAAATCCAACATCCTCAAACCTTCGGGCAATACTCGAAGTTTCGGAGAAATTCAATTTACAACCAAGTGTATAAAACGATGCTTTCTTTCCTGAATATTCCATCCCAATCCTTTTGTCCATCTGATTTACAGGCGGCAAAAGTACAAAATATTCCCGGTCAATTAAAAACCTATCCTTTCCGGGGCTTTTTACTTCTCAGGTAAATAACTTGTCCGGCAATGGGTTCTTCGCCTGTTTTCATGCGGTTGCGGCGAAGCAAAGGTTTTAGCTTCAGTGCATATCGCTGCGAGATATAATGCATGGTATCTCCGTCTTCAGCAACATGCTGTTTATGCTTGCGGTCGGCTTTTTTAAACTTGTGATCAATGTACAAAATCTCATTAACCCGAAGCTGTCTTCCTTTTTCAAAATCGTTGTAAGCCTGAAGCTCCCACTCTTTCATGCCCAAATCTTTGGCAATGGCCTGATAAGTGTCTCCTTCGGCAACCACAATTGTTCGAAGTCCGTTGCGAAGTTCAATTTTATGCGAGGCATTTGGTCTGCCCAAAGAAGAAACACCGAGGCTTGGCATTTGGTGCTCCTTTTTAATTGAGGCGATCTGTCGGTTATCAACGTATTCATCGTAAAGATAAAGCTTGTAGTCCTCAATTATCTTGATCAAACGTTCGGCATAAGTAGGGTCTGTAGCATACCCCGCCTTTTTCAAACCCTTAGCCCAACCCGTGTAATCTTTCGGATCGAGCTCAAACAAAAAACTGTATCTGCTGCTGTTTCGCAAAAAGTTGGAATGATCAATGTATGATGCTTCGGCATGAGCATATTTCCGGAAACACTCACCTTTGGCATCATCGTCATGATAAATTTTGCGGCCTTTCCATTCGGCCTTACATTTTATACCAAAATGATTGTTTCCTTCGGTAGCTAGCCTGCTGTTTCCGTTTTGCGACTCCCAGCATCCCTGTGCCAGAGTAATACTGGCCGGAACCCCACTTCGTTCCATCTCAGAAATAGCAAGTTTGTAAAACTTCTGGATGTATTCTTCACGCGTTTGCTGGCGGTTTTGGGCAAAGCCCATCTGAAAAATGAAAATTGCAATAAAGGGTAAAATATATTTGAACATAACGATTGATTGGTGTTATTCACAAAAATAAGAAATTGTTGACAGTTGCAACCATTGTCAATTCGCAAGTATTAACGTACATTTGAGCCAAACTGTTTACTTATGCAAACGTCGGAAATCAGAATTATTGTATATCAATATCATTCGATTGATGAATTGCCTGAAAGTGACCGTACACTTTTGGAAGAAGCACGAAGTATAACTTCAAAAGCCTATGCCCCTTACTCAGGGTTTCATGTGGGAGCTGCTATTTTATTGGGCAATGGACAGGTAGTCAGAGGCAACAATCAGGAAAATTCGGCATATCCCTCCGGCTTATGTGCTGAGCGGGTAACATTGTTTTATGCCAATGCTAATTTTCCTAATTCGGAAGTAAAAACTATTGCTATTTCGGCCGCGAAGGATGGCGTTTTAGTGAAAGATACTGTAAAGCCTTGCGGATCGTGTCGTCAGGCGCTGGCTGAAGCCGAATTTCGTTTTCAGCATCCAATCCGGATTATTCTTGACGGGCAGGATTCAATTTTGATATTGAATGGAGTGGAAAGTTTATTGCCACTGAGCTTTTCGAAGAAAGACTTATAAAAAAAAGAGGATTGCACCATAAAGCACAATCCTCAAAAATCCAATACTAACCAAACTAAACTTACATGATTTCGATCTGACGAGACCAATTTTCCTTGTATTCCGTTTTCTTGGGAAGTTCGATGGTTAACACGCCATTCTTGTGTGTAGCTTTAATAGCGGCAACATCAACTTCTTTAGGCAGGGCAAACGACCTCTGAAACGATGAGTAGCGGAATTCTGAACGAACTACTTTCCCTTTTTCTTTCTCTTCTTTTTTATCTTTCTTTTCCGAGTAAACCAGCAAATGGTCGTTTTTCAGATCAATCTTGAAATCTTCTTTTTCGAGGCCGGGAGCTGCAACTTCAATTTCAAACTTTTCATTGTTTTCATAGATGTTTACAGCCGGAGTCGATTTCCAGGCTCCTTCTTCGACGAAATTCGGGAGTAAATTCGAGTTGAAGAATTCGTCAAATAAATCCGGCAGGTTTCTGTTTCTAAATACTGGTAACATAGTTTAATCCTCCATACTTTAAGTGATACTTTTATTTTTGTTTCTTGTTTTCAGGAGGCTATATTTCAAACCCGATACCAAACACTATATCACTGATATATAGTGCCATAAAGTCATTTTTAATGTCAAAAATTCTCTCCTAAAAGTATTCTGAATGACAATTTTTCCGAAACAAAAGTTTTCCATAAAAAAAAGACTGTGAACACTTTTTCTCCGGAAAGTTTTGATCAGAACCATTAAACCAATACATTTGTCCCGATATTTTTACGCAATGGGGTGCCTTTCCGGTGAAAACCGGGGTAATTACGGGCTGAGATCATACCCACCGAACCTGATACGGGTAATGCCGGCGAAGGGATGGCGAAAGTGAAGACTTGCCTCATTGGTTATTCATTAACCATTAAAAAAACAAGGATGAAACGTATTTTTTTGACATTGCTCCTGCAATGTGCGGTGTATTTGGCATTCGCTCAATTTACACTGAAGGGAACGGTAAAATCAAATGCCGGAGAGCGGCTTACCGGTGCTGCAGTTGCCATTTCGAACAGCTTTACCGGAACAACGACCGATTTAAACGGTGCTTTTCAGTTTAAAAATTTAAAAGCCGGAAATTATCAGCTGGTCATTTCATTCATTGGTTACGAAAAGCAAACAAAGGAAGTACAGCTGAACAGCGATCAGGCAATCGAGGTGGTGCTGAAGCCAGATCATATCATGACGGAAGAAGTGCTGGTTTCGGCCAGCCGCGTAACCGGAAATATGCCTGTAGCACACACAACAGTTGAGAAATCTGAGATCAGGAATAAAAATATGGGGCAGGATATTCCTTATCTGCTGAGCCTGACTCCTTCTTTTGTGGCCACTTCCGATGCTGGAACGGGGGTTGGCTATACCAACTTTCGCATTCGGGGAACCGACTTAAACCGCATTAATGTGACCATAAATGGCATACCAATGAACGACGCAGAATCGCACGGAACATGGTGGGTTGATATTCCCGACCTGGCTTCATCGACCGACAACATTCAGGTGCAGCGTGGTGTCGGAACTTCGACTAATGGGGCAGCAGCGTTCGGGGCAACCATCAATCTGCAGACAGCCACGCTTACCAAGGAAGCATCTGCCGAATTCAGTTCGTCTGCCGGATCATTCGGAACATTAAAAAACTCAGTAGCCGTAAGTTCAGGACTACTTAAAAATAAATTTGCATTCGATGCCCGTCTTTCCAAAGTCAGTTCCGATGGATTTATTGACCGTGCCTTTTCCGACCTGAAATCATTCTTCGTTTCAGGTGGTTATTTTACCGAACGAACTATCCTGAAAGTCAACGTTTTCTCAGGGCTCGAAGATACTTACCAGGCCTGGAACGGCGTACCATCGGTGCGACTGAAAAACGACATGGCTGGCATGCAGCGATACGCAGATCACTGGCTATATTCGCAAAAACAGGTTGACGAAATGATTGCTTCGGATAGCAGAACCTATAACTTGTACACCTACGAAAACGAAATTGACCACTATCAGCAAGATCACTTTCAGGCACTGTTCTCTCAAAAACTAACTACCAGCCTTCACCTGAATGCCAGCCTGTTTTACACCCCGGGCAACGGTTATTATGAGCAATTTAAAGAGGATGAAAAACTAGCAGATTACCTGATCACCGCGCCTGTATATGGCGGAGAAACCATTAAAAAATCTGATTTAATTCGCCGGAAATGGCTCGACAATGATTTTTACGGATTAACGTACTCGCTCAGCAGCAAACAGGAAACCCGGGATTTTACACTGGGGGGAGGCTACAATGTTTACGATGGCCGTCATTTCGGGAAAGTAATCTGGATGCGGAATTCGGGCAATGCCAACATGAACCATGAGTGGTATCGCGGAACCGGACTAAAAAAAGATTTTAACGTTTTTGCCCGATACAATTATGAAGTAGTTGAAAACCTGAACTTGTTTGCAGATTTTCAGTATCGCATCATTAATTACGACATTGACGGAACAGATGATGATTTGCGGGTATTAACGCAATCGCACAAATTTGAGTTTTTCAATCCTAAAGTCGGGATTTTCTGGCAGCCGGATGATCGGCAGAGCTTTTATGCCAATTATGCCCGTGCCAACCGCGAACCCAATCGCGACAACTACGTGGATGCCGATCCGGAAGGGAAACAGCCAACTTTTGAAACCCTCAACGATTTCGAACTTGGGTATAAATACCACAACCACTGGCTGGTATTTGGAGCAAACGCCTATTGCATGGTTTTCCAAAACCAATTAATCCTCACCGGCGAAATTAACGATGTGGGTGCTCCCATCATGGTTAATGCTGACGACAGCTACCGGGCCGGAATTGAGTTAATGGGCGGCGCCAGACTAAATGAAAAATTAAAATGGGACATGAATCTGACTCTCAGCAAAAACAAAATCAAGAACTTCACCGAATATGTTGACGACTGGGATAACGGAGGTCAGGTATCAACCTATCTGGGGACCACCGATCTGGCTTTTTCGCCGGAAGCTATTTTCAACAGCAAAATTAGCTGGCTGGCAACCAAAGGTTTAAGCCTTGACCTGATGTCGTATGCCGTAAGCAAACAATACATCGATAATTCATCGAGTAATGAGCGAAAGCTGGATGGCTATTTTCTAAATAACCTGAAACTTACCTGCCACGTACCTCAGAAATTTGCAAAAGAATTAAGTATGCATTTGCTGGTAAACAACCTTTTTAATACAGAGTATGAGAATAATGCGTGGACCTACTCATACATGCTTGGTGGTGAAAGGTTTGCTATGGACGGTTACTTCCCTCAGGCCGGAATTCATTTCCTTGCAGGAATGAATATCAGATTCTGATCAGGGGAAAGGAAGAAAGGCACAGGCACAGACAACTATTTATTATGTACCTGTGCCTCTTTCTATGCCCAATTTTTATTGATTCATTTCTTTCAAAATCTTCTCAACCTCAGCTTCGGTCTTGTGAAGTTTTTCCTTGCAGATTCCAATCAGCGCAGAAACCCGGGTGACCTGCTCTGCCAGTTCATCCACGTCCAATTCTTCATTTTCTATTTTTTCGAGAATCTCTTCAATCTCGGTGATTGCTTCTTTATAGCTTACTTTTTTTGTTGCCATTTCAATCAGGTGAAAGTTTGCCCGAAATTTAAGCAGATTAAAAATACTTTGAATCACTTTTCAAACAAATAATCACCGACAGATTTTTGCACAACCGGAAATCCTTGTAACTTGCATCAACTAATACTTCTGCCCAATGGTCGAAAAAGAAATTGCCCTTATCAACAAACAGATTGAAAGTCTGAATGCCAAAAATTTTGATCTCGAAGCCTGGAAAAGCCACACTATTGTTTTTCTGGAGCGGATTTTTGGCAAGGAAAGCTCGAAAGTGCGAATGATTAAAGACCTGAAATACGACTATTCGAGCTGGACATTGCGCGATGCAGCCGGAACAGGAAAAGATTCCGACCCCGTCATTCTAAAAGCCCGCGAAATACTGGAAGCCACCAAACTGGAGCTCGAGCATTTGGGCGTACCGAAACAGGAAGAGGAAAATACAAAAATATGGTCGCTGCTTGAAGAAGAAATGACCGGCAAACAAATACGCGAAATCAAAATGATCCTGCAATCGGAAGAACCGGAAAAGATGGAGAAGATAGCGAACATTCTTTACAACATCGAAAAAGAAAATATGGCTGTCGTGCTGGCCAAATTGCTGGTACCGTAAAATCAAGTAATCAGTGTTCAGTCGCAGTCAACAATGATTGTTGCGAGTTGCGAGATACGGGATACGAGTTCTGTCTTAACCTGAATCTCGCAACCCGAAACCCGCAACAAAGAAATCAATCCTTCAGTAAATCAATCCGTCAATCTTTCCATGAATCCCAAAGTCGCCATTGTCATCCTCAACTGGAACGGAGCAAAGCTGTTAACGCAGTTTTTGCCCTCGGTGATTGAATTCAGTAAAAACGATTCAACCCGGATTATCGTTGCCGACAATGGTTCTACTGACAACTCCCTGCAAATTCTTCAGGAGAGTTTTCCTGAAGTAAATATTCTGGACCTGAAGCAGAATTTCGGTTTTGCACATGGCTACAACGAAGCGTTGAGGCAAGTTGAAGCCGACTATTTTGTCATCCTGAATTCGGATGTGGAAGTTACCGAAGGATGGCTGAATGCTCCGCTTCGTTTAATGGATGCTGATGCAACTATTGCAGCCGTTCAGCCAAAGATACTCAGCTATAACCAAAAAACTCATTTCGAATATGCCGGAGCAGCGGGCGGATTCATCGACCGCTTTGGCTTTCCGTTCTGCCGTGGACGTATTTTTAACGAGTTGGAAGAAGACTGCGGGCAATACGACCAGACTACCGATATTTTCTGGGGAAGCGGTGCATGTTTATTCATCAGGGCAGACCTTTATCGCGAACTTGGTGGTTTCGATGCCGATTTCTGGGCACACATGGAAGAAATTGACTTGTGCTGGCGGTTGAAAAATAAAGGTTTTCGAATCGTTTACTGTCCTGAAAGCACTGTTTTTCACCTCGGGGGCGGAAGTTTACCCTATAACAGTCCACGCAAACTTTATCTGAATTTCAGAAACAACCTTTGGCTGTTGTATAAAAATCTTCCCTCTGACAAGCTCTTCCGAATTCTTTTTATCCGCATGCTTCTGGATGGTTTAGCGGCACTCAAATTACTGGCCGAGTTTAATCTAAACGGCATCAAAAGTGTACTAAAAGCTCATCTTCATTTTTACGGATCACTGTCCATTCTGAGTCAGAAAAGGAAGCAGACCCGACCGCCAAAAAAAACAAATCTTCCGAAGGAAATGCTCCGGAAGAGTATCGTTTTTCAATTTTATATAAGGAAGCGAAAGTTTTACAGCGAACTTTTCAACTGATTATTGCCCCAAATACTGATCACTTTTCTTTCAGGTAATCAATCTGTACCAAATCGTTCCAAATGGCGTCTCTGGGTGGTTGTGCCACAATTTTGACAGGCACTTTCGAAACCGGATGAATAAATTCAACCTTGCGGGCATGAAGATGAATGCCCCCATTCTCGTTACTGCGCGCAGCTCCGTATTTTAAATCGCCCTTAATGTGCAAACCAATCTTGTTCAACTGAGCACGAATCTGGTGGTGCCGACCAGTTTTCAAATCAATCTCAAGCAAATGAAAATTCTTTAATGCCGCCACGTGTTTGTAATGAAGAATAGCTTCTTTCGAACCTTTTTTTTCCTTGTTGTACACATGCGACTTGTTTTTCTCCTCATCGCGTGCAAGCCAGTGATGCAATGTTCCCTCCTCTTCTTCCGGCATTCCGTCAACCACAGCCCAGTATGTTTTTTTCATGGCATCTTTATCCTGAAACATTTCGTTCAAGCGAGTCAATGCCTTGCTGGTCCGTGCAAAAAGAACCACCCCACTGGTAGGCCGGTCTAACCGGTGAGGCGAGCCAAGCCAGGCTTCCCCTGGTTTATTGTATTTAACGCGAATGTATTCCTTCACCTTGTCAATCAGCGTTTCATCGCCGCTTTTGTCGCTCTGCACAATCTCTCCACACGCTTTGTTTACGGCTATGATATGATTGTCTTCGTAAATTATCTCCATTGTCTTTCTTATTGTTTGGTGAAAAATATCCAATAATCAATATCGAATATTCAATTTCCATTTTTGACCTGAAACCTAAAACTTTGAAATTGAAACTTCTAGTATTGTTCCCGTTCATTCGGAAAATCCTGAGCCTTCACATCCTGGACGTAATGCCCCACAGCTCCTTTGATTTCATCGGCCAGATTCAAATACCTTCGCAGGAAGCGAGGTGAGAATGATTGCGAAATGCCCAGCATATCATGAATCACCAGCACCTGGCCATCGACACCGCCACCGGCGCCAATTCCGATAACCGGGATTTTGAGTGTTTGGGCAACTTTAGTTCCCAGCTCAGCCGGAATTTTTTCCAGAACAATCGCAAAGCAACCGGTTTCTTCCAGCAAAATGGCATCTTCAATTAATTTCTGAGCTTCTGCCTCCTCTTTGGCGCGAACGGTATAAGTTCCGTATTTGTTAATCGATTGTGGCATCAGTCCCAGGTGTCCCATAACCGGCAACCCGGCATCAATAATCTTTTTGATGTCGGTGATTATTTCTTTTCCTCCTTCAATTTTTAGCGCATCGGCCCCCGTTTCTTTCATGATTCGGATGGCTGCATTCAGCGATTCCAAAGGGTTTCCCGAGCAGGTTCCAAATGGCATATCCACCACTACCAACGCACGATTCACTGCTTTTACCACCGACTTGCCGTGATAAATCATCTGGTCGAGGGTAATGGGAAGAGTTGTTTCGTTTCCGGCCATTACGTTTGAGGCCGAGTCTCCAACCAGAATGATATCAATTCCGGCCTGATCGACCAGTTTGGCCATGCTGTAGTCATAAGCCGTCAACATGGCAATTTTCTCACCATTCAGTTTCATTTCCGAAAGCACATGGGTGGTAACCCGCTTTATCTCTTTATGTACCGACATGTCAATTCCTTTTCTGTTCGGGACAAAAGTAAGAATTAAAACCCAGAGGCCGGATAAAAATGCCAGGTAATTAGACGACGAGCCTATCCTTTGCTCAGCGATATTACCTGATAGTAAAAAAATAACCTTCTGCCTTAATTCACAATAGCTGCAAATTCAGGCAGAAGGTTGTTTTTCTGTTTCTGAAAGGCACGGGAGTTGCCCCAAATGTTAGCTTATTTCTTTCCGAAGAAATTTACAATCAGAAAATAAACGATGAATCCCATAGAAATACTCACCAGTTCAATTCCAAAAGGCAGGAGACTATGTTCCATAAATGTGTTGTGGCTACTCTCCCAATAATTCCCATTACCTATACTTGGACTTATTTGATTAATGATTATAAATCCAATTCCGGCAAAAAAAGCAACCAAGCCCCATTTTAGCGATGGATATTTATTGGCCTCCTGATTACCAATACTCTCACTGGCTACTTTTTGGTTTAAAATTCCGGCATTATCAAAATGGCCGGCTTTGATAATTTTCCGTTTTAACAGAAAGTCGGTAAAATTCTTCAGAACCATGTAAATCGAAAAAAAGATTACCGCGGCCATCAATACTTCATTCATGCTCATAACTTTCAAGTTTTAGTGTTTTGAATGATGTGACCGTCAGTGCAGAATAATGTTGCAGAAACTTCAATATTTTTAAAAGAAAATTTTCCGACCTGGATTTCAATTAATTCAGAATTCCGCGACTAGTCATGTAATCAACAAATTCTTTAAATCTGTCCTTTGCTGCATATTGCTTTTCGAAAGGCGGCGTCAAAACGATTACACGGTCTTTTTTAAAATACCGGACAACATAGTTTACATTGACAATGGCATTCCGGTGAATTCGGAAAAAACTCGGAACGGGCAAAAGCTTTTTGGCATATTCGCCAATATTCAGGGTAGAACAAATTGGCTTACCCAAAGAATTTACCAGATAAATGTTGGTGTACCGGTTTTCGGTTTCAAGGTAAACGATATCCTTAAGGAGAACCACCTCGCTGTAATTCATCCCTTCAATGATAAAACGATCGGGAAACTTAGTCTGGTGCAGCTGATTGTGTATTTGCTGCATCTGATCAAGCAGGTTCGAAAACTGGAGCACGGGCTGTTTCTTTTGAACGCGGTCAAGTGCCTCGCCTAACTTCTCCTTATCGATGGGTTTCATTAAAAAATGCACTGCCCCCAGGTTAAAGGCTTCGGCATAATACTTTTGTTCATCGTGAGCCGTAGTAATAATAACCTGAAACGGATAACCATCCTGTTTGGCAAATTTATGCAACATATCAAAGGCCGTTCTTCCTTCGGCCTCGAACTGAATATCCAGAAAGAGAAGATCAGGATTAAGCTCCCTGATCAGTTTTTCAGCTTCTTTAAGCGTGAAGGCATTACCAACAATTTTTACGTGCGGTGAAACCTCCTGGACAAACGTTTCGATTACCCGATGGTAATCTTTAATGTCCTCAACAATAATTGCCGTAATTTCAGACTTTATCATCGTGATTAATTTTTATAACTACATGCGTTCCCTGATCTGAACTTTGAATATCGAGCTGAATATGATATCCCATTTCGTTCAGGAGTTTTATTCGCTTTTCTGTCAATTCTTTTCCTCTTGACGTATAAAGCAGATGAGACTGACGCATCATTTCACCCGCTTTCCTCATACCAATTCCATCATCAACAATCTCGATCCGCAACAGTTTATGTTCTGACCGGGAAATCAGAACAGAGAGCAATCCTTTTTTTTCCTTC
>CAYRBM010000098.1:0-19540 GCA_964422425.1 uncultured Odoribacter sp.
CGATGGACGTTTGTGGATCGAGGTTTCCGGTTGGTTCATCGGCCAGAATGATTTCAGGATCGTTCAGTAAGGCCCGGGCAATAGTTACACGTTGTTGTTCTCCTCCTGACAGCTGGTGCGGCATCGATTGGGTTTTGTGAAGCATCGAAACCATATCAAGCACTTCATTGACACGGTCTGCAATTTCTTTTTCATCTTTCCAGTCGGTTGCCCGAAGTACAAATGCCAGGTTGTCGAAAACATTTCGGTCCGACAGTAGTCTGAAATCCTGAAAAACAACACCAAGTTTACGGCGCAGAAGCGGAATCTCCTTAATTTTCAGATTGGCAAGATCAAATCCGGCGACTTTCCCTGCACCTTTCTCAAGTGGTAATTCTGCATTTAATGTTTTAATCAGACTCGATTTGCCCGTACCTACTTTGCCAATCAGGTAAACAAATTCACCCGGTTTAATTTCCAGATTAATATCGGTAAGTACCACATGATCACGCTGAATGATATCAGCATTAACCAGCTGTATGATGTTTTCTTCAGGCATTGAAATTGCAAATTTGGAATGTATGCAAAACTAATTTTTTTATCCTCAAAATACTAATCCGATCGAAATATCAGTTTTTGTTAAGAATTCGGGAAGTAATTCAGGAAAGTCGCCCGGAGAATAATTAATTTTACACAAGCAACTTTAGTTTTTGAATCTTGTCAGTAAGAAAAGATGGTATGGTTTGTGTAATGCCTCATATTTTGAAAATATAATATCCAGATATCCAATGAAGACAATCCGATTTGTAGTTATGCTGATTTTACTGGCTTCGGCATTTTTGCCGGTTCAGGCTCAGCAAACGGTTTATCACCAATCTCTCAGTTCAGATATTCAGAAAGCCAAAGAACTTTATCAGTCCAGAAATTATATTTCGGCAATCAGCATGTTTGACCGGATCGCAGAACAGGCTACGGAAAATTCGGAAATCAAGGCTGAGGCCATGTTTTATAAAGCTCTTTGTAGTTTGAAACTCGACAATGGAAATGCAGAAGAACAGATTGCGGCCTTCATGGAAGAATTTCCTGAAAGTGTTTTACGGAATCGGGCTTTGTTTGAACAGGCGACCTATCAGTTTGATAAGAAAAAATATGCGGCAGTTTTAAAGACACTGGAAGGGTTTAACAGATCGGATCTGGGAAAAGAAGAACAGGCTCATTTTTACTATCTGAGAGGCTATTCCAATTTTGAAACCGAAAAAATGGAAGCAGCGGTAGCTGATTTTAGTCAAATTAAGGATGGAAACTCAGCTTATGCAGCTCAAGCTCAATATTATTGGGGGCACATTCAGTACCTGAATGGCAATTATGAATCGGCCTTGCAGGAATTTTTGAAGTTGCAAAAGAACCCGGTGTTTGAAAAAGTTATTCCGTTTTATATCAGTCAGATATATTACAAACAGGCTAAATATCGTGAAGTGGTTAATTACACAGGTCCGCTCATTAATAAAGTTTCAGCCGACCAACAGCCAGAGTTGGCCCGTATTCTGGGCGATTCGTATTTCCATTTGCACGAATTTAAGGAAGCCATCCAGTTTCTGGAATTTTACCTTTCGGATAAAAATAACAGGGGTCGTCAGGAGAATTACATGCTGGGTTATTGTTACTACCTCAATAATGAAGAATCTAAAGCTATTCCGCGGCTTGAAATTGCTTCGAAAGGGAAAGACCAGCTGGCTCAGAACGCCTACTATCATTTGGCTGATTGTTATGTGGTTACCAACGATAAGAACAAAGCCAGACAGGCTTTTGAAGCAGCATCAGAGTTTGATTTTGATGCTAAAATAAAGGAAGATGCCTTGTTCAATTATGCCAAAATAACTTATGAATTGTCGTATTCGCCGTTTAACGAAACCATAAAGGCATTTGATAAATACATTTCCTTGTATCCAAATTCGGAACGGAACGATGTAGCCTACGATTACCTGGTGAAAGTGTACATGAGCACCAGTAACTACCGTGATGCCATGGCTTCGATTGAAAATATCAAGGTTAAAAGTCCATCGGTGAAAAAGGCATATCAGCGTGTGGCATATTTTAGGGCACTCGAATGCTTCAATAACCTGGATTATGAAGGGGCAATTGATAATTTCAACCGGTCAATCGAGGCAGGCGACTTTAATAAGAATTACCGGGCGCTGGCTCTTTTCTGGAAAGCAGAGGCGTATTATCAGCTTAAAGATTACAACCGAGCTATTTCTGAATATACTGGTTTTTTGAAATCACCCGGAGCATTTTCACTTTTGGAATTCAGAGTGGCACATTACAATCTGGCTTATTCTTATTTCCAGTTAAAAGATTATCAGGGAGCTGCTGATTATTTCAGAAAGTATCTGAATCTGGAGAATGATTCGCGTACCGAGAAAGTTGCTGATGCCAATAACCGGCTTGGCGACTGTTATTTTGTGAACCGAGATTATACCAGCGCCATTTCAAGCTACGACAAATCGCTCCGGATGAATAGCTACGATGCCGATTATGCCTTATTTCAAAAGTCATTTTGCTTGGGATTGCAACGAGATTACAACAGCAAAATATCTGGATTGCAATCTCTGGTTCAGAACTATCCAAAATCATCCTATTTGGATGATGCACTTTACGAGTTGGGGCGCACATTCGAGCGTACCAACCAACCGCAGGTTGCTATCAGTCAGTACAAGGAATTAATCAGCAAGTATCCTCAAAGCGGATTCCTGAATAAGGCGTTGGTTCAGCTTGGGCTGGTTTATTACAATTCCAACGATTATCAATCGGCTATTGGTTATTACAAACAAGTGATTGATCGTTCGCCCAACACGCCCGAAACTCAGGCTGCGTTGGCCGGATTGAAGAATTGCTATGTAGAAATGAACGACGTTGATTCCTATTTTGCCTACACCGGCAAACTGGGGCCGGGTGTGCAGGTTTCGGTTAGCGAGCAGGATTCGCTTTCGTACCAGTCGGCTGAAAAATTGTACATGTTGCGCGACAAGAAGGCTCGCCAGCAGTTTGAACGCTATCTGGCTCAGTTCCCCAATGGTAGTTTTGCGGTCAATTCACAATTTTACCTGGCAGAACTACTGTATAATGAGGGAGATGTTAACCGGGCTTTATCCGGATACGAATTTGTAATTGCACAATCCGATAACAGTTTTACTGAAGCTGCTTTGTCGAAAGCGGCTGGTTTGCATTATAATGCCCGGAATTACCAGAAGTCGCTGGCTTATTTCGAACGTTTTACCCGTATTTCTACAACGGCTAACAATCAGCTTGATGCACGAACCGGAATTATGCGGTGCCGTTTCCAACTGGCCGATTATCCGGCTTGTATTGAAGCTGCCAATCAGGTTTTGGCTTCCGAAAAGGTATCGGAAGTGTTGAGGCGTGAAACCAATTACATACTGGCAATCTCGTATTATAAAACCGATAATAAGGACAAGGCTTTCCCTCTGCTTGGAAAGCTCTCGGCTGAAACCAACTCGGCTGAAGGAGCCGAGGCTAAATTTTTGCTGGCCGACATTTTATTCGAGCGTCAGAAATTCAAAGAGTCGGAAAAGGAAATAATGGATTTCATCGATAAAAACTCACCACACCAGTTCTGGCTGGCTAAAAGTTTCATCTTACTTTCCGATATCTACCTGAAAAACGGCGATGAGTTTCAGGCCAAGCATACGCTAAAAAGTATTCTGGAAAATTATCCGGAGCCCAAAGATGGGATCATAGATACCACGCAAAGGAAACTTCAGCAGATTGAGGCAAGTGAAGCCAGTCAGACAAAGAATCAGAGTAAGCCACTCGAAATCAATATCGGAAGCGGAAAGAAGTAGAATAAAGAAAAATCAGCAAAATGAAAAAGCAATCAATAATAACTTCATTTTTACTTTGGGCAGTTTTGGTATTTTCGGCAACAGCCGGAATGGCGCAAAAAGATACAACTCGTCTCAGGCAGGAAGTTGAGGTTACCAAAGCCTATCAACCCACCATCCCAGAAGCGGTAAAAATTAATGAGATACCCAAGATTAAGAACGAACCTGCTGAAACTCCAACCTTTGATTATTCCATATACAGTAAACCCGTGTTTTCAACTTTTGATCCGACTCCGGTGGCTGCCGCTAAAATGGTTGGCGATCCGCGTCCTGAGATGAAAAATGGCTTACTGAAAATAGGGCTTGGAAATTACCTTACCCCATACGGTGAATTGTTTTTTAATGCTCAGCCAGGCAAAAAAGGAAATTTTGGCATGCACTTCAAGCACCTTTCTTCTTCCGGAAAGCTGAAATTACTCAATGAAGATAAGGTGAGCGCACCGCAATCAGAAAATTTAGCTGAAATTTTTGGGCAGCATTTCTTCAGAAGGTCAACATTCTCCGGAAGTCTCTCATACGACCGGAAAGCCTTGACATATTACGGGTATGCCGGCGATTTACTGACTGATGACCAAAAAGATCAGATGATTCCATATTTTGGCGATCGGCAGTACTTCTCGAAAGGAGCCGGAAGCATCAGATTGAAAAGTGAGACCATGGCTAAATATGATTTCAATTATGACTTTGGAGCCAGATACCATTATTTGATCAGCAAAACCGGACAGACAGAAAAGCAGGCTGAAATCTCTGGCGAACTCAGTAAAAAGATAGACAGCGCCTTAGGGTTACTCGATTTTTCCGTCATTCATTATCAGATTGACAGCATTTGGAACGATGCTATAAATGCATTTGGCAGGAACAGGCAATTTATTCTGGAAGCTAATCCGTCGTTTACCTGGGAGACCAGAACGGCCAGTATTCAGTTAGGCTTGAATACAGCTTTGGAATTTGAAAAAGATGCTCCAAATGAATTTTATATCTGGCCTAAAATAAAGGCAGAATGGTCGCCGGTGGAGCGTGTGCTTACTTTGTTTGCTGGAGTTGACGGGCATTTGAAGCACAATTCCTACTCAGCAATTGCCGAAGAGAATCCTTATGTCGATCCTTATCACAACATCCAAAATGCCAATTACAAGTATATTTTTTCAGGTGGATTGAAAGGGAAACTTACTCAAAAAACAAATTACGTAGCGCAAGCGTCCTATTCGGTTGTCGAAGATCAGCATTTTTACCTGATTAAGGGATTTGAAGCTTTTAATCCCATATATCCCACACCTAAACTGGAAAATACGTTTAGCTGGGAATACGACGATGTGAATGTTTTGAAATTATCAGGCGAGGTTCTTCACCCCGTTTCTGAAAATTTTTCGCTTCATTTAATGGGTAACTACTATGCTTACAAACTTAAAGAGCAGGCAGAAGCATGGCAAATGCCTGTTTATGAATTACTTTTTTCAGGAGTTTACAGACCATCACAGCAACTAAAATTTACAACTGACATATTCGTTTCGGGCGGACGAAAAGGGTTAGTTCTTGATTCAAAATGGCAAGATCCTCTGTCTAATTCTGTTAATGTGCCTGAAAAAATAGCATTTGGCATGGATCCGGTGATTGACCTTAATGCAGGCGCAGAATACCAGTTTTCAAACAAGCTGAATTTCTTTGTCAAACTCAATAATTTTGGTTTCCAGAAATATGAACAATGGCTGGGCTACACCAACAGAGGCTTTAACTGGCTTACCGGACTTAGCTATTCTTTCTGAGAAAACGAATCAGGTTTACTATTCGCAAGAGGTAAATCTATTGTTTTGTAATGTATTGTAATTCAGTAATTAAAAAGTTCATAAAATGTTAGGAAGTTTAACGTTTTATGAACTTTTTTCACATCGAATGGTCGGACTTTTTTGCTATATTTGCGACTGATTTGTTGAATGAAATCCAGAGTGAAGTGTTTATTGAAAATCAAATATCTGTTAGCTAACCCTTCCGAAACTTTATTTCGAAAAAGCAATGAAGATTTGTGTTCTGCAACTGCCTTTAACCCTTATAAATTAGGGTTGAAAAGGGTAAGCTAGTGAGATAATTAAAATAATTTGATCGATGAGCGAAATGGAAGAAACCCAGAATTGGGGAGTACAAAATGCGAATGGAAATAATTACAGTGCCGATAGTATTCAGGTGCTGGAAGGGCTTGAGGCGGTTCGCAAACGCCCGGCTATGTATATTGGCGATGTGAACGAAAAAGGGTTACACCATCTGGTTTATGAGGTGGTTGACAACTCGATTGACGAAGCACTTGCCGGATTTTGTAAAAATATTGATGTTTTCATTAACGAAGACAACTCAATTACGGTTGTTGATGACGGACGTGGAATTCCGACAGAAATTCACACCAAGGAAAATCGTTCGGCCCTGGAAGTGGTAATGACTGTTTTGCATGCCGGTGGCAAGTTTGATAAAGATAGTTACAAGGTTTCCGGAGGTTTGCATGGGGTAGGGGTTTCGTGCGTGAATGCACTTTCTACTCTGCTGACTGTGCAGGTTCACCGTGATGGAAAAATATGGCAGCAGGAATACAGTTGCGGGAAGCCATTATATGATGTAAAAGTGGTTGGCGAAACCGATCGTACCGGAACAACTGTAACATTTAAACCGGATGACTCAATCTTCCTGGTGACCGAGTATAAATACGAAATTCTTTCAGCGCGTTTGCGAGAGTTAGCCTTCCTGAATGCTGGTCTTCAGTTGAATATTACTGATAAACGTGTAAAACTTGAAGGCGGAGGTTATAAACATGACGAATTTTTCTCGAAGGAAGGATTAAAGGAATTTGTGGAATATCTCGACAATGTTCGTGAACGATTAATCGATGAAACCATTCATATTTCTTCGGAAAAAGCGGGCGTACCGGTTGAAATTGCTTTGCATTACAACACATCGTTTACCGAGAATATTCATTCCTACGTCAACAACATAAACACCATCGAAGGTGGTACCCACCTGACTGGTTTCCGACGTGGTTTGACCCGCACATTGAAAGCTTATGCTGAAAGTAGCGGGATGCTAAAAAATATGAAATTCGAGATCAGTGGCGATGACTTCCGTGAAGGATTAACAGCAGTAGTTTCTGTTAAAGTAGCTGAACCTCAGTTTGAAGGTCAGACCAAAACCAAATTGGGCAACTCCGAAATTAGTTTACCGGTTGACCAGGCTGTGAGCGAAATGCTGGCCAACTATCTGGAAGAAAACCCACGAGCAGCGCGCGCCATCGTAAACAAAGTGATCCTGGCAGCTCAGGCTCGCCACGCCGCCCGTAAAGCCCGCGAACTCGTGCAGCGGAAAAATGTACTTTCAGGAGCAGGATTACCTGGAAAACTTGCCGACTGTTCTGAAAAGGATGCTGCTCAATGCGAAATTTTCCTTGTTGAGGGAGACTCGGCAGGCGGTACAGCCAAACAGGGCCGCGATCGTCGTTTTCAGGCCATTTTGCCTCTGCGTGGTAAAATTCTGAACGTGGAGAAATCGATGATCCACAAGGTTCTCGATAACGAAGAAATCCGCAATATTTATACAGCGCTCGGAATTACCATTGGAACTGATGATGACTCGAAAGCTTTGAATTTGGATAAATTACGTTACCACAAGGTAGTGATCATGACCGATGCCGACGTTGATGGTAGCCATATCGCAACACTCATCATGACTTTCTTCTTCCGTTTCATGAACGAACTGATACAGCGTGGGCACGTTTATATTGCTACGCCACCGCTTTACCTTGTGAAGAAAGGAAAACGCGAAGAATATTGCTGGACCGAGCAACAACGCTTGCGTTTAATCGAAGAATGGGGTGAAGGAAAAGAATCCGGAATTCACGTTCAGCGCTACAAAGGTTTGGGGGAAATGAACGCCGAGCAGTTGTGGACAACCACCATGAATCCTGAAATGAGAACATTGCGTCAGGTAACCATTGAGAACGCAGCAGAAGCTGATCATATCTTCAGTATGCTGATGGGTGATGAAGTTCCGCCACGCCGTCAGTTTATAGAAGATCATGCGGTTTACGCCAATATTGACGCCTAAAAGGCAATGACCGTTTTTTATATTTACGATTTACGATTTTGGGTGATTTTACCGGAATTGTAAATCGTAAATTTTTTTAATCGTAAATTTCCTGAGATGAACATTTGTGTTTTTTCTTCCTCAAGTAATGCCATTGCCGATGTGTATGTGCAGGAAGCCATAGAGTTGGCCCGTTTGATCGGCCAGTCTAACTTTTGCCTGATCAATGGGGGATCGAATGTTGGAACCATGGATGTTATAACCCGGGAGGCGGGCAAAAACGGTGCAAAAACGATTGGTATTATTCCGGAGAAATTGCGTGATTTTAATCTGGCCTCCGAACATGCTCATGAGATTATTGTATCGGGCGATATGATGGAACGTAAATTCAAGATGCGTGAATTAGCTGACGCGTTTATTGCATTAGCCGGAGGTTTTGGTACGTTGGAAGAAATACTGGAGGTGATTACGCTAAAGCAGCTTGGATACCATCATAAGGCCATTGTTTTTATTAACACTAACGGATTTTATAATGATCTTTTCTGCCAGTTCGAAAAGTCGTTTGATGAAAAATTTGCCAAGGAAAGCTACCGACGGCTTTATTTTATAGCTCAAAATGCAGAAGAGGCCATGAATTACATCAAGGCATATCAGCCTGAGGAATCTGAAAACAAATGGTTTGAAGTGCCAAAAAATTAACTGGACTGGATGCTGAAATAGAAAGTTGAGCCTTTCCCGGGTTCCGATTCAACGTGAATTGTTCCGCCCAAAAGCTCGATTAGATTTTTAGATATGGCTAGGCCCAGACCAGTGCCACCGAAATTTGTTTTCTGATTTTGTTCGGCTTGCATAAAGCGTTCAAAGATGGTGACTTGCTCTGCTTTCGGAATCCCAATTCCGGTATCGGCAACACTAAAAAGTACTTTGTCCGCCTGTAGATTAGCCTCTACTTTGACCCAACCTGAAGCCGTAAATTTGAAGGCGTTTCCAATGAGATTATCAAGTATCTGCCGAAGTCTGACTTCATCTGTTTGGATAATAGTTTGATCCGGTAGATTGCTTTCAATGCTAAATTCGATGTTTTTGCCTTTCATGGTGCTGAGGGTGTCAGTATAGTGGTTTCCCAAATCAGAAAGAAATTTATTGAGTTTTACTGGTCTTTTCCTAATGGTGAGCAAATTGGCTTCAATTTTCGAAATGTCAATAATGTCGTTAATCAGATTGAGTAAGATTTCGCCATTTTTCCTAATCAGTTTGACAAAGGTTTTCTTATCCTGCTCGTCTTGCTCATCGTCTTGCAATAAATCTGAAAAGCCGATGATTGCGTTCATGGGAGTTCGGATTTCGTGCGACATATTGGCTAAAAATGCCGATTTCAGGCGGTCAGATTCCTGTGCTTTTTGTTGCTCCTCAATTAGCCTGGCTTCAGTTTCTTCGCGCAACATGATCATTTTGTTGGCCGCAACTCCCGCTCTTTTGAATTCGTCAAAATAAAATTCGGAAATATTCAGTTTATTAAAACTGTTTTGCGACAAATAAAAGAAATTAAAAAAGCGTTCAAAATCAGACTTATACTTTTTGTTGAAATGATAGATGATAATTGTTTCAAGAACTAATAAGGCAATCAGAATTAATAGAATTGTAAAAACACTTCGCTGTTGATCTTTGTGTAGTAATTTCTGTTGATCTTCAATGCTTTGGTTGATTTCATCGACATAAAATCCGGCACCAACAATCCAGTTGTATTCTTGAAAAAGTTGCACATAAGAACATTTTTCCGAAGGCTCCGTTTCGTTCATTTTATTCCATTGGTAGTAAAAGAAAGCACCTTCCGGATTTTTTGAAATAGCATCGATTTGCTTCATGAATATTTCATGACGTCGATCGGACGTATTGGTCAGCATATTTAGATTACCAGAATAGACAACCCCATCCATAACAATGGGAACGCCATCGATTTGATTCATGAAAACATATCCTCCGTGCCTGAATCTGACAGAGCTTATTTTTTGCGCAATTTCAGCTTTGAATTTAGGGAAATAGTCGTCAACATACTGTTTTGATCCGAAGTACCAGTTAAACCGTCCAAATTTTTTTACGAAAGTTAGCTTTTTGTTAGGAGCTGTTCCATCGCTTGATTTGCCAGGGATGTCATAATCCAGAAAACCCTCGTCCTTTTTGGACAAAAGCCTGATTTCTTCCATAACTACCGAAGACCCATTGGCATCTTTAAACTGAAGCATGTTCATGCCTGTAAATTCAGGTTTACGTGGATAATACACGCCCTCGCCACTCATGGAAGAAATAAATACTTCTTCGTATGCCATCTCAAACTTTAAGGATGAAATAGTCGCAATGATTAAGGATTTAATTTCTTCTTCAGTTTTTTTGCCATTGTATTTTTGATAAATCGATTCAGCAGTATGAATGGACTGAAGAACATTCTGTCTTATTTTTTCGTTGATTCGGCGCTTAAATTCTTCATTTTGAATTCGGATGTATTGCAATTCATTTCGGACTATTTCCTGGATGTATGTTTTTTGATATTCAATGTATTCCTTGCTTTTTTGGCGACTAATCTGATTGAAGTAGATGGTTTGCAGAATGATAAGAACGCTGCCAATTAAAATGGTGGTTGCCACCGTTATTAATATCAAACTGCGGCTGAGATAGGTGGAAATATTGGTGGGTATGGTTAGTTTTCTGAAAAAACTGCGGGGCATCAGAGTTACATTTTAGTCTGCCTTAGTTTCGGGCGATACAAATATAACAGAATTGAAAAGCAAGTTTAAAAAAATGATAGGCAACGAGATAATAAATAGATGGAAAGATTTTAGATAGCTGACAGAAAAACAGTCGGCGCAATTAAATTTTCTGGTATTTGTGTCATTTTTTCTGTTCAAAATCCTGCAATACCAAATGGTATTTTATTTGATTTCAGCACAGATGTTTAGCTGTTGTTAAAATCTGTTAAACAATTTAAACGAAATGCAAAAGCTATAACACTTTTGATACTCGTGCGTTATCTTTAAATTAAATTAAAAGTCAAGAATTTCTAACAACAAAAAGTAAAGAGCGATGAATAATTTTAAGAAAGGGTTATTTACATTGTTGGTTGCATTAGTCGGTGGCTTTTTTGCCCTTTGGGCCTACACACGATTTTTTGATGATCCAAAAATTGTGACGGTGCAGCAGGATCAGGCTATGCGATATGCCAGTTTACCAACCTCCTATTCGGGCGAATTGCCCGATTTAACATTTGCTGCTGAGAATTCGGTTCATTCTGTAGTTCATATCAAGGTTGTTCAAAAGGGAGGATACTACAGTTCGAACAATATTTTTGATTTCTTTTTTGGCGACGGAGGGTCCAGATATCAGCAAATGCCTATGAGGCAGGGAGCAGGTTCTGGTGTAATTATTTCCGCAGATGGTTATATTGTTACCAATAATCACGTAATTGACGAAGCCGATGAGATTAACGTCGTTTTAAACGATAAGCGTGAGTTTAAGGCAAAATTGATTGGTACTGATCCATCTACTGATTTGGCACTTCTCAAAGTTGATGAGTCGGGATTGCCAGTACTTCGTTTTGGCAATTCTGATAATTTGAAACTTGGAGAGTGGGTGCTTGCTGTTGGTAATCCATTTAATCTCACTTCTACGGTTACGGCAGGTATAGTAAGCGCCAAAAGCCGCGACATTGGAATTAATCCAGATCAGATGCGAATTGAATCATTTATTCAAACTGATGCCGCAGTTAATCCTGGGAACAGCGGGGGTGCCTTGGTCAATACCCGGGGAGAATTGATAGGAATTAATACGGCTATTGCATCTCAAACTGGTTCATATAGTGGATATTCATTTGCAATTCCTGCCAATATTGTGCAGAAAGTTGTTGCTGATTTAAAAGAATTTGGAGAGGTTCAGCGTGCTTTGTTGAATGTCAATATTGACGATATCAATGCAGAAACAGCAAAAAAATATAATCTGGATAAAATTGAAGGAGTATATATTGCCAGAGTTTTGCCGGGAGGAGCTGCTGAAGCTGCCGGAATTAAAGATAAAGATGTTATAATCAGCGTAGATGGAGTAACTGTAAATTCTACGGCCGAACTTCAGGAACAGATTGGAAAACATCGTCCGGGAGATAAAGTAAATGTGGTAATAAAAAGAGATGATAAAAAGAAACCATTTAACGTAACGCTTCGTAACAAACACGGAGATACGGAAATTGTGAAAGGAGAATCCCCCGGTGAGAATATTTTTGGTGCGAAATTTGCGGAAGTTTCGGATCGTGACAAACAGGATCTGGGAATTCGATATGGGATAAAAATTACTGAACTTGGAAATGGAAAATTTCTGGAAGCAGGAATTAAGAAGGGTTTTATTATCACTCAGGTGAACAAGAATCCGGTTACAGAGGTTGAAGACTTACAACGAATAATTAAAAATTCACGTGGCGGAATATTGGTTGAAGGGATCTATCCAAACGGAGAAATTGCTTACTATGTTTTTGGAATCGATTCGAAATAAACCGGGAAGCTGGTTATATAATTGTAAACAAAAACATTTGAGTAAAAAAACCATTTGATTATTAACCCCAAAAGCCTATATTTGCACGCTATTTTTTTGAAGGGTATATGAGACAATTAAAGATTACAAAATCGATTACCAACCGCGAAAGCGCCTCTTTGGATAAGTATCTGCAAGAGATTGGAAAAGAGGAGCTTATCACAGTGGAGGAGGAGGTTGAGCTGGCGCAGCGGATAAAAAAAGGTGATCAGGCTGCATTAGAGAAATTGACCAGAGCAAATCTTCGTTTCGTAGTTTCTGTGGCTAAACAGTATCAAAATCAGGGATTAAGTTTGCCTGACTTGATTAATGAGGGAAACCTAGGCTTGATTAAGGCTGCAGAGAAGTTTGATGAAACCAGAGGTTTCAAGTTTATTTCCTATGCTGTTTGGTGGATCAGACAATCCATCCTTCAGGCTTTGGCTGAGCAGTCCAGAATTGTCCGTTTACCCTTGAATCAGGTTGGTTCGCTCAATAAGATCAATAAGGCTTTTTCAAAATTTGAACAAGAGCACGAACGTAAACCTTCTCCCGAGGAACTTGCTGATTCACTTGAATTACCTGCCGACAAAGTTGCGGATACGCTTCGTGTTTCAGGTCGTCATATATCTGTAGATGCACCTTTTGTTGAAGGTGAAGACAACAGTTTGCTTGATGTACTGATCAACAATGATTCACCAAATGCCGACCGTGCTTTGATGATGGAATCATTAGCCAGAGAAATTGAACGTGCATTGGCTACTTTAACTGAGCGAGAAAGCGATATTATCCGGATGTTCTTCGGAATTGGTTGTCAGGAAATGACACTCGAAGAAATTGGAGAACGTTTTGGGTTGACTCGTGAACGTGTTCGTCAGATCAAGGAAAAGGCGATCCGTAGGTTACGCCATACTTCAAGAAGTAAATTGCTTAAAACATATTTGGGATAGCCCAAAAACAAAAAAGCCGCTGATCAGCGGCTTTTTTGTTTTTCAAGGTTTCCCTAAAGTCTATTTTTTCAATTTAATCACTTCACTGCCTGCCAGCAGAAATGCCCCTGTTCCATATACTTCCCAACTTTCAGCTGTAAAGTTTTTTCTAGGATCGGCACCGATTGGCTGGCACCATCCAACATGTCCATCAGGCTGAATCAGAGTATTCATTCCTTTCCATGCTTTCTGAACGACCGGCAGATATTTATCCTTACTCAGCAAACCGTTGTTAATTCCCCAGGCCAGAGCATAAGTGTAAAATCCTGAACCACTGGCTTCTCCTCCGGGATAGGAAGCAGGATCAAGCAAACTAGCCCTCCATAAACCATCTTCCTGTTGGATGCTGGCAATCTTTTCAGCCATTTCCTTGTACACTTTTTCGTAGAATGGACGTTCTTTGTAGTCTTTTGGTAATTCCTTCAATACCAGCACTAAGCCACCCATCACCCAGCCATTACCTCTCGACCAGAAGATTTTCTTGCCGTTTGCCTCACGACGGTCGGAAGCATCACCTTTGATCACATAGCCCAAATCGCGTGCAAAAAGATGTTCTTCTTTGTCATATAGCATATCGTAACATTCATGCCATAATTTGTCGCTGTATTCCATGTATTTTTTATCACTGGTGGTCATCGATAATTTTACCATAGCGGGTGGAGCCATAAATAAAGCATCGCACCACCACCAGGTAATTTTCTGAATTCCCTTTGTTTGATAAGGAGTTGCCATGAATTTGTCCATCTGAGCGATAAACGGATCAATCATCTTTTGGTCTTTTTTAATCCGATAAACGTCAATGTAGGTTTGGCAAATGGCATGGTCGTCGGCGTGTTCAAGGCGAGGCCCCGGTTTCCATTGATTTTTTTCACCCATCTCGATCATGGCATTGAGCAATTGTTTGTCACCAGTGGTTTTGTAAGCTGCTGAAATACCAGCGTAAAAGGCACCATTGGTCCAGTCCCATAGCTGATGTTTTGGATTGGCTAACTGCCACATAGCAGCCGTGGTCATTGCTTTTTTGATGTTTTTTGGCTTAAAAACATCCTTTTGTTTTTCTTTGGCAAAAGAAGTTGTACAAACAAGTACAACCAAAATAAGTGTGAGTACTTTTTTCATTTTTGTTGATTTGAGATTAGTTTTGCAATCGATTGTACAAACATATACAATTGTTTCTAAATCTTAAAATTTTTGTTTTTGTTATGGCAAACTGTTTCAATTCCTACGGATAAATGAATATTAATAAAATGTGAACTCTGAAAAACTGTAATTCGTTGTCTTGTTTTAGTTTCAGATTATAATTATAATTGCAACATCAAAATAAAAACAGAAATGATTAAGACAAACAAACATTACGGCCACCATCATGGAAATCTATCGAGCAGGTAGGCTGTAATTGTTTTGATGTTTATCAAAGATATTAACCCAACAGAAGGCTTACCACAACGGTAAGCCTTTTTTATTTTTAAACCCTCGAAAATGGAAGGAATTTTAAAAATTGCAGTTCAAACAAAAGGTCGGTTAAACGAAGATTCACTCAAACTGATCGACGAAGCTGGTATCAAACTCCCTTTGAGTTCGCGGAAACTAATTTCGACAGCTTCAAACTTTCTGCTCGAAGCGCTTTTCCTGCGCGACGACGATATTCCGCAGGCTGTAGCGATGGGTGTGGCCGATATCGGCGTTGTTGGCGAAAACGAAATGCTCGAAAAAAAGGAGAATGTCGTCATTGCCAAACGCCTTGGCTTCAGCAAATGCCGCTTGTCGCTGGCTATCCCGAAAGATGATGTTTATGAGGGAGTTGAGTATTTCAACGGAAAGAAAATCGCTACTTCGTATCCTGAAATCCTTCGCGACTTTTTCAAAGAAAAAAATATTTCTGCTGAAATTCACGTGATTACCGGATCGGTGGAAATAGCACCGGGAATTGGACTGGCTGATGCGATTTTTGATATCGTCAGTTCAGGAAGTACCTTGGTGAGCAACCGCCTGAAAGAAGTGGAAGTGGTGGTGAAATCGGAAGCGGTTTTGATTGCCAACCCAAATTTGTCGGAAACGAAAAAGAATATTCTGGATGAATTGATTTTCCGGATGGAATCGGTTCAGCGTGCCGAAAAGAAGAAATACATTTTGCTGAATGCGCCAAACGAAAAGCTGGCTGAAATCGAATCGTATTTGCCTGGTATGAAAAGCCCGACCGTGATGCCTTTGGCCGAAGAGGGTTGGAGTTCGGTGCACTCGGTCATTGAAGAGAAAGACTTCTGGGAGATCATCGGCAAATTGAAAGCTGCCGGTGCCACCGGAATTTTGGTTATCCCAATCGAAAAAATGATTTTCTAAACGAATGAAGCTCAAACAAATCATATTTTTTATCATTCCCTGCTTTATCTGGGGATCAACCTGGTTTGCCATCAAATTTCAGTTGGGGCAGGTCGATCCGCTGGTGTCGGTGGCATATCGGTTTTTCATCGCCGGAGTGTTGCTGCTTGCTTTTTGCGGCATGAAAAAGCTCAACATGCGCTACACGTTTGTTGAGCATTTGCGCATGGCTTTGCAGGGCCTGATTTTGTTTGGGTTCAATTACTGGCTGGTGTATCTGGCCGAAACGAGTATGTCGAGCGGGGTGGTGGCCATGATTTTTTCGTTGTCCATCTTCGCCAACATTTTCTTCAATTATTTCTTGCTGAAAGGAAAATTGAGACCGGAAGTACTTGCCGGAGCCGTGCTTGGAATTTTGGGTACGGTGCTCATTTACAGCCACGAAATAAACAGTCCGCAGGATTTGAACATCGGTTACGCGGCTCTTTTGTTTTGCTTCGGATCGATCATTCTGGCTTCGCTCGGAAATATTTTGTCGAAATTTAACCAGTCGAAAAAGCTGCCGGTGTTGCAAACCAATGCCTTTAGCATGACTTACGGAAGCTTGGCCATGATGCTGATGGTGCCGCTTTCAGGAAAAAGCTTCTCGTTCGAGCCAACTTTGCCTTATGCTTTGTCGTTGCTTTATCTGGCTGTTTTTGGGTCGATTGTGGCATTCACGGTTTACCTGAAACTGGTTGGCGATATTGGTCCCGACCGCGCCGGATACGCCACTTTGCTCACCCCGGTGATTGCACTGGTTATTTCGTCGTTTTTCGAAAATTACGAATGGACAATCGTTGCGCTTTCAGGCATTTTATTGCTGTTTGCCGGCAACGCCATCGCCCTTAAATTGATATCTGTAAAAAGAAAAAATAGTGAAACGGTTTAACAATCCCCCGAAAGCTGAATGGGACGAGATTCTGAAGCGCCCCATGTTTGACGTGAGCCAGCTCACGGCTTCGGTTTCGCAAATACTTGCCGACATCAGGCAAAACGGAATTCAGGCCATTCAGAAATACACCGAAAAGTTCGATGGTGTGTTTATTCAGAATTTCACTGTTTCTGAAGGCGAATTTGCCGAAGCTGCCAGCTCGTTAAATCCTGAATTGAAGTGCGCAATCGAGGTTGCGGCCAACAATATTTTCAAATTTCATCAGGCTCAAATGCCCGAAACTAAAAGGGTGGAGACCATGCCGGGTGTGGTTTGCTGGCAAAAACCGGTCGCCATCGAAAAGGTTGGTTTGTACATTCCCGGAGGTTCGGCGCCGCTGTTTTCAACGGTTCTGATGCTGTCGATTCCGGCAAAAATTGCGGGTTGCAAGGAAATTGTACTTTGTACGCCTCCAGATAAAAATGGAAAGGTAAATCCTGCGATTCTGTTCGCAGCGCAACATGTTGGCGTGACCAAAGTATTCAAACTCGGCGGAATTCAGGCGATTGCGGCAATGGCTTACGGTGTGGATGTGGTTCTGAAAGTGGACAAAATTTTTGGTCCCGGAAACCAGTATGTGATGGCTGCCAAGCAGTTGGTAAGCATCAGCGATGTGGCGATCGACATGCCTGCAGGTCCGTCGGAAGTCGCGGTAATGGCCGACCAATCGGCGAATCCGGCCTTCATCGCCTCCGATTTGTTGTCGCAGGCCGAGCACGGTCCCGATAGTCAGGTGATTTTGGTGACCAACAATGCGGACTTGGTTGATCACGTTGAAAAGGAATTGATCGCTCAATTGAATGAACTTCCACGTATGGCAATTGCCGAAAAAGCTTTGCTGAATAGCCGTGCTATCGTTGTGAATTCGGTGGACCAAATGATCGAAATGATCAATGTCTATGCGCCGGAGCACCTGATTATTTCGATGGAGAATTACCTCGAAATTGCTGAAAAGATCATTAATGCCGGATCAGTTTTCCTCGGAAATTATACGCCTGAAAGTGCCGGTGATTATGCCTCTGGAACCAATCATACCTTGCCGACAAACGGCTGGGCTCGATCGTTCAGTGGAGTGAATCTGGAAAGCTATATGAAGAAAATAACTTTTCAGGAAATATCTCAGGAAGGAATTAAAAGCCTGGGACCGGTTATCGAAAAAATGGCGGCAGCCGAATTACTCGATGCCCACAAAAACGCGGTAACGCTTAGACTGAAAGAGATAAATAAATAAACCACATAGTTTTAAAATTTCTAATGTGCCCTATGTGCCTATTGTGGTTCAAATAAAACTAATATGAACTTAGACAAATTACTCAGAAACAATATAAAAGCGCTGAAACCATATTCTTCGGCGCGCGACGAGTTTTCGGGCGAGGCCGAGGTTTTCCTCGACGCCAATGAAAACCCGTTCAACAAACCGTACAACCGTTATCCAGATCCGCTGCAATGGGAAGTAAAGGCTAAAATTGCGGAGATCAAACAGGTCGCTCCGGAGAAGATTTTCCTCGGAAACGGCAGCGACGAACCCATTGACATCATTTTCCGTGCTTTTTGCGAGCCGGGTGTTGATAATGTGGTGTCGATCGATCCAACCTATGGCATGTATCAGGTGGCGGCCGACATCAACAATGTGGAGGTGCATAAAGTGAAGCTAGATGCTGAATATCAGTTTAAAGCCGAAGATTTGCTAAATGCGGCAAACATTTACACCAAAGCGATCTTCATTTGTTCGCCCAATAACCCGACGGCTAATTTGCTGGATAAATCGCAGATTTTCAAACTGCTGAATGAGTTCGAAGGTGTGGTTGTGGTTGATGAGGCATACATTGATTTTGCTCCGGAAAGCAGTTTGCTCCCCGAACTAGACAATTATCCGAACCTGATTGTTTTACAAACTTTCTCGAAAGCATGGGGAATGGCCGGAATCCGTTTAGGAATGGCCTTTGCGCAGCCCGAAATCATCAAGGTTTTCAACAAGGTGAAATACCCTTACAACATCAACATCCTGACGCAAAAGAAAGCGCTCGAATTGCTGGCCAAAGCTCCGGAAAAGGAAGAATGGGTAAAAGTAATTCTGGAAGAGCGCGATAAAATGGTTCGCAAACTGTTTAAATTTCCTTTTGTTCAGGTGGTTTATCCATCGGATGCTAACTTTGTTTTGGTAAAAATGAACGATGCGCGTGGAATTTACGAGTATTTGACCGAACAAAAAATCATCGTCCGCGACCGTTCGAAAGTTGCTTTGTGCGACGACTGTCTGCGCATCACAATCGGTTCGCCAAAAGAGAACAAAAAGCTTAGAAAGGCACTGAAAAAATTAATTTAAGAAATATCCAATAACCAATATTGAATAATCAATAACCAAAAAAAATCAAAATATGGAATCTAAGAAATATGATTTGGAGGATCGGTTGATTGAGTTTGCAATTTTGGTTAGTGATTTAATCGAACAACTTCCAAATACAAAGCTGGCAAATCATTTGGGAAGTCAGGGAATCAGAAGTTGTACCTCTCCAGCTTTGCTTTATGGAGAAGCTCAATCAGGCGAATCACAAAAGGATTTTATTCATAAAGTTCAGATTCTTTTAAAAGAACTTCGTGAAACAAAAGTTTGCCTGAAGATATTTAAAAGAAAAGGACTAGTGAAAGAAGATATTATAGCTCCAGTTCTTCAGGAGAATGAAGAGCTGATAGCAATATTTGCAAAAAGTGTAAAAACAGCACAATCAAAACTGTCCAAATAATTGGATATTCGATATTGGTTATTC
>CAYRBM010000099.1:0-19378 GCA_964422425.1 uncultured Odoribacter sp.
AATAACCTGAAAGAGACCGACAAGAGTTTTAAGATTTGTGTTGACGAAATTGAAAAGAAACTGAAATTATAAAACAAAAGCAGATCAAACGATCTGCTTTTTTTATCAGCTATTTGACAGACAAATGGACGATACTTACAAAACGATTGCACAACCTTCGGAAGGAATATTCAAAGATAAGGGAAGCAAATTTATCGCCTTTGCGCATCCGGTTTCAACCGAAGATGAAATACGTGATATCTTGCAGACTATAAAAAAAGAGCACTATTCGGCCCGTCATCATTGTTTTGCCTGGCGATTGGGGCCTGCGAAACTTTTATACAGGGCAGTCGATGATGGAGAGCCCTCATCAACAGCCGGAAAACCAATTTTGGGACAAATACAAAGTTTTGATCTAACCAACATTCTGGTTGTCGTTGTCCGATATTTTGGAGGTACTTTACTTGGTGTTAGCGGATTAATCAATGCCTATCGAAATGCAGCCTGCGACGCGCTTAGTCAGGCAGTAATAATCGAAAAACTTGTTGAGCAAAACCTGCTCATTGAATTTGATTACAGCGCCATGAACGATGTAATGAAAATTTTTAAAGATGAAAAATTGCCTCAGATCGATCCGAAGTTTGATTTGCAATGTCAAATAAAAACGCACATCCGAATGAAAGAGCTTCATCGGATTGAAAATATTTTTAATAAAACGGAAGGTGTAAAAACATCATATCTGTCTTAATATCAGAACAGATTCTGTTCATAACCTTTTCATAACTATTCAGGCGTAAAAATTTCAGTTTAAACTAAACAAACTATTTTTGAATTTTGATGGAACACCTGATCAGACAATACTCCCAGTTTTTAGGTGAAATCATTCACCAGAGAAAATTATTCCTAAATTCCCTGTTTCCAGTTCATCAAAAATCTTTAATTCAAATCAATCATTTTCTGGTATTCCCGGTCAGTTTACGAAAACCAGCAGAATTAATATTCCTGTTGGTTTTTTTTTCTTCAAACATTAAAAACCATACTACAATATGAAGAAGAAAGATTTAATTTCAATTACCGATTATTCAAAAGAAGACTACCTGCGAATTCTTGAACTTGCAGCCGATTTTGAAAAAAATCCAAACCAACGCTTGCTTGAAGGGAAGGTTGTTGCATCGCTGTTCTTTGAGCCATCAACGCGTACCCGGCTGAGCTTTGAAACCGCAATCAACCGGCTGGGCGGTCGCATAATTGGATTTTCAGATGCCGGATCTTCCAGTGTATCGAAAGGAGAAACGCTGCACGACACCACCAAAATGGTTAGCAATTACGTTGATCTGATTGTTATGCGGCATCCGCTGGAAGGAAGTGCCCGTTATGCAGCCGAAGTTGCTAATGTGCCGGTAATCAATGCCGGAGACGGAGCCAATCAACATCCTACGCAAACCCTGCTCGACATGTATTCGATTCTGAAAACACAAGGAACACTCGACAACATTAACATCTGTATGGTTGGCGACCTTAAATATGGCCGGACTGTTCATTCCTTGCTAATGGCTATGTCTGAATTCGAAAATCCTATTTTCAATTTTATTGCTCCCGAAGAATTGGCGATGCCTGAGGAATACAAGTTATTCCTGAAGGAAAAAGGAATCAAGTATTACGAGCATACTGAAATTAATGAAAACATTAACTATGCCGACATTATTTACATGACCCGTGTGCAAAAGGAACGTTTTATGGATCCTATTGAATACGAAAAAGTTAAAAATGTTTATATCCTTCGGAACAGCATGCTGAAGGCGACTAAACCAAACGTTCGAATTTTACATCCGCTTCCACGTGTTAATGAAATACATCCCGACGTTGACACAAATGAAAAAGCCTATTATTTTGATCAGGCCCGAAACGGCGTTTTCGTCCGTCAGGCCATCATTTCACACATCCTCAACCTTAAATAAACAAAACCATGAGTGACCATTTAAAAAAGAAATTAAAATTAAAAGTTACAGCCATCAACAATGGAACTGTAATCGATCATATCCCATCAGAAAACCTTTTCAAGGTCATTTCAATTCTTGGTCTGCAAAAAGTAAAAACGCAGGTTACCTTTGGGGCTAATTTTGAAAGCGAAAAACTTGGTAGCAAGGCAATTATCAAAGTCTCAGATGTATTTTTTGAGGATGACGAAATCAATAAAATTTCGCTGATAGCAAGGCATGCCAAATTAAACATTATTCGCGACTACGAAGTGGTGGAGAAACGCGTGGTGGAAGTACCCGAAAAAGTGGTTGGCATTGTTAAATGTTTCAACCCAAAATGCATAACTAACAATGAAGATATTACCACGTACTTCACGGTGATTTCGAAGAATCCATTAGATTTGAAATGTAAATACTGCGAGAAAATCACTCACGAGGATGAGATTGTTATCAAATAATTGAACACGATAAGCGCCAAAATAATGAATGCTACAAATTTCGATGAAATTTACAATCAGATAATTGAACTGATGAAATCAAACCCCGAGGATTTGCTTCTGCAAATCTGTAAATTGCTAAAAGAAGAGGTATATCATTATGATTGGGTTGGATTTTACATTTTGGATCAGGAAAAGAGTGAACTAGTTTTGGGTCCATTTGCAGGAAAACCTACTCAACATACACATATTCCTGTTGGTAAAGGCATATGCGGGCAGGTTGCTGCAAGCGGACAAACCATGGTTGTTCAGGATGTAACCCAAGTGGAAAACTATATCTCTTGCGGACTTGAAGTACAATCGGAAATAGTCGTTCCGGTTTTAAAAAATGGAAAATTTGTTGCTGAGATAGATATCGATAGTCACTCCCCTGCCCCATTTAATCAGGCCGACAGCGAATTCTTAACGAAAGTCTGTGAGCTGCTGGCTAACCAGTTTTGAAATGAGCAACTTTTCATTTCAGGAAGTTATCTTTCGAACTATTGTTTCAAGTTAAAAAATTGAAATTATTTACTAGCTCAGCAATACAACGGCCGATTAAATTGTTTAAATGGTGTAATTTGCAGAAAATAAAATTCCTGCAGGTTACACCATCTGTTTTTATTTTGAAAACAGGTTACGAAGAAACCCGCTTTAGGCCATGATGAACGAAATATTTGAGATTCTTTTCCACACCAATGAAGCACTGTTTTCTATTGTTTCGGAAAATGTTTATGAAGCATACCTGATCCTATTTCTGATCATTTTTCTTGAAACAGGGTTAATTGTCTTCCCTTTTTTACCGGGCGATGGGCTTCTTTTTTCTGCCGGAGTAATTGCCGCATCCTCCAAATTAAACATTTTTCTGTTGGTGCCTTTGCTAATTGTGGCTGCAATTGTTGGCAACCATTTTAATTATGGCATCGGCGAGCTGATTGGAAAAAAGATTGAGCGAAGTCAAAACAAACTGGTTCAAAAATACCTGATAAAATCCATCATCGAGACTCGCAAATTCTATCAAAAGCATGGCAAGAAATCCATCATTATAGGTCGCTTTTTTCCCGTAATTCGAACTTATATTCCATTTTTGGCTGGTACAGTAAAATTCGATTATCCAATTTTCGGGACTTACACCGTGATTGGCTCAGTCATATGGGTACCATTTTTCACTTTAAGCGGTTATTTCCTGGGGGAAATTAATTGGGTTAGAGACAATTTTGAGTTGATTTTCCTTGGACTGATCATTGTTACACTTATTCCATTTTTTTACGCCTCGTTACGCACCTTTGTATTCCGAAAGAAAGCCTAGCCATTTTATCAAACCTTTTGAAAAGCCTTGATTATTCGACAAAAAAGCTATTTTTGACAACTCAAATTAGCCTATATGTCAAAATTATTTCAAACCAAGCCTCTTTCTGTATTAATTAATGAATCGAATTCCGACCAGGGATTGAGAAAATCGCTAAGTGCACTCAATCTCACAACATTAGGAATCGGGGCAGTGATTGGCGCAGGAATTTTTGTTATTACCGGGCAGGCTGCGGCACAGTATGCCGGACCGGCTATCGTTATTTCATTTCTTATTTCAGGACTGGCTTGTTTGTTTGCTGGTTTGTGCTATGCCGAATTTGCCTCAATGATTCCAATTTCAGGAAGTGCATATACCTATTCGTATGCAACAATGGGCGAATTTGTGGCCTGGGTAATCGGCTGGGATCTGATTCTGGAGTACCTGTTTGCGGCAGCCACGGTTTCAGTAGGATGGTCGGGCTATGTCGTAAGTTTTCTGCGAGATTTTGGAATATTAATTCCAGCTCAGTTTACTGAAGCTTTTGGAACAATGATGGTTAATGTTCCTCAAATAGGCTGGAAACCCATAACTCCTGAACTCACCAAAAGTTTGGCCGATTCGGGAATAGCTATCGACAGTTTACCTCACCTTACATCCTTTTTGAATCTTCCGGCCATGTTTATTGTGGCGCTTGTAACCATTCTACTTTTAATTGGGATACGCGAGTCAGCCAGGTTCAACAACATCATGGTTATCATTAAAGTTTTTGTGATTCTCATGTTTATAGGTATCGGGTTCTTTTTCGTCAACAAAGCAAACTGGACGCCGTTTATTCCTGAGAATACCGGAGAATGGGGCCATTACGGATGGAGCGGAATCCTTCGCGGTGCGGGAGTTATATTCTTTGCCTACATTGGTTTCGATGCAGTTTCAACAGCTGCACAGGAAGCTAAAAATCCGCAAAAAGATATGCCGATAGGGATTCTTGGTTCGCTGGGCATCTCTACCATTTTGTATATTTTAGTCGCTATTGTACTGACGGGTATTGTAAGCTATACTTTTCTGAATGTTGCCGATCCAATTGCTGTGGGGGTTGATGCAATGGGAAAAGAGTTGTTTTGGGTTAGGCCAATTATTAAAATTGCTGCCATTGCCGGATTAAGTTCGGTAATTCTGGTTTTGCTTATGGGACAGCCTCGCATATTTTATTCGATGGCAAAAGATGGTCTTTTACCTCCGGTTTTTTCCAAAGTTCATCCCCGCTTTAAAACGCCTTACACCAGCACCCTCATTACCGGAACAATTGCATTTATACTGGCCGGCATTCTCCCGATCAACATACTGGGCGAGCTTGTTTCCATAGGCACTTTGCTTGCTTTTACCATCGTATGTGTAGGTATAATCATTCTGAGAGTAAAGCGACCCGACATTCCGAGATCATTTAAAACGCCGCTTGTACCATTGGTTCCTATTCTCGGAGCCGGCATTTGTGTATTGCAAATGCTGTCGTTACCCTGGGAAACCTGGCTTCGGCTGATTGCATGGATGGCACTTGGCTTTGTTATTTATTTTACCTACGGAATCAGGAAAAGTAAGCTCCGAAATTAGTTTCCTAATTTATTTCACTTTTCAACATTTAGCCCTGTAAATTTTAGCTTGATTGCTTTAGGAAAAATCAGGTTTTTTCTATTTTCGGCCGCAATTATAATCCATTTTGATTGGACCCGAAGGTGGCGCAAAATTATTCGGTCAGTATTGACTAAGAATCAGATTTCATGTGATTCATCTCAGAGGTCTGTTACAGCTAAACGAATAACTTATGAAGAAACAAGTTTTATTTAGGGCTATATTAGTTTTGACAATTTGTGGTACACTACTTTCCTGTGAGAAAAAGTCATCCGATCCCACAGTCGTCCGTACGGCAAAGTACAGGAAAAGTCTAAAGGAGGCTTATCAAAAACTTGGGCTATTTTATCAAACCAACACAATTCCCGGAATGACAGTTGCCGTTTCAATCGGCAACCAGCTGGTTTGGGCCGACGGATTCGGATACTCAAATTATGAACTCAAAGCCAAAACATCTCCATCGCACAAGTTCCGCATCGGGCAGATATCCGAACTGATCACTGTACTTACTGCTGCCAAACTATACGAAGAAGGAAAGCTTCAGATTGACAGACCCGTTTCAGAATATTTACCTGAAATGAATCAAAAGCATTTGGATTATACGATTAGACAGCTTGGTGCTCATGCCGCAGGAATCAGACAAGAAAGTGTAAAAGCAGGCAAAGATTCGGTGAATACGTTGGAACAAATTGTCAAATCATTTATCTACGATGATTTATTTTTTCCACCCGGAACCTATTATTCGCATACCGAACTGGGAATTGATTTGATTGCACAAATCATTGAAAAGAGTCAGGGAATGAATTTCACGAAGGCAGTGAAAATGACTTTAACCGATACGTTAAATCTCACATCAACAATTCCCGATGTGCCATTCCGGATCATTGAAAACCGCAGCAGTCATTACGACTACGACTTTATTGCACAGCCTATGGTAGCCGGGCAAATTGATTTACGCGGGAAAGAAGCTTCAGCTGGTTATTTGAGTTCAGTCATTGATTTGGTAAAGATGGGAAATGCTATTCTTTATCCGGGTTTTTTGAAACAGGAAACCATCAACCTACTGACAACACCATTCAAATTGACTAATGGGCAGGAGATTTCATATTCGTTCGGATTGATTGTTTCAAAGGATTATAAAAACAGAACATTCTACGGGCAAAGAGGTGGTGTTAGTGGAGGAAGCGCCACGCTGCTGATTTATCCTGAAGACAAGCTTGTTATTGCCATAGCGAGTAACATTGAGAACAACTCTCAGGAATTGCCGGTATTTGAGATTGCCAACATCTTTTTAGCCCAGTTACACCCCGAGCAATATCAGGAAAATGAGGATCAGCCCGGATTAGAAACAGGTGTTCCGGAAGGAAATCAGGAAGTTGATCATGGATCAACCAAAAATGAGTAAAGATTGATAACGTAGAAAACAAAAAACTCCGAAAGTTACTTTCGGAGTTTTTTTATGTGTCAGCGTATAACTTTACCAGTCTTACCAGGCAAATAACGGGAGCGTTTTCATTAGATCATTTACCCGTTTACGAACAGAAAGGATAACTTCCTCGTTTTCGATGCTACTCAACACTTCATCAATCAGATTAACGATCACGGGCATCATATCTTCTTTCACTCCCCGTGTGGTAATTGCCGGAGTACCAACTCGAAGACCTGAAGTTGTAAAAGGAGAACGACTATCAAACGGAACCATGTTTTTATTGATAGTGATATCTGCGCGCACGAGTGCATTTTCAGCCTGTTTGCCGGTTATATCAGGGAATTTAGTCCGTAAATCAATCAACATGGAATGGTTGTCGGTACCTCCTGAAATTACTTTATAGCCTTTTGCAATAAAAGCTTCAGCCATTACTGCGGCATTCTTTTTAACCTGAGCCTGATAAACTTTGTATGAAGGATCAAGCGCTTCACCAAAAGCTACCGCTTTTGAGGCAATAACATGCTCAAGCGGACCACCTTGTTGTCCGGGGAAAACAGCAAAATCAAGTACCTGCGACATCATTTTAGTTACGCCTTTGGGTGTTTTAAATCCAAAAGGATTTTCAAAATCTTCACCCATTAAAATTATTCCCCCACGAGGACCGCGAAGCGTTTTGTGAGTTGTTGAAGTAACAACATGTGCATATTTTACCGGGTTTTCGAGCAAACCGGCAGCAATGAGGCCAGCCGGATGAGCCATATCAATCATGAGCATAGCTCCAATTTTATCGGCAATAGTCCGCATTCGGGCATAATCCCATTCGCGCGAATAAGCCGAAGCTCCACCAATAATTAATTTGGGTTTATGCTCCAGAGCTAAAGCTTCCATTTCATCATAGTCAACCAATCCGGTCTCCTCTTTCACATGGTAAGCAATCGGACGATACAAAACGCCTGATGAATTAACCGGCGAGCCGTGAGAAAGGTGTCCTCCGTGAGCCAGATCTAAACCTAAAAAGGTATCACCGGGATTTAGGATAACACTCAAAACGGCTGCGTTCGCCTGTGCTCCCGAGTGAGGTTGTACATTAGCATATACTGCACCAAATAATTCTTTGATACGATCGATGGCCAGTTGTTCTGTTTGATCAACAAACTGACAGCCGCCATAATACCGGTTTCCCGGATAGCCCTCTGCGTATTTATTGGTCATCACCGAGCCCATTGCTTCCATCACCTGCTCACTTACAAAATTTTCAGAAGCAATCAGTTCGATTCCGTTCAACTGACGCTGACGCTCTTTTTCAATGATTTCGAATACTTTGGTATCTCTTTCCATCACGGTAAAATATTGGTTAAAATTGAAGCGCTAAAGGTACAATAAATTCAGGATGGCTTAAAAATGAAGTTATTCAAAAAATCAGGTATTTTTGAACAATTAAAGATTCGGTAAGATGACCAGAAAACCACTAATTTATGAGTCAGCCTGTATTTTCAGTATTGTTGGCAGCAGTATTGGATTTTTTATGATGTCTATTGCTACCTTCTTTTTTAAGTTGGTTACAGAAAGAATCACCATGGTAACCGATCTTACTGCTACTGAAAAATTAAGTCCAATCTATTTTGCTATACTTATGTCGGCATTTTGTGTTTCGCTTATTGGTGCAATAAAGCTTTACCAAATGAGGCGAACAGGACTTTTTTTTTACTTGTCAGCTCAATTGTCCATCCTTTTCTTTCCGGTGATATGGTTGGGAACAAACGCTTTCTCACTGACTAATGCTGTTTTCACATCCCTATTTATTGCTGTTTACCTGGCTCATTACCGAATGCTGAAATAAACAGGAAAGTGATATGGCAGATTTGCCAGAATTTATTCATACGATAAATCAGCCATCGTGTCGCGGTAAACAGAAAATACGCGGGCCCGTGAAATAAAGCCAATGTATTTACCATCATCAATTACAGCCAGATTATAGCGCTTGCATGTTTTAAATTTCTCAACAATTGCTTCCATCGGATCATTGGGCGAAATGAAAAATTCTGGCATATACATCAAATCCCTGACACTAATTTTCTCATATAAATCCTGTTCGAACATGATGTTCCGGATATCATTCATTTTGATCATCCCCTTTAACATGCCATTCTCATCAACCACAGGAAAGAGATCTCTTTTCGACCGGGCGATATAATAAATCATTTCGCCCAGAGTTAAATCAGGAGAAAGCACTTCAAAGTCGGTTTCAATCAACTCTTTGGCATCCATAAAGTGCATAGCAGCTTTGTCTTTGTGATGTGTCACCAGTTCGCCCAACTCGGCCAGCCTTTTGGTATAAATTGAGTGTGGCTCAAAACGGGTTATTGTAACATAAGCCACTGTTGCACAAATAATAAGCGGAATTAATAATTGATATCCCCCGGTAATTTCGGCTATCAGGAAAATACCTAGTAATGGCGCGTGCATAACTCCGGCCATCAAGGCTCCCATTCCGGCCAGAGCAAAATTGGCATGAGGCAGTTCCAAGCCAAAGAAAGTGTTGAGCGATAGCGATACGATATAACCGCCTACGGCTCCCATAAACAAGGTTGGTGCAAAAATTCCTCCTACCCCACCGCTCGATGTGGTAATCGCCATAGCTACAACTTTTAACAGCAAAATCATAACCAGGATAATCAATAATACGACCGGCTCATTTTTCCAATCAAAAAATACGGAGTTATTCAGCAAATCGGGACCTTCGCCAACAAAAATCCGGTTAATCGATTCATATCCTTCTCCCCAAAGTGATGGAAATATAAAAACCATTACCCCCAGTGAAATTCCGCCAACTATAAGTTTTGTATAGGCATTTGTTATACGTTTAAATCGGCTCTCGATAAACATTCCGGTTCGGGTGAAATAGAGTGATATTAATCCGGAAAATATGCCCAGTAGAATGTAATATGGCAGGTTAGCGTAGTTAAACTGGTTGGTGACCGCAAAATGAAAAAGTACAGTATCTCCCATAAAAAAGTAAGCAAGAGTTGCTGCAGTAATTCCAGAAATCAAAAGCGGAATCAGAGAAGCCATCGTCAAATCGAGCATCAATACCTCAAGGGTAAACATGATTCCGGCTATCGGGGCTTTGAAAATCCCGGCAATAGCACCGGTTGCTCCGCAACCAATCAGTAACCTCAGTTGATTCTGGTTCAGTTTGAATAAAGTGGAAATATTCGATCCGATAGCAGCGCCTGTATAAACAATTGGAGATTCGGCTCCGACAGAACCGCCTAACCCGATTGTGAAACCACTGGTAACCATCGATGAGAACATATTATGGGCCTTTATTGAACTTCCTTTTCGGGAAAGCACTCCCAAGATTTTAGAAACCCCATGACTTATATCGTCACGAATAAGGTATCTGACAATCAACATACTGATCAGGATGCCAAGCATCGGATAGGCCAGATAGAACAAACTCTCATCGGAAGCCTTTAGGTGGCGGGTTAAAAAATGACTGACGTAGTGAATAAAATTTTTAAGCATAAAGGCTGCGGAACCGCTCAATAGTCCCACCAGGAAACTTAAAATGTAAATTCTGTTTTTCTCCGAAATACCGGCTAATTTCTTTTCAAGTTCCCTCATACCTTATTTGCTTTTCTTTTTAAAGATTTCTTTCATACTTTGCCAGAAAGGTTTTTTAACCGGTTCAGCAGGAGTTTTCTGCTCCTGAGCCTGGGGTTGTTCTTTTTGCTCACTTTTGCGAACATCGAGACTTTTAGATTGGTTTTCGTCTTTTCTTCCAAATAGGTCATGCAAGAATCCCCGTTTGGTTACTTCCAGTATTTCGCGGTAAGGAGGTATATCCATCAAAGCCAAACTCTCTTCTGATGGTAATTCAAACGAACTAAACCTCATATTCTGAAATTTGCCTTGACGCAAAATCTGGCTAAAAAATTGCCCAACAATTGGTAAAGCAGTATGGCCACCTGCCCCGGTTCCCAAAGTCCGGAAATGAATTGACGGATCTTCACCTCCAACCCACGCTCCGGCGACCAAAGTTGGAGTCATGCCAATAAACCAGCCATCAGCCTGATCCTGTGTGGTTCCGGTTTTTCCGGCAAATTCCGAATCAATACCCCAAACCGACCGGATGGAGTTTCCGGTTCCATTATCAATTACCGATTTCAACATACGAGTCAGAATCCTGCAATTTTCAGTTTGAGCGATCTGCTCTTCAGGTTGAATGTTTTCAAACTCTTCCAACACCAGCCCCGAGTTTGATTCAATTGATTTCAGGTAATACGGAGTAACTTTTCGTCCGCCGTTGATTATTTCTGAATAGACACAAACCATTTCCTCCAGTGAAACTGAAGCCGCGCCCAACGCTAATGATGGATACTCGGGTAATTCAGACTGTATTCCCATTCGTCTGGCTAAATCAGCCACATTCGAGATTCCGGCCTGCATTAATACATCAACGGCAATTGTATTTATCGACTTGGAAAGAGCTCCCTCCATGGAATAGAAGCCAGTATAATCATCGTGCGAATTTTCAGGAGACCAATTATCGTAATCTTCATAAACCTTTTTTTCGTTGGCAAAATAAGTGTCGGGCGAAATACCCGCTTCCAGAGCGCCCAAATAGACTATCGGTTTAAAAGTGGATCCAACTTGTCGTTTGGCAGTAGTATGATCATATTTGAAATAACGAAAATCGTTTCCACCAATGTAAGCTTTAAGTTCGCCCGAAAATGGATCCATTGCCATAAAACCGGTATTCAGTATTTTGAGGTAGTACTGAATTGAATCCATCGGGGTCATTTCTTCTACTTTATTTCCACTCCAACTGAACAAAGAAACAGGTACCGGAGTATCAAATACCTGCTTAATCTGGTCTTCGGAAATACCATTCTTTTTCAGATTTCGGTATCGTTCAGAGCGTTTCATGGCGCGATAAACAACCGATTGATCGTTACCCCAGGGTTTGCTTTTACCCCAATGTTCTTCGAATAAAGATTGTAACCGTTTCATCTGGTCGTTTACGGCATTTTCAGCAGCCATCTGCATATCAAAATCAAGGGTCGTCCTGATTTTTAATCCATCGGTGTATAGATTATAAGTCGATTGATCTTCTTTCAGATGGTCGTCGCACCAATCCAACAGGAATGGACGAAGCTTTTCCATCAGATAAGGAGCTGGTCCCTCATTGTACGTAATCAGATTGTAATTTAGTCCTAAGGGCTCTTCTTTATACATTTTAGCCTCTCCTTCTGAGACATAGCCGTATTTCAGCATCTGATCAATAACCACATTTCGACGCTCAAGCGAACGCTCCGGATTTTTGCGTGGATTGTAGCTGTTATTAGCCTTTAGCATTCCAATAATGGTAGCCGCCTCATGCACCTTTAATTTAGATGGATGTTTGCTAAAGAAACGCTCTGATGCAACTCCGATTCCAAAGATATTTTCGGCAAAAGGAACAGTATTAAGGTATAAGGTAAGAATCTCGTCTTTAGTATATAACCGTTCCAGACGATAAGCTATGATCGATTCACGAAGCTTATTGACGGGCATGGTTAAAGGGCCAAAAGACCTGCGGGGATAAAGATTTTTTGCTATTTGCTGACTGAGCGTACTACCTCCTCCAGAACTGCGATCCTGTAAAAGAATAGATTTGAAAAAAACACGAAGCAGCGCCACCTCATCAATTCCTCGATGATGATAAAACCGGGAATCTTCTGTAGCAATCAGGGCATTAATCACATTGGGCGAAATCTGATCGAAACTAATATTGCTTCTATTCTCAATATAATAACGTCCCAGCAAACGGCCGTCCTGGGCATAAACTTCGGTAGCTACCGGATTCTTAATTTTTTGTAATTGTTCAGTTGAAGGCACAGGCCCGGTAAACCCGACGTAAACAATCAGAAAAAGTAAAAAAAGCAGCAAGACGAGTGCAATGCCAGCCTTGATTGAGAAAATAAGCAATCTGCGGCCAAACGATTTTGAGCCGTCAGATGTTTTACGCTTAGAAGTTTTTGATTTAGTTGATGATATGGGTGTTTTTTTTGTCATTATTAAAGCAAGTAGTGAATAGATTCATAACAAACTTAGTTTAAAAAATCTGTTTATTCTTCGGAAACAAAGAATAAACTCTGATTTAAAAATCTCAATTTTTCAGGATTAGTTAAGTAAGTTAGATGGAATATTTGACGGCGGCAAAATTACATCAAAATAGAGTAAAATATAAAACTATCTGAAAAAGTTAAACTTAATTTCAACTTGATTGTCGTTTATAAAAAAATCAAAAATGAAAATTGCTATTTCCGGAGCGAGTGGTTATATCGCAAAAAATTTAATACCTAAACTTGAAGTTTCATCCAAACAAGTAATACCAATTGGCCGAAATGATTTGTACGATCCGGATTCATTAGAGCAACTTCTGGCTGGGGTTGATGTAATTATTCACTTGGCTGGTGCACCCATCCTGCAGAAATGGACTTCTGAGAATAAACATGAAATTTTGAGAAGCAGAACTGAAACAACCCGAACGATTGTTAAGGCTGTCAATAGTTTACCTTTGGAAAAACGACCTAAAACATTTATTGCGGCTTCCGCAATTGGAATATACCAATCAGGCTTCGAACACACCGAGAACAGCACCAGATACGCCAATGATTTTGCCGGCGAAGTAAGTCAAATGTGGGAAGAATCATCCGCAGAATTATCCCGGTCGGTTCGAAAGATTATTTTTAGAATTGGTGTCGTTCTTGGAAAAGAGTCGAAAACGATTCAAAATCTGATTCTGCCTTTTAAACTTGGACTTGGCGGAAAAATTGGTTCTGGAAGTCAATCTTTCCCTTTTATTCATATTGAAGATGTTACGAGTGCTATTTATTGGGCTATCTATAATGCAGAAGTTCATGGGATTTACAATCTCGTTGCCCCACAAAACATAACGAATGCACAATTTACAAAGGTTCTTGCGACAGTTCTCCGGAGGCCGGCTATTGTTACTGTTCCATCAAAAGCAATACAACTCATATATGGCGAGGCTTCATCGGTTTTACTCAATGGACCTGCCGTTATTCCGGAACGACTTCAGAACTATGGATTTAGGTTTAAATATCCTGATATTGAATCGTCACTAAAGGAAATTGTTGGTAGAAACTAAGTACGGTTTCCACCAACAATTTATGCTTAATGGGTGCATTGATGCTCCTGAACCTGGCATGTTTCGCCTGAATCATCAACTTTTCCGGTCAAAAAAAGTTGGACTAGTTCAGTTACATCCCCGGAACAACCTCGGAAGACTTCAATTCCAGAGCTTCTTAAAATATTCAATGCTCCAGTTCCCATATTGCCTGCAAGCATAATATTTACTCCAATTTCTTTGAGTGTGGTGGCAATATTGCTTTTACAGCCACATCCAACAGGCGAAGGTAAAACTTCAATTTTTTCGATTTTCTTGTCGCGACTGACAGAAAAAATAGTGTACGATTCACAGTGTCCAAAATGATTATCCACTGTGTTCCCTTTTGTAGGAATAGCTATTTTCATATTTTTAATGATTTAGAATCTTTTCTGATCCACTTTTTAATCTTCGTTTATGACCGAGTCCTCCACCTGATTTTCGCCGGAGCCCGATTCCTTCGCCAAGAAAGTAGAAAGTACTATTATCATTATCTCGATGGCAATTTCCCAATCCTCTTCCACTTTGCTTTCCATCCTTTTTTGGTCCGGTTCCGTCTAACTGAGGCATAAGTTTAGTGATTTAACAAGCCTATAATATCACGAATGCTTTTTTCACGTCTGGGAAAAACGATAAGATTGATTTTATGACTATCGAAAAGTGATTTTACTTTAGCACCAAATTCACCTGAAATTACTTTGGAGGCACCTTTACTAATAATCACTTGAACAGATGCTGGCCCCGCTCCTTCAATAAGATCACAGTTCTGATTTGGAATAAATTCAATTGATTTACTTTCAGTATCATAAACGACAAAATATAAACACCGGCCAAATCTGCTATCGAGTTTGGATTCCAGAGAATTTCCTGTTGATGTGATTACTACTTTCATAATCTGCTAATTACAATTTTCACTTTGCCTCATGGGATTACCTTTTCTGATAAGATGATGATTACATTCCGGGCAAATATTTTTGCTACAAGGAGTTCCTTTAGTGTGCTCTTTTTCAAAGCCACAATTTGGACAGAAACAAATATCCTGGTTGGAATCATGTTCAGAACTTTCAGAATACTGTTCAATATCTTCAGAGCCACAAAGACTACAACACTTCACCTCAGTATCCTTATCTGGATGGTTAAACCAACAACTACAGCTGTTGCAGACATACCAATCGCTATCAAAATATACTTTTCCACCTTCAAAAACGATTGGCGCACCAGTTGCAAAGGCTTGTGCAACCTTTCTTCTTGCGCTTTCATAAATACGAGTAAATGTCGGTCTCGAGATATCCATAATTTTTGAAGCCTCAACTTGCCCATGATATTCATAATCACTCAATCTGATCGCTTCATATTCTTCGTAGTTTATAACCACCGGCGGTTTTTCATTTGACAAACCAATAGGAATAAATCCTTTAAAACCAGGAGGATTATTCACTTTTCGTATTCTTTTCGGACGAGGCATAAATTATGAACTTTTGATTGATACAAATATAATGAACAAATGTTCATTTAAAATTATTTTTTTATCTTTGTAATAATAAACCATCTAAATATAACAGAAATGAAACCGTCAATTGCAAAATGGCTGCTTATTATACCAAGTCTATTGTTTTTAGATTGGATAATTCTGATTGTTGTAGGGTGTCTTTCAAATCTGTGCCACGCAAAAGATGAATTCTATTGCACAGATTATTGCTATTTTGGAATCACGTTGATTTCAATTACTCTAATGTTCATTTTATATCTGATTTATAATCGAAGCTTACATCAAAAAACCGATGCTTAATCATTAAAAATTTGTCCAATGGAAGATTTTCTAAATCAAAATTCGATGCCACGGATAGGCGAACCTGCTCCGGCATTTCGTGCAACAACAACGCAAGGATCAATTTACTTTCCGGGCGATTATTCCGGAAAATGGGTTATACTATTCAGTCATCCGGCTGACTTTACGCCTGTCTGTACTTCAGAGTTTATGACCTTTGCTTCGATGGAAAGCGAATTTAAAGCACTTAACTGCGAATTGATTGGTCTCTCTGTTGACGGACTATATAGCCATATCGCTTGGTTGCGAACCATTAAAGAAAAAATTGAGTACAAAGGCATGAAAGAGGTGGAAGTAAAATTTCCGCTAATTGAAGATATTACGATGGAAGTCGCTAAAAAATACGGAATGATTCAACCTGGAGAAAGCAATACAAAAGCTGTACGCGCAGTTTTTTTTATTGATCCGGTAGGAATTATTCGAGCGATGATTTATTATCCGCTTTCACTAGGCCGTAATTTTGATGAATTAAAGCGGGTAATCATTGCCCTTCAGGCAGCCGATAAATTTAGCGTGGCTATGCCAGCCGATTGGCATCCAGGTGATGCCGTAATTGTACCACCAGCGGGTTCGTGTGGGGTAGCAAAAGAACGCATGGAATCGAAGGAAGAAGGAATAAAATGTTACGATTGGTTCTTTTGTACCAAAGAGTTGGCAAAAGAAAAAGTTATGGAGGCTATAACATTAAAAAAATAAAAAAAATGGCTGATCAAAATTGATCAGCCATTTTTAATATCTAAAAATTATTAGCTTAGTCTAACTGAGGACCAGCAGCTTTCATTGCAATAGCAGCTTCGTTGTCGCAGTATTGCTCGAAGTTTTTGATGTATTTGGCGGCAAGCGATTTTGCTTTAGCTTCCCATTCAGCAGCATCGGTATAAGTGTCGCGTGGATCAAGAATACCTGCATCAACACCATTCAATGCTTTTGGAGCAACCAGATTCAATACCGGTACTTTTACAGTTTCGGCGCTGTCGATTGAACCGTCGATGATGGCGTCAATAATGGCACGTGTATTTTTCAAAGAAATACGTTTGCCTGTTCCATTCCAGCCAGTGTTTACCAAATAGGCTTTTGCACCATGTTCCTGCATTTTGCCAACCAATGTTTTAGCGTACATTGTTGGGTGAAGAGTTAAGAATGCTTCACCGAAAGCAGGAGAAAATGAAGGTACCGGTTCGGTAATACCACGTTCGGTTCCGGCTAATTTTGAGGTGTAACCGCAAAGGAAGTGATACTGAGCTGATTGATCATCGAGGATAGAAACTGGAGGCAGTACGCCAAATGCGTCGGCCGACAGATAAATAATCTTCTTGGCATGACCGGCACGTGAAGGAAGAACAATTTTATTGATGTGGTGAATCGGGTAAGAAACACGGGTGTTTTCAGTTTTAGAAGCTTCTTTGGTATAATCAGGAGTTCCGTCTTCGTTAACAGTTACGTTTTCCAACAAAGCATCACGTTTAATTGCTCTCCAGATATCAGGCTCTTTATCTTTTTCAAGATCAATTACTTTAGCATAGCAACCACCTTCATAATTGAATACTCCGTGATCGTCCCAGCCATGTTCATCGTCACCAATCAGGTAACGTTTGGGGTCAGCCGAAAGCGTTGTTTTTCCAGTTCCTGACAAACCGAAGAAAATAGCAACATCACCTTCTGAACCTACGTTAGCCGAGCAGTGCATTGATGCGATACCTCTTAATGGCAGGTAATAGTTCATCAAAGCGAAAATACCTTTTTTCATTTCGCCACCGTACCATGTGCCGCCAATAACCTGCATTTTACGGGTCAAATCGAATAAAGTAAATACTTCAGAGTTCAAACCCTGTTCTTTCCAGTTCGGATTTGAAGTTTTTGAACCGTTCAAACAAACAAAATCAGGTTCTCCATAATTTGCTAGTTCGTAGTGAGATGGGCGGATGAACATGTTAGTAACAAAGTGTGCCTGCCATGCAACTTCCATAACGAAACGAACTTTCATGCGGGTATCTTCATTTGTTCCGCAGAATGTATCAACTACATAAAGTTTATCAGCACCGGACAGCTGTTTGGTTACCAAACCTTTACAATGATCAAAAACTTCAGGAGTTGTTGGGCGATTGATTGTACCATCCCACCATAAAGTATCTTTGGTTGTATCATCAAGAACGATGAATTTGTCTTTTGGGGAACGACCTGTGAAAACCCCAGTGTCAACAGCTACAGCGCCTGTGTTGGTTAAAACACCGCGCTCGAAACCTTCGTTTGAAGGATCCATTTCTGCCTGGAAAAGTTGTTCATAAGTTGGATTGTGAATGATTTCAGCATTCGTATCGATACCGTACTTCAATAAATCTGTGTTCTTCATAGTAAGTGTTTAAAATTTAACAGTTTCAATAAAACAAAATTTTCTCTGCACCAAAAATAGTTTTTTTTCAAACGGCGAAAGTTTGACCAACATTAAATTAAAATCATTTCGGGAATGCCTAAAAACAGCAAATTTGGCAAAATGTTAACAAGCTGAAATTCAATATCCAATGGCAGCTATCAAAAAAAAAGAATGTTAAGAAATCATTAACTTCCTAACATTCTTTAAATACTAATAAACCAATCTTTTATGACCTCGGATGAAATTGATTTAATGTCGTTTTCAAATAATCACGGTCGAGATGGGTATAAATTTCTGTGGTTAGAATTGACTCATGTCCAAGCATTTCCTGAACTGCCCTCAAATCAGCACCGCCATTAATTAAATGAGTTGCAAACGAGTGCCTGAATGTATGCGGACTAATTTTCTTTTCAAAGCCAGCTTTAATGGCAAGATTTTTAATTATAGTAAAAATCATGACCCTACTTAATTTTTTTCCTCTCCGGTTCAGGAACAATATATCTTCACTATCTTTTGATATTTTAAGCGTTTTGCGATAAACATCCATATACTTGTTAATTTCTTCGATAGCTTTATCGCTCACTGGAACCAATCTTTCCTTATCAGCCTTGCCTTCAATTTTTACATATCCCTGATCGAAAAACAGATTTGATATTCTGAGGTTAACCAGTTCAGATACTCGTAAGCCGCAGCTGTACAAAGTTTCAAGCATAGCTTTGTTTCGCTGCCCTTCTGATTTGGTCAAATCTACTGTGTCAATCATTAGATCAATTTCTTCAATGCTAAGCACATCCGGAAGCTTTCTACCAATTTTAGGAGATTCCAATAAAGTGGTAGGGTCATTGGTAACTTTTCCTTCCATAAGTAAAAACTTATAGAAAGATTTAATTCCTGAAATTGTTCTTGCCTGCGTTCTGGGTGAAACCCCCTTCTCATTAATCCACTCAACAAACCGTTTCAGATGATTTAGTTTTACCTTTTCCGGAGGTAATCTTTTTAGTTCTTCATCGGCAAACACCATCAGCTTGTTTATATCATTGATATAAGCAGCGATAGAATTAGCTGAAAGACCTTTCTCAAGTCTTAAGAAAGATTCAAATCCTTTTTTGCTATCTTCCCATTTCATAATTAATACTTTTAATTTGTAATTCTATAACAATTATTGATAATTTTGGTTTCGTAAACTCTTTAAAATGTATTATTTACAAAGATTATGACCATC
>CAYRBM010000100.1:0-18990 GCA_964422425.1 uncultured Odoribacter sp.
ATGTAAAGCTATTGTGGCATTACAAAATGTTACCGCATATTCCTTTTGATAGTAATTACAGAGTTTTGCAGAAAGCTTATCGATGGCACCAATACCTGCAAGGTGATGGTGTTGAATCGAAGGCTGCTCAAAGCAACCTTCGATGTAGTTTCCAATTTCAGTAATTGCATTCGTTAATTCCATGACTACACATTTGCATAAGGTTCTAATTCCGAAATTCGTTTGCTCAATTTTTCCTGATTGATCGAAAAATCATCATTCAGGATCTCCCTGATGTAATCAGGATAAGGGTAATCAGGATCAGGGTTGTTTGTTGAATCATTCCACCAAGGAAGAAAAGAATTATTCCGGCAGTAACTTAAAGCGACATAATCGCTGAAAACACTCGCAATCCTGTTACTATTTGGTATGATGTCAAAGGAGGCGAATTCGATATGTTCAACTCCTATTTCACCATCCAGAACGGCTTGTGATGCAATGATTGATTCCCGAATTTCGCGAGGTGCTGCACCTGCAAGACTAAACCTTTCGGCAGCGTCAATCATTCTCGGATCGTTAACAGAAATATTGATATCAGGATTAATAGATTCTGCTATGCTCAAAACAATTCCCGGATAATCCTGAGGTAAAGGCATTAATACCGGCAGCACAATCCATCTCTGACGCATAGCTTCAGAAATTGCGTTCGGGCGGTTGCTGGTTCCAACCAGGCAAACTTTTCCTGCTAAGGAGGTGTCCGCAAGAAAAGATTGCAATTGACCCATAATGTTTTGGGTGACCCCCGAATCATTGGACTGCACTCCCCTGTTCATTGGTAGTTGCATTTCAATTTCGTCGATCAAACCAAGACCACCTAATTCACGTAATAGGTTTAATTGCAAACGGCACTTTCGTTCACTTTCTCCCACCCACATTGTGCGGCTGTTCTCCAAGGTAAATGTAGGTACATTTGCATTTGCTGCTGAAATTAACGTTATAATCGTTTTGCCTCCGCTTGGAGATCCACACAGAATGATGTTACGAGGAATGTTTTTGTTTCCATTTTTCAATCCGTTTGATATCCGCAACAAAATTTCCATTGGTTTTTTGATCGTAGATCCGACAATTTTAATCCCTTTCACACGTGCGTGGTCGATAGCCTGCAATGTTCCTTCGCTCAATGCTATTATATCTGCTTGCTTTTTGCTGAATACATTTGCTGATGTAATAGGATTCCCGGTTTTATCACCAGACAGAAAAATCGATTCCAATGAGCGATTAGGTGTTCCGCTGCTCAAATTGGCAATAATTTCATCAGTCAATAATTCCTCAGTTTTCACATTAGCATATCGGCTTTTTAATGCACAGATAAAATCCATTTTATCGCTGATACCCGGTTGTGGAATAGTTACCGAATCAATATTTTGGTAAATCAATGACTCCATTAACCCTGGCCTTGCTTCAGCAAGAATGGTATAGTTCTGGCTTTTGCGAAATCCAAGAGAATTGGAAAGGCGAAGGGCTAATTCAATTGCAACAACCTGTTCCTGAGTGTGAGTCCCATTGTTTAAATGGGGAAGAAGGTGTTCGCTGTATTCTATCAAGATCAGGAACCGAAGCGGTACACCATCTCGTAGCGTAAGCTGTGACGTTTGTTGTCCAAGACGATGCAGGGCACGAAGGATGTTTATGAACTCTTCTTCAGCCCCTGAAGCTTTATTCTGGATGTTATTCCGGATATTCAGGTCGGAAAGCACTTTTGTGACATTATTCTTTTCAGTTACATTCAGATCACTTAGGTCATAAGTTACACCTGTACTGCGGGAATATTGCACCATCACTAAATTGTGTTTTGAGAGTGCCTGAGTGCGGAGCAATTCAATTAGTGGCTGAATCTGTTTGTCATGATTTAAATCAAGGTCGGATAAACTCCGACCCTGAAGAATGATACAGCTTTTGCCCTCGGCATAAGGCTGTAAGATTTGAGTTACTGCGTTTGACATAGCTTTAATTTTAAATTTTGGTTTTTTGAATTGTATTCATCTTTCTCATTCTGTTCTGTTCCTTCTTTTTGTTTTGCTGTTCTTTTTCATTCTGGTCAATTATTTTTGAATAGGACATTTGACAGGCACCACCAGTTAAAGTGGTTTTCTCGGTTCCGATCTTAACACCCATTTTTTTCAGTTCATCATTAAATTGTTTAATGATAAGCTTGCATGAACCATCCGTAATACCGACGGTCTCTGTATTGCAATCTACCCGGCTGGTTTTCGAATCAATCGTAATCTCAGAAACCAAATACTTTCCTTCAGAATTTTTTGCAATCACCTCAAGCTTTCCGTTTACGGGTTTGATTGTAACCAGATTGAATCCCAATTTTAAAGAAGCCGTTGCACAGACTTTAGCTAAATTTGCAGCAAAAACTTTTGTGTGAACACCAAAAGTGTTGGTCCTTATTTCCGTTTAGGAGAAAAGGAAATGAATGCTATTCTTGATGAGGTAAAGTCTGTGGTATCTGGCTGGCAAAGATTAGCCGATCAAATTGGTATATCGTACAGCGAACAGATACTGATGTCAGCTGCCTTTCGGGTCTAAGGATTATATGGTAAAATCTCAATTAGCTTATCAAAAATCTCAATCTTAATCAGAAAGGAATCAGCATACATTCCCTTCCTCTTCTCCATTGGAAAGACCAAAATTTAAAAGAAACAGGTCAAATGTCCTCAAATAATATCTATGCTGAGCATAACGTTCTTTGGTGAAATGACAGCTAATCTCGAAAAAATAAGCATTTAGTGGTCGTTGTCGTTCGTAAAAATCAAGTTTTAAGCGAAATGAAAGGTTTTACTGGTATCGCAAAAAATACAGACAGAAAAAACGCGGTTTGATTGAGCGGCTGGTCTTCGAATGAAAATTCACACCCAATAAAAACAGCTTTATAAATATCAGACATTTACTTAACAACCGAAATTGCAGTACTGCCCACACCAATTCTTCCTTCGGGAGAAATGCTTTGTACCTCAATTAAAAAATCGGAAAGCACGCGTCCGGCGGTTATGTCGAACTCAAACTGACCTGATTGATCAACAATTTGATTGGGAATCCAGAGCAAGGTTGTTCGGGTGTCTCTTTTCGGATTAGTTGGCTGCTTCGGAAAGTTGTTTGGTAGTCGAAAAACCCCGTCATAGTTACTTTTGATCACTTTAGCCTCATCTTCTGTATTTTCCGGAACTTTGGCCTTCTTTAAGTTAATCTCAATAACTCCAACAGAGTTTAATCCCGTGTAACGCTGAATATCCATTGGATTGGTTGAAACGTTGATGTGATCAACTTCCAATGGCGAAATGTTACTGACGGCCGAAATATCGGTGCCCATTTGCTGGCCGTCCACAACAATCAGTGCTCCACCCTGGTAGTTGATTGAATTTTCGGTACCTATGAATACAATCTGATTATTCATGATCTTATAGGGCTTGATGGATTTGATTACATCAAGCAGACTGGTTGCTGTATTCAATAGATTTCGCTGATTATCGAGTGCAATACTTTTACCTGTTTGTGTCTTGGAGGCTCGGATGAATAAAACCGGATTTTTGGAAAGATAATTACTATCTGGCATCTTGTTCCCTTGCATGAGCTTCATTTTCAGTGCTTCCTTTTTGATCCATTCTGATTCACTAGTTCCGGAGTTTTTGTTGATTGTAACTTTCAATTCCCGCTTTCCATCCTGATCAGTTGCTTTTGCTGAAAAATCTTCAGGATTTATTTGGGTTAGGTTGGGAAAAGAGAATACCCCATTTGAATTGGTCGTTGTGGTATGAAGTTGCATATTTTTATTATTGACCAGTGTAACCTTAGCTCTGTTTATTCGGGTTCCGTTTTTGTCAGTTACTATTCCAGTCAACCCCTGTACTGAATTTTCATTTGAAGCTGGGGCTGTTTTGGACTGCTGAATCTGAGACCAGTCGAATCCCTTTAACCGGTTTGCAATTAAATAAATGTCGAGTAGCGCATTGTTTGAAATTCCATTGCCGATTGATTTGGAAATTAAAGAGAAAGAATTCTCCAGTTCGGAGTTAAATAGTAAGCATTCGTCAATCGTTTCCCTATTTTCTGACAACCGATACTTATCGACAACCGATAAAATTAGTTTGCCTGTAACCGGATGATTTTCGCTATCTGTTATTTTCAATACAACTTTTGTTGATTCACCACCGGTTAGGGTTGATTTAGATGATTTAACTTCAACATTTAATTGCTGCTTTTTTTCTGTGTAAACAACCCGCTCAGCCAGCAAGGTGCCTTCTTCTGAAAAAACTGACAATAGATTAATTCCGTGAGGAAGATTGTCAACCGGGATTTTTACTCGTCCCATTCCATCAATATCCATATCGGCTGCCCAATCGAGATTGGCACCATTAGTTACCGCCAAAGCCACACGGTGTTTTTGGCGATCAGCAAAAAACATGTTGGCAGAGATAAATTCCGGATCAACTTTTGCAACTGAGAATGAAAGTCCATTTGTTTGAACTGGAGGAAGATCAAACGATTGATTTCTTCCACGTTCACTCGAAACCATTAGTTTATACTTTTTCCCGGCTTCTGGTAAAACAGAGAATAGACCCAATCCGGGAGTAAAAGTCTTTGCCAATGCCACACTTTTATTGTTCTGATCAACCAGTTTCGCCTCCAGTTCGACCGGAACTCCCCATTTGTTATGAGCCGTAAAACCTATCTTGACAGCACTCCCTGCAATTAAATTTCCTCCTTCGGGGTAAAAATTAATAATCAAAGGATCGAGATTCGTTGGAAGGAAAACCTTTTCCACCCATTCTCCTTTAGAATCGCTCAACTCACAAATCAGTATTTCTCCTTTTGTTTGAGCTGGTATTGAAAGCGGAATAGTAACTTCTCCTTTTTCATCCGTTTTCAGTTTGCCTTTTTCAATGACCACATTGCCCAGTGATAGTTGAAATCTTAACGAAGCATTTTTCTTAATATCTCCGGAAAAATCGCGAATCACGACAAACATTTCATTCTTCTGTCCAGCTATCGACAGGCTATCTTGTAAACGAACTTCAGCCAGCCATTGATTGCTGTATTGAGGATCAATCATTAAAGGAACAGATGCCATAATCGTTGAGGAAGGCTGCTCTGAGGAGCCGGCAACAAGGAAGTAATGGCCTTTGGTCATCGTTAAAGGTAGCTGAAAATCACCGGAGGCAACTCCATCGAATAGTTTGAAAATGTCTTTCAGAACAATTTTACCTTCTGCATCAAATAGCTTTACCTGAATGCTGGCAATATTCTGGTCTCCTGGCTGATTCATTTTATTTGTAACTATCGCACTAAACCAAATAGTTTCGCCGGGCTTATAATGAGCTTTGTCTGTTGCTAAAAATATCTTCTCGCTCGGATGATTTCGATAAAAATCGGTCACTTGCTGACTCAACTTTGGAAGCGGACTTGTATTTTGCGAAACCATCGCAAAACAGAACAGGTTCATGATTATCAGCAGGCTAATTGGTTTCATAATGGTCCTTTTATGGTTTAAAATCATCAGTTCTTGTTGCTGCTTTTGAACAGGGAATCGTTCTTCGCGGCATAATCCTTTAGAGCGTTACGCAAATCTTCAGACGGTATAATGGTATTATATTTACCCCAATAACCTTCGTCATAGGTAGTAATCAGGTCGGTGAAAATATCTCTTGGATTAAACAATTCAGCTCTTTTAAAATGCGTTCCATCATCAGGTCTGATGTCGGTAACCAGCAATTCAGAAACACTATGGAAGATGGAATTTACTTTATCTTTTTTACTTCTTACCCTAAATTTTATTGAGGCTACAGCATTGCTTAAATGCCATTTGGTATTGATCCTTCGATAACTCACCTGATAATCAACGTGAATAGGCCTGACATAAAAGTCTTTGGGTTTTTTCTTTATCAGTGACTCGTGAGCAAATTTTAATCCAGACCGACTGAGGCTAAATTCGGCATGAACCAAAGCAAACGACGACATGTCAACATATAATTTCCCCTGATAGCAGGGGTAATCAACTTTTTCCCGGGGACGAAAACGCACCACATAAGTCTCGCGTTCGTTTAATTCTACAATCTCTTCAAGTGAGTATTTGTAAAAGTCCCGGAATTCCGGATCAAGAAACGAGTCAAGCGTTTTCACAACATCCAGCATCGTGATGTAATACGGACCACCTTGAATTTTAAAATCGATATACTGGAAAGGCTTTACATCCATGCTTTTCCTTCCTTTGATAAATTTTACTTTATCCTGCGCAAAATCGTTCTCATAAGGCGCTTTTCTGATTTCCATGAGTGCTTCGGCAATATCAATGTAATCGTTGTCTTGCTTCAGAACTTCGCGATAAAATGAAGTCATTATTTCAGGATCGCGGGAGTAATTGAATGAAATTTTATCAAGTATTTTGGAGAGAATTACATCAGGATTGATTACAGAAACTTTGATCTCTTTCAGTTGGACAGAAGTTGGCTGAAGATAAATCGTTTGAGGCTCTTCCGTTATTTCATTGATCGGTTGCCGGTAAAGCCTGTAGCCTAAACAGGAAAATACGACTGTATCCAGTTTCATTTCTCCCGGAATCTTTAGTTCAAAATCCCCGTCGCTATTCGAAATAGTACCTATATTGCTTCGAAGAACCGAAATACTTGTGTACGGTAAAGCATCCTTTTCTTCCCGATCTATCACTCGTCCTCTGAAAATGATAATCTGTGATTTCTCCTTTTCAGGCTCAATCACTTTTTCATCTTGCTTTGCAGTCCCGGGATTTGTGATTATAATTTGATCTCCGAGCACTTTATACTCAAATTTGGAGTCGAAAAGAAGATTGAGAATATCTCTAATGGATTTGTTGTTGACAGAAATATCAGTGCGGCGGGTTACCTCTACAACAACTGCATCGTACGAAAAAAATACCTGATGCTTTGCTGTTATAAGTTCAAGAACAGAAGCGATAGATTCATTCTTAGCTTCAAGACTGATCTTTTTTTCAAGTACGGAATTGTTTTCCTTTTGCCCCCATACTTTGCTGAAAGACAAAAGGAAAACAATCAAAAAAATTCCGTAACTAAATTTCATTTAAAACATCTTTTTCAAAAAGAATTCCGTTTTTATTTGTTCACCGTTTCGCAATACAGTAAGTTTTATTTTACGGTCTTCCTGACTTTGGAAAAGCAAATTTATATCATTTAAAGTTAATACTTTATGATTGGTGTTGTTTAATGCAATAATCTGGTCGTTTTCCTGCACGCCAGCATAATAAGCTGGTGAGTTTTTTCGGATGTTGCTGATTACAAAAATTGGAACTCCGGGCATTGGATTGGTAATTTCCAGCCCACTCATGTTGTAGTTAAAATCATCCTTAAGATCACTATTGGGGCGGAGAATAAGACGTTGATTGGGATAGTCCATTGTAACATAAAACCGGCGGAGTATCTCAGCGCCCAGGGTACCGTTCCGATCGTTTCTGCCAATCAACTGATCAACAAGCTCATTCTCCGGGAAGGCAACAATTGGTTCGTACAACACCAGTGGTCCTACCCAAATAGCTCCAATTCGGCCCTTCTTTCCGTAAAGATCGCCGCTTAATCCACGACCTAAAAATGTTTCAATATGATTTTCTGGTAATTGGATCCGGCTGTCAGAATTGGTTGATAACCAAATGGCATCACTTGCTCCGGTATCAACAAGCAATTTAACCGGAACATCTTCATTCTTATCGGTGACTATGCTTGTGCGGACAAATGGTTTGTTTTGCTCAAAAATAAGTGGTAGAACAATATCTTTTTCTTTCTCTTTGTATGTAAAGAACTCTGGTTTAATCAAGGTAAGTTTGTGTTCACTGTAATCAATTTTTACCACATAATCCTTGAAAAGATTAAATCCAATTAGCCCATGAACCGGAATGCCTAAAATGTGAGAAATCTGAAAGTTTTCGTTGATGACCATGTGTATTTCCTGATCATAAGCCACTAATCCATCAATATTGATCGTGTTGTTGCCTGATCGATAAGCTGTTAATTGTTCCCCTTCACCTAGTCCCTTCACATTTATTGGCTGTAAGAAATTCAAATTCAGCTTATTTACAAATGGTAGCTCGGTGATAATCGGATAGCGGACACCCGTATCCAGAATAAAATTAAGGGTATCAGAGTTATTGATAGCTACCGGGATAATAATCAGGTTACTTGAGGTCTTGAAATCAATTGTAATTGATTTTTTCTTCGGATTATCAAAAACAAACCCTGTCTGATTAGTGAAGTTCCTTATTTTCTTATCGTAGTCCAAACTTTTGTCCATTGGTACATAGTCCCTGATAACCAGAATGTTGTCTTCGATCTCAAAGAGTAAGTAAAAGTCTTTCATCAATTGCTCCAAAACATACTTGATTGGCTTGTTCGACACGTTTAGACTAATATTTTTCCCTTCAATCAGTTTCGAGTTATAAGAATAATCCAGATTCAGGTAATCACAGATTCGCTCAATGATATGCGAAAGAGATTCATTTTCTGCATATATACTTATGTTTTGATCAAGCACATTTTCTGTTTGATCAATTTTGGTAGTTTGCTTATTGGTTATTTTCGGAGCAGCTTTATTAACCGGTTGTTTACTTGGCTTTTTTTGAGAATAGACAGGAGATGCTCCAAACAACACAAATATTATAACAAGTATAAGAAAGGATATATTCCCATTTGTTTTCATGACCTTTCACTCATTAATAATTTAGGATCGATTTTTTAAAATATACTGTCCATTTAAATTTTCCGCCTCGATTTGAAAAGTCGTTTCAATGACTTCCATAATAAAATCGAGCGAATAATTGTTGAATTGGGCAGTGAGGAGTAGTTGGCTCAACCTTGGGTCAGCCAAATGGATTTCAACTTTGTAAACTTTTTCCAAATTTCTAATTACTTCGCCTAGCGAGGTCGATTTAAAAATCAGGTGGCGTGTCTTCCAGGATAAAAAATTAGGATCCTGATTGGTTGTTTTGAGCAACGAATTACTCGAATAAATCAAAGTTCCTCGATCACCCGGAATAAGGATCAGTTCATTGGTCTGTTCGGTTTTAGCTACTTTGTTTGAAACCTGAACTTTACCTGTTTCAACAATAACCTCTACCTGTTTTAATTCGGGATAAGCACTTACATTAAAGCTGGTACCAAGAACTTGAATCTGTGCCTTTCCCGCATGAATTATGAACGGTTTACGTTTATTGGGTTTAACTTCAAAAAACGCTTCACCTTCAATGGTTACTTCTCGATTAGTCCGGTCAAACTTCTCTGGATAGACAATTTTTGTGTTGCTGTTCAAACTAACGATGGTTCCATCAGGCAATTCTACCTTATTCATCACCTGATCAGCCGAAGAAATTTCAAGCATTTCTATTTTGGCTGATGGACTAATCCACAGCAAATAACTTGAAATCAGTAAAACAAAAGCAAAAAATACAGCAGCAATGCGGAAACCCGGACTCAGAATTATTTTTCGGAATTTGAATTCTCGTTCGATCTTGTTTGTATGAATTTTATTGTCAACTTTTTCCCAGGCTTTGTCCGCGGTGTACTTTTGTTGCTCGAAATACAAATCAATCCAATTAGTGGCCTGCATTAATTGTTCCCGCTCTTTTTTATTTGGAATTAATTCAGACAAAGCCAATGAATCCTCACCTGCCTCTGAGCTATTGCCGTCATAAATAGATTTGGCGATTAACTCCCAATCCGTGTCTTCTATGTGGTGATTTGATTTCATACGATAAGGACATTAAAGTAAGAATTAACCCTTATTGGATATTCCTGATTTTTTTAAGACGAGAAATAAGGTTAAAAAATGATTGTTGAAATCTTTCAACTCATCTCGTAAATGCTTAAGCGCTAGCCCCATCTGGGCCTCAACTGTTTTAATTGAAATATTTAGAGTATCAGCAATCTCTTTGTATTTCATACCCTGCTCTCTGCTTAAACGAAATATCTCTTTCCGTTTTGGAGGAAGAGAGTCAATACTTCTCTCGATTCTTTTAAGCAGATCCACTTCAATAAAATATTGTTCAGGATCAATTTCAGCATGGTTTGCTTCCAAAATTTTGCTGGCATACTGTTTCTTGATTTTTTCGTGCTGAAGTAGATTCAGACAATGGTTCCGCACTGAACGAAAAAGATAATGTTTTACAGAAGTCTCTATGTTAAGCTGCTCTCTCTTTTCCCATATTTTGACAAAAATTTCCTGAACTGTTTCTTCTGCCATCTCGCTATCAAAGAGAAACTGCCGCGCAAATGAACACATAGCCGAATAGTATTTTTTGAACAAAGTCTGAAAAGCTCGTTCATCGCTAACCTGTAGTTTTAGAAATAATTCTTTATCGTCGGTTTGATCCATAAATCCGGCAAAGTCGGCTATTTGTAGAATTTGGCTAAAGGTATAAAAAAGAAATGCACTTCAGATAAGTCCGTTGTTCAGTTCCCAATTTTTACCTTAATGAGAGTAAACAAACTTGCCTGCTCCAACGGATGGACAAAAAACTAAATTTTAAGCGAAAACTTTGGCACAACGGAAATTTCCATTATTTTTGCACGCGGTTTACAATTAGGCCCGAATGGCGGAATTGGTAGACGCGCTGGACTCAAAATCCAGTGATAGCAATATCGTGCCGGTTCGATTCCGGCTTCGGGTACAGAAAGAGGTTGGATTGTAAAATTCAACCTCTTTTCATTTTTCAGGCGATAAACTCCTGAAACAGAATTTCTACTTTTTGGTCTGGTTCAAGCCAAAATCCTTTAAGCCCAACTCTTAAAGCTCCTTCTACGTTTGCCAATGAATCATCGATAAAAAGAGTTTCTTCCGGAATTATCTGTGAAATACGAATGACCTCGCGAAAAGATTCTGCAGAAGGCTTTCTAAAGCCAATTTCATTAGAATAAAAATCTTTTACAAAAAGCGAGGACACATCAAATCCATGCTGTGCTCTGAAATTGGCATGATATTTTGCCACATGGATAGCATTGGTATTGCTGAACAGGTAAATATTAAATTCCTGGCCCAACTTTTTAACTAAATCAACCCTGACATATGGAAAATCGAGCAGCATGGCAGTCCAGGCGTCATCAATCTGTCCGTCGGAAACTTTGGCGGAAATAAGTTTTCGCACTCCATTTCGAAATTCATCGGGCGAAATCTTGCCTTGCTCCATCTGGTAAAATATGTCATGATCATAAGTAAGCCCCTTCTCTCCAATTAATTGCTCCATTCCAAGCCTCGCAAATGCATCAATCGTCTTTTTCGGATCAATATTCAGCAAAACGCCCCCTAAATCAAAAATGATATTTTTTATTCCATTCAAAATTTCCATCTTCCGAATTTTATGGCACAAAAGTCAGAAATTTTGTGGAAATAAAAAGACCTATATTTGAACTTCAAAAAAGTAAACTTATGAAAAACCCTCAAACCATTTGGTACAATCCGGCAAAAAAAATGGTTGAAACTATTGATCAGAGGCATCTGCCCTTTTTGTACCAAATTGCTGAAATAAGTACACTTGAGGAAGCTCGTTTTGCTATCAGCGAGATGGTTGTTAGAGGTGCACCACTCATTGGAGTTACAGCTGCCTATGGCATGTATCTGGCTGCAGTTCAAATTTCTGTGGATAACTTTCTGAAAGAGATAAATCATGCCGCAGAGAGGCTAAAATCGTCGAGACCGACTGCTGTTAACCTTGCTTTTGCCGTTAACGAGGCACTGTCGTGTATTTCTCCTAAACTCACATATCCTGAAAATTGTCAGAATTTACTCGATTATGCAGAGTCACTTCGCCATCGGGAAATAGATTTCAGCAATGGAATTGGCAACCATGGACTAGAAATAATTCGAACTCTTGCCGAATCAAAGGATGGTCAACCTATTCAAATTCTAACGCATTGCAATGCCGGTAGATTGGCCTGCGTTGAATTGGGAACAGCCACTGCTCCAATATACTTGGCTCATCAGGAAGGTATCTCAGTGCATGTTTGGGTTGATGAAACCCGACCGCGAAACCAGGGAGCCCGCCTCACGGCCTGGGAACTGGCAGAAGCAGGAATACCGCATACCGTTATTCCTGATAATACAGGTGGACACCTGATGCAGCACGGCATGGTTGATCTGGTTTTTGTTGGTAGCGACCGAACTACCATGAATGGAGACGTTGCCAACAAAATTGGGACTTATCTGAAAGCATTGGCGGCTAAAGACAATGGAATCCCATTCTATGTTGCTCTTCCATCGACTACAATCGACTGGAACTTAAATGATGGAATTGCCGAAATACCAATAGAACAGCGTAATGCCAGCGAAGTTGCAATGATGGAGGGAATGCTTGGCGAGGAAATTTATGAATTTAGGATTATACCTGAACAAAGCCCCGCAGCCAACTATGGTTTTGATGTGACTCCAGCCCGGCTAATTACTGCACTAATTACTGAACGCGGAGTTTGTAGGGCCAGCCGCGAAGGAATTTTGAGTCTGTTCCCTGAAAAACAAGCAGCAAATGAATGAAGGATACATCAAATTTAACTGCGAGTGGGAGCGAAGAGAGATTGATATCACGAATGATCTGTTCCAGAATTTACAGATCAACCGGTCAAAACTTTATGAGCTTGGTCTGATTGGTGCATATCCAGGAGGAGTTGGCTTTGGCAATATCTCTGTTCGAGAGAATGAAAGTACCCGATTTTTCATAACTGGCAGTGCTACCGGACAATTTCCCGTTCTGGACATACTTCATTATTCATTAGTTACCGGGTACCATTTTGAGAAAAATTCGCTTTCATGCACCGGATTAACCAAAGCTTCAGCTGAAAGCTTAACGCACGCCACTATCTACGAAGCCCGGCCAGACTCTTACGCTGTAGTGCACATACATCATGAAAAACTCTGGAGAAAACTATTGAACAAATTTCCGACAACACCGGAAACAATAGAATACGGAACTCCTGAAATGGCAAAATCTGTATTTGAGCTAGCCAGAGAATGTGATTTTCAATTTGAGAAAATCATAGTTATGGGTGGTCACCCTGAGGGAATTCTGGCATTTGGTAAAACACTGGATGAAGCTACTAATCAAATAATCAAAATCTACAATACCTACAAGAAATGACTAAAATAGCCATCATCGGCGGATCGGGGTTGGAAAATCCCGCTATCCTTAAAAATGCAACAGAAATTATAGTTGATACTCCATTTGGAGAAACCTCATCTTCGTTTAAATGTGGCGAAATTAATGGAAAACAAGTAGTATTGCTTTCAAGGCATGGTCGCCAGCACACTATTCCTCCTACCCAGGTGAATAACCGTGCCAACATTTGGGCGATCCGCGAAATGGGTTGTACCCATATTCTGGCTACGACAGCCTGTGGAAGTCTTCGTCAGGAAATCGGACGCGGTGATTTTGTAATTCTGGATCAGTTTATTGATTTTACAAGACATCGGCCCATTACATTTTTTGAGACTTTTGAGCCGCGAGACATGAAACACACCCCAATGGCTGATCCATTTGATAACTATTTGCGCTTAAAGATTATTGAAACTTCTGACCATTTAGGTCTCAGGATATTTAAAACCGGGACTGTCGTGACCATTGAAGGTCCGCGTTTCTCAACCAGGGCAGAATCGAATATGTTCAGATCGTGGGGTGCCGATGTAATAAATATGTCAACTGCTCCGGAGGTTATTTTGGCCAGCGAATTAGATATTCCTTACGCTGCAATTGCTATGAGTACAGACTATGATTGTTGGAAAACCGACGAACCACCAGTAACATGGGGTGATGTTTTAAAGGTTTTTAACCAGAATGTTAGTCGGGTAATTGATCTGCTAGTTCATACTGTTGGTAAGATCGACTGAAATGGTTATGATTTGCGGTAACACCAAGAGTAATGAATATTTTTCTATAATGCGAATTTCCTCTGACCATTTAAACACAAATTATATGCGGATGAAATTAAAAATCTTTTAATTATTCTGAATTTTAACCGAAACTACAAAGTTGTTTGGCACAGTGTTTGTTGATTTCAAGTCAACGAAGTTGTCTCAAAGCCATGAACAATTTTATAGATCGGTCAATTTTAAAGGTTATAAGAGAAAAGGTTAAAAAATAAATTGAATCGATTACATACACCAAGTTTAAAGGCCGTTCCTAGTTTTTGGGAGTGGCCTTTTTTTTCATTCCAAAAAAAAGAAAAGATTGAGCCCACTTATGTGGAAAGGTGAATAATAAAAAAGAACCCGGAACAGTCAGTTTCTGCTTCGGGTTCTTTTTGTGTTCTATTTCGCTTTAGTTGGCTTTTATGACTCGTCCTGAATCAAAGATTGAAGCATAGCCATCGGGCTTGTGCAGAATTTCAAGTGCTTTCTTCACATCCAAATCTTCGCGGAGAGAAGCTTTGATTGCTCCTTTTTGATAGTAGTACCTTGAAACAATTTCATCAGTCAATAATTCAGAAATTTCAGTTTTGAAATGGTCCAGATCCTGATCAATGTTGTGCCCCAGTTTCGTTCTCAGCTTATCAAATTCGTCTTTCGAAATGTCGTAATACTTCTCTTTTTTCGCCACTTCAAGTAAATTATCAAGCTCTTCTTCCGTCTTCGATTCGTACTTGAAATCTTGTTTCTTTACAAATTCCGAAAAATCAGAATAGACTTCCGGAGAAATGGAAAATTCTTCAGGAGAGGCAATCTTTTCTGTCTTGCTGTTGAAATAGGTGGCATAATCAAAAATTACCGATCTGGTCAACAGGTTTATCGACAAATTACTCAGATTTTGATCATCAACAGTAATGTCGGGAACTACCCCGCCACCATCAAATACAATACGTCCCTTTTTTGTTTTGAATTTCGAGATCAGTGAATCGGGAACCACACCTACGCTGCCATCTTCGTTACGATGCGTGTAGTCGAGTGCCTGAATGCAGCGCCCGCTTGGAATATAGTATTTGGCCGTAGTAATTTTCAGTTTGGCATTGTAGCTCAGGTCTCGGGTCATTTGCACCAATCCCTTTCCGAAAGTTCGTGTGCCGATAATCATTCCACGATCCAAATCCTGAATGGCGCCGGCAACAATCTCCGAAGCAGAAGCTGAGCCCCTGTTTACTAACACCGCAATTGGCATAACTGTGTCGATCGGATTCTCAGTAGCTGTGTAAACTTTATCCCATTGTTTTACTTTTCCACGTGTACTCACAATTTCCTGACCTTTGGGAATAAACAGGTTGGCAATGCGCACTGCCTCCACCAGCAAACCTCCGGGATTGGAGCGCAAATCGAGAACCAATGATTTAGCTCCCTGCTTTTCCTTTAGTTCGATAAAAGCCATTTTAACCCGCTCGGTACAATCAACAGTGAAATTCGAGAGACGAATGTAGCCTGTTTCTTTGTCGATCATGCCATAATAAGGCACTGGATCAATCTGAATTTTCTCGCGGATAATTTCGACTTCTACTGGCTTTTTCTGTCCGTATCGCTGATATTTGACCAGAACAGGCTTGTTTGCCGGACCTTTCAATAGGTTGCTAACATCCTCTGTGGAAAGATTTTCGGTAGATTTTCCGGCAACTTCCAGCAAAATATCGCCAGCGCGTAATCCGGTTTTTTGTGCGGGAAATCCTTCGTAGGGCTCATCAATCAAAATTTTACCGTTTTGCTTGCTGATGAGGGCGCCAATACCGGCATATTCACCAGTTGTCATAAACCGAAAGTCTTCCACATCATCTTCAGGAATGAAATTAGTGTATGGGTCGAGCGATTCGAGCATCTTGTCGATACTGGTTTTCACAAGTTTATTCGGGTTCACATCATCGACGTAAAACAGGTTGAGTTCCCTGAAAAGCGTATAATAAATATCCAGGTTTTTAGCTATCTGAAAATTTTTATCGTCTTGCTTAAAACTGTAAAAGCCAATGGCAAAAACAAAAATCCCGACAATCACTATCCCTGCTTTTTTTGTTCCGGAAAGTTTCATCTCTTTATCGTTATTAATTTAATTGGAAACAAAAATACTAAAAGCTTTGTTTTAAGCGGCCTGCATTTCGGGCTTATTCGTTAATTATTCTTAAACAACTGGATTTGAAAAGAATCACTGCATTTCTTCTGCCAGACAATAGTTCACGACATTTTACCACGACATTCTACAGTTTTTACTACTTTAGGCATCCTCAATTTTAACCTGTTTTTATGCTGAAGCTTCATATTTTTAAAAAATATCCAGCCATATTTTGGATATCCAACATCATTGAATTGTTTGAACGCTATGCGTGGTATGGCTTTTACATGGGCTTCGGGCTGTTTCTTGTCGGCTCAAAAGAAACTGGAGCGATGGGATTCACCCCGGCTGAAAAAGGAATCATCATGGGTACAGGTTCGATGTTGCTCTATTTTTTACCCATAATAACTGGCGCTATTGCTGATAAAATAGGTTACAAAAAGGTCCTTTTCCTGTCGTTTATCCTGTATATGTCGGGGTTCTATATGATCCAGCAATTCAATAGTTTCGAAATGGTTTTCCTTTCGTTCATCTGGATTTGCGTGGGAGGTGCTTTTTTTAAGCCGATTATTTCGGCTATGATTTCGAAAACCACCACCGAAGAAACAGCTTCCATCGGCTTTGGTATTTTTTATATGATGGTGAATATTGGCGGATGGATTGGGCCTTTTGTGGCTGGAATTGTATTGGGTAAAGGGTGGAATTTTGTGTTTATGCTTTCCATCATTTCCATTGCCATTAATTTCCTCATTACTCTTTTTTTCTTTAAAGAACCCAACCGCAACAAAGAAACGGCTTCCCTTTTATCCACTATTGGCAGGGCTTTCAAAAATATTTTCGTGACTCTGATTAATTGGCGATATTCACTTTTCCTCTTGATTATGTCTATTTTTTGGGCGGCTTTCAATCAGCTGTATTATACTTTCCCCAATTTTGTTGACGATTGGGTAAATACAGCAACCATCTATCAGGGCATAAACTCCGTTTTTCCAAAATTGGCAGGCCTTATTGACAGCGGAAACGGAACAGTTTCGGCAGTTACGATTAGCAGTATGGATTCATTTTACATCATTGTATTTCAAATCGTTGTTTCGGCTTTTGTGATGCGCTTTCGCCCGCTGAATGCTATGATGGGTGGAATTATCGTACTCGCACTTGGAATTTCGATGATGTTTGCTTTCCAGAATGGCTGGATGATTTTAATTGGGTTACTCGTTTTTGGTTGGGGTGAAATGAGCAGCTCACCTAAGTTTACCGAATACGTGGGCAGTATTGCTCCTGAAGATAAAAAGGCTTTGTACATGGGGTCTTCGTTTTTGCCTATTGCCCTGGGGCACCAGATTGCCGGTTTTTTATCCGGAGCACCTTATGAAAAGGTAGCCGACAAACTCTACATTCTGAAGGAAGAGATTGCCCGCCGGGGCCTTTCGATTCCCGAGATTGGCGATTCGTTTACCAAAAATGATTACTTCAATGAAGCGGCGCGGCAAATGGGCATGACCCAGCAACAGCTGACCGACTTTCTTTGGAGCAGTTATCAGCCGCAGTCGGTGTGGATTATTTTTTGTTCTATCACACTAAGTGCGGCAGTTCTCTTATTTTTGTACGACCGGTTTATTCTGCCGAAAAAATAACTGGCTCATACTTATTCCCATGAAAAGAGGAGGTTGGGATTAAGGTTCAGAGAAATTATTCGCCTGAAAAATTTGTAAATAGGAGTAAATTTAATTAAATGCGTAAACTCATTTTTATACAATTCCTGATTTTAACCGTTATCCGGTTGGAAGCACAATCGCTTTCCGATCTGAACTATCATTATAAAGATCTCGATACTTCAGAAGTCAGATTTCTGAATTTCAGAGCAGAGAGCATGAGTTTTTTCCATAATACCGAGTACATGGGTGACATTGTGGATGGTTATACCTGGACCGGAGCATGGTTTCGCCCAAAATTAAGCTACACGTATTCAGAGAAACTGAATGTAGAAGTTGGAGGGCATTTTTTACGGTACCACAGCCGCGACGATTTTACCGTTGTTCGGCCGTGGTTTTCGGCGCAGTACCAAATGTTCCCGAAAATGAAAGCCATTTTTGGTAACCTGAACCTTAACCACAATCAGGGACTGGTGAAACAACTTTGGGAACCCGAACGGATGATGACGGATGCGCCTCGTGAAGGGATTCAGTTCTCCTACGAATCGAAATATTTCCAATTGCAGAACTGGATGAGCTGGGAGCAATTCATCTTGCGTGGCGATCCTTTTCAGGAGCATTTTACGTTTGGGTTGAGTGGTCGCGGGCAGATTTTCTCCAATTCAACAACAATGGTGCAAATTCCGATGCAGGTATTGATTTATCACCGAGGCGGCGAAATTGATTCGAGTCCTCTGGGTGTGATTACCGATTTAAATTATGCTACCGGCCTGGAAACACAGTTTAATTTGGGCGAGGGTTTCCTGAAAAATACGAATTTGAATCTGCACTGGGTGGGATACGATTGTCCGGATGGACCCGCACCGTATGGTTACAAAAGAGGGCATGGCTATTCGGTAACGGTTGCTGCCGACACACACATTGGCAAATTCTCACTGGATTACTGGAATGCCTACCAGTTTATTGCTCCCTACGGGAAACGGATTTACATGTCGATCTCCGATCGCGATATTGCCCTCTCACAACAGGATCGTTCACAGTTGGCTTTTAATTATATGATGCGACAACGGATTCTGAAGGACATTGAGTTTGCCTTTCAGGGCGAAGCCCTTTATGACTTGCTGACCAGCAAATTCTCGTTTGCCTTTGGATATTATTTGGTCATCAACCAGGATTTTTTGGTAAAAAGATTTTGAGTGAACATCCTGAACAAAAGGATAATTGGCAATTTTTTAAGCGATTTTGGTTTATTCATGCGACATGAAGCAATTATTGGCTCTTGTTTTTAACAGCTTTTTTCATGAAATTTAATCT
>CAYRBM010000101.1:0-18927 GCA_964422425.1 uncultured Odoribacter sp.
GGGGCCTTCGGGCTGCGGCAAGTCAACCTTGCTGAACATCATCGGGCTACTCGACAACCCCAGCGGCGGCGAGTATTATTTCGACGGCCAGGAAGTAGGCAGTTTCAAGGAACGCAACCGTACGCTGCTGCGCAAAGGCAACATCGGGTTCGTGTTCCAGAGTTTTAACCTGATCGACGAACTCAATGTGTACGAAAACGTGGAGCTTCCGCTCATCTACCTGAAATTAAGCGCCAAAGAACGCAAAGAGATGGTCGAAAAAGTGCTCGACCGGATGCAGATTAGTCACCGCAAAAAACATTTTCCGCAGCAACTCTCCGGAGGACAGCAGCAACGTGTGGCCATTGCCCGCGCCGTAGTTGCCAACCCGAAACTAATTCTGGCCGATGAGCCAACGGGTAATCTCGACTCGAAAAACGGGCTGGAAGTGATGAACCTGCTCACCGAACTCAACCGCGAAGGAACCACCATCGTGATGGTAACACACTCGATGCACGACTCCGAATTTGCTCACCGGGTTATCAATCTGTTCGATGGACAAGTGATTACTGAAGAAGTTAAGAAGCAGATGGGGGAATTGCTGGTGTAACAGTCTGGGGGTATGAATAATCTCCGCTTCTTTTGGAGTGAAACTCTGACTAAGTAACAAGAATTTAAATCATTAATTCGATTAAAATGAACTTATTCCGATCTGTTGTTCGCAGTTTTTCCAGGTTTAAATACTACACGCTTGTAAATTTATTTGGATTGATACTTGGTCTTTCGTGTTCAATCGTACTGTTTCTTTATGTCAGTTTCGAGTTCTCGTATGACCAGTTTCATGCCGACAAAGACCGGATATTCCGGATGAGCGAAATATCAACCAGCCCACAGAAAAAAGAAATGGTTCCGCTGGTTAGAATCCCGGTTGCGCCTGACATGAAAGAGGCTTTTGCTGAAATTGAAGATTTTACCCGAATAAAACTGAATCGGGATAAGCTTTTGAAATATGGAGATAAAAGTATTTCGGTGAAAAGCTCACTGTACACCGATTCCAATTTTTTCAGTTTTTTTTCTTTTGGCCTGAAATTAGGCGATCCGCAAACGGTGCTAACCGACAAAAACAACATTGTACTATCTGAAGAAACTGCGACCCGATTGTTTGGAAATCAGAATCCGGTTGGAACAACAATTACCTGCAATAACCAATCTTTTGTTGTAAGTGGAATAGCCAGAAATGCTCCGTTAAACTCACACGTCCAGTTCGACCTTGTGTTTCCGATTGAGCCACTGATAAGCGCTCCGGGTGTCTATGTCGCCTGGAATGGGGGCTTGTCGGCAACAACTTTTATTAAACTGAATGAAGCAGATCAACAGGCGGAGATGGCTAAAAAAATATCAGACCTTTTGTGGGAGAAAGTAAATAAAGCGGAAAAAGGAAGTGGTTTTCTTACCGAATTTGAGCTTGAACCTTTGACGAAAATTCATCTGCATTCGAAGGTTGACTGGGACATGTTTGGTAATAAGTCGTACACCAATGTAATGACACTCTTTTTCATCGGAATGCTTGTTTTAATTATTGCTTTCATCAACTACCTTTTTATTTCGAATGGAACACTTGCTCTCCGCACGAAGGAATTTGGAATAAAACAGTATCTGGGGATTGGAAAATACGGAGTCATACGCCAGTTATTTGCTGAATCGTTGCTCCTTTTCGTCACGGCAGGAGCAATTGCGACAATTGTATTCCTTATTTTTCAACCGGCAATTGCCCAACTGTTTGGAGTTGATTTTATCACCATCCAACTCAAACGAAGCCTGCCATTTTTAATCCTTACTATCATTGTATTCAGTGCTCTGTCCACTTTAATTCAATACCTTATCTTCCGGAAAAACAAATCGACTTTGCAACTTTCGGCCTCAAATTCGTCACCTTTCAGAAACAGGCGGATTGCATACGTTTCTGCCTTTCAGTTCTGTATATCTATCGCATTAATTTCGTCGATGCTAATCGTTTACAAGCAATTGAATTTTGCTTTACACAAAGATTTAGGCTTTAAAGCTGAAAACATTATCAATGTGATGAACGGGCAAATTGGTAAAAAAGGTGAAACTCTGATCTCGGAGCTGAAAAAATTGCCCGGGGTGGTCAATGCGTCGGCGAGTTTTGGTATTCCTGGGCTCGAAACAACTCAAAATGGGTATAAGCCCGAAGGCACAGATCAGTGGCAAATGTATAACGCCCTTCATGTTGACGATCAGTTTTTTAAAACATTTCAGGTTAAATTATTGAGTGGACGTAATTTTAGGGAAGGAAAGGATATCGATAACAAGACGTTCATCATTAACGAAACACTGGCCAAACAATTGGGCTGGGAAAATCCGGTAGGGAAAACCATTTTCAAGGATAGCGATCATGAAATCATCGGTGTGGTGAAAGATTTTCAGGTTTCTTCGATATATATGAAAATACCGCCACTGATAATTTCCAAAGAATTGCAATCAAATTTTTACACGCTTTCAATTGCTATAAGTCCCGATAATATTCCTCAAACCTTGAAACAAATTGAAGGCATCTGGAACAAAGTAATCCCCAACACACCATTCAATTATTTCTTTTTGGATGAGCGGCTGGGTACTTTGTATGCCGACGTTCAACAAACAGTAAAAATCCTGTTCATTTTTACAGGTATTTCAATCCTGATTTCAGTTTTGGGACTCTTCGGAATCACATTTTTACTGCTCAACAGTCGCGTAAAGGAAATTGGCATCCGCAAAGTGAACGGTGCCAAAATTTCTGAAATACTGACCATGCTCAATAGAGACTTTGTAAAATGGGTAGCAATCGCATTTGTAATTGCCACGCCAATTGCATACTACGCCATGAACAAGTGGCTCGAAAGCTTTGCTTACAAAACCGAACTTAGCTGGTGGATTTTCGCTTTGGCGGGCCTGCTGGCGATGGGTATTGCGCTGCTTACGGTTTCATTTCAATCGTGGAAAGCGGCCACGAGGAACCCGGTGGAAGCGCTGCGGTATGAATAATTTTCACCCCAAACCCCTGAAGGGGCTTTAGACCGTGCATAACATGAGTGTAAGTGATAAAACTTCGATGTTTTACAATGCCAAACCAATCATTTTTGAAAGGGCTAAGGCAATGCGTGAGAATATGACTCCAGCAGAAAAAACGGTTTGGGAGTTATTGAAATCTAATAACCTGCTGGGTTTAAGGTTTAAGCCTCAGCATCCGATTGACATTTTTATTGCTGACTTTTATTGTCATCAGCTCAAATTAGTCATTGAGATTGACGGTGGGATACATAAATCGGTTGATCAAAAAGAATATGATATTGGCCGGGAGGCAGAGTTAGATCATTGGGGAATTAAAGTCATCCGGTTTACAAATGAAGAAGTTGAAACCAACATCATTCATGTAAAGAATGAAATCCAACGAATTTGCACCATAAGAAGAACAGAGCTCCAAAGTCCCCTTTAGGGGATTTAGGGGTATTTATCCAGAAAACAAAAACAATTAACAATCTCAAAGCCATGATCAAACATTTTTTCATTAGCATCCTCAGAAATGTTCGGCACAACAAGGTTTTCACATTGATCAACCTCACGAATCTTGTAGTCGGATTCGCCGTTTTTATCCTCTTCTCCGAAGTAATTAATTACGAGTTGGATTACGACAAATTCAACACCAACTACGAGCAGATTTACCGGGTTCAAACCCGCCAGGAGGATTCCTATCCAATCAATTATTGTACCTACAGTCCGGCGGCCTTTCGGTTTCATCTGATGGCCGATGTTCCCGAAGTAGAAAAGGTGTTGCTGATGCGCGAAGTATCGGGCGGAGCCCATGGTTCGGGGCAGTTTTTTACACTTCCGGATGGAAGCCAGCTGAACGAAAAAGATGGCTACTGGAGCGAAAATACGGTGTTCGACATTTTTACCGTGAAACTGATTGAAGGCAGCAAGGAAAATGCGTTGACCGACCCCAGCACCATTGCCCTTTCCGAAACACTTTCGAAAAAACTTTTCCCGAACGGAAATGCGTTGGGAAAGCTGGTTACCATTGGCAAACATTACCCGCTCACAGTTTCGGCCGTTTATGCCGACTTCCCCAAAAACTCATCGCTCCGGCCAACCTACATGGTGTCGATGCCAACCTATGAAGTGCTGGCCGAGGGACCTACCTACCGCGATAACTGGAGAACTATTCAGTTTGACAACTTCGTTCTTCTGAAAAAAGGCGTAAATCCCGAGTTAGTCAACGCAAAAATCAAGGATGCGTTTAAAGATGTAAAGGATTACGAAAAGTCGTTTCCGTATTTGCACCCGCTTTCGAAACACCACCTGTCGCCCAACAGTCAGCCCGATATGATTGTCGGTTTGGCTATACTGTCGTTGGCGGCCATTTTGGTACTTATCCTGGCAAGTGTTAACTATGTCAACCTTTCGCTGGCCAACTCCACGCAGCGTTCCACCGAAATCGGGATTAAAAAGGTGATCGGTTCATCGCAAAAGCGAATTGCCACCCAGTTTCTGGCCGAAACGGTTTTGCACACCTTTTTCGCAACTGTTTTGGTGTTGTTTGTCGCCCAGGCAGCGCTTCCGATGATGAATCATATTCTGGAAAAGAATTTCGATTTTTCGATCTGGAACAATGGTCAGCTTTTGGTTTTCATCTTTTTGGTCAGCCTGTTGGTTGGTTTGCTTTCCGGAGTATATCCGGCCATGGTTATTTCGGCTTATAATCCGGTTAAAGTTCTGAAGGGTAAATTATTCAGCAGCGGCGGAAAATCTTTTAACATCAAAAAAGCACTCGTTGTAGCCCAGTTTTCCATTTCTCTGTTTATGCTCATCGTTAGTTTCATCCTGTTCAACCACGTTAATTTTATCCTGAATAAAGACCTGGGTTTCGACAGCAAAAACATCCTTTACACCGAAATCAATGTTCACGATACCACCCGGTTTGAAACCATTAAAAACAGGCTGCTGCAATATCCCGAAATTTCGGATGCGGCGTTTTCGTCCACCATTCCGTTTATCGGCAATATTGGCGGATACATTACCTGGGAAGGCGCCGCGCCCGACGAGCGCGAAATGATCAGCCGCAACTATGTGAATTACGATTTTATCCCGACCTACAACCTGAAAATGGTGCATGGGCGAAACTTCTCGAAAGATTATCCGGCCGACAATCAGGCCTGTATCATCAACGAAACAGCGCTGAAAGTTTTCGGGTGGAACGACCCCATCGGCAAACAAATTACGCTGTACGGCAGAAAATATCCGGTGATTGGCGTGGTCAAAGATTTCCATCCGTATTCGGTACACAACCCGATTCCAACGTATGTCATGTTCCTGAACAACAATATCATTTCAGGATCGAGCCTGATTAGCGTACGTTTTACCGATGGCAATGAGCAAAAAGCCAAAGCCATTGTCACCCGCGAACTGGAAAATATTCTGCCGAGAGATCCCTTTGAATTCAAGGATTTTGGGGTGGCTTTTTACCTCGATATGGCTATTGGCTTCTGGCAATCGATGAAACGGATGTTTCTGTTTTTTGCGGTGGTCACGCTTATTATTTCAACCATCGGATTGTTCGGGCTCATCCTCTTTACTGTCAAACGCCGAACGAAGGAAATCGGTGTGCGCAAAGTATTGGGCAGTTCAGTTGTGTCGGTGTACTGGCAGCTTTCATCCGAGGTCATTCAAATGCTCGGGATTGCCATTGTAATTGGTTGCCCGGCTGCCTGGTACATCTACAAAGCCATGCCGGGCGCTTATAAAGAACCCCTTTCGGCAATGGTTTTTGTTACGGGAATCGTTGTCATCGCCATCATTGCCCAATTGACCATCAGCTATCATGTGCTGAAAGTGGCGGTAAGCAATCCGGTGGAAGCGCTGAGGTATGAATAGTCTGCAACTGTGATTGAATGATTAACTGAAAACTTTGATTAAAAGATATGAAAGAAAGTAACTATACCAATGAGAAGTATCCGCTATCTGATCTTACCGGAAAAATAATCAAGTGTGCAATTGAAGTTCATAATTATTTAGGGAACGGATTTCAGGAAGTAATTTACCAAAGGGCTTTGGCTATCGAGTTTGCAATTCAGAATGTACCATTTGAAAGGGAATTTGAGATGCCTCTTTTCTATAAAGGAGAACAGATCGGAACCAGGCGTGTCGATTTTTTTGTCGATGAAAAGGTAATGGTCGAAATCAAAGCAGTAATTCAACTCGAAGATGTTCATTTAGCGCAGGCCATAAACTACTTGGAAGCATACCAGATGGAGGTAGGGCTTTTGATCAATTTCGGTAGTAGAAGTCTGGATTTCAAACGCGTAATGAATAAGAAGTCTAAACTTTGATTATTCTGATTAATCAAAGTCCATGACAACATCAAAGTCAATCATAAAATCAAGTAAATCAAAGTTTAAGACATGATACACTTATCTAACATCGACAAGTATTACGACTCGAAATTTCAGAGGACGTTTGTGCTGAAGGCCGTCAATATGGAAGTGAAAGAAGGCGAATTTGTGAGCATTATGGGCCCGAGTGGGTCGGGCAAATCGACTTTGCTGAATATTATTGGCTTGCTGGATACCCCGTCAGCCGGGGAATATTCGCTATACGACAAATCGGTGCTCGACCTGAAAGAAAAGGTGAAAGTAGATTACCACCGCAATTTTATGGGGTTCATTTTTCAGGCTTACCACCTGATTGAGGAAATGACGGTGTACGAAAATATCGAGACTCCGCTCATTTACAAAGGAGTGAAAGGGCGCGACCGTCAGGCGATGGTGGCCGATCTGCTCGACCGTTTTAACATGGTCGCCAAAAAAGACCTGTTTCCTCAACAGCTTTCGGGAGGACAGCAACAGTTGGTTGGAATTGCGCGCGCCATCGTGGGCAAACCCAAATTACTGCTGGCCGACGAGCCAACCGGAAACCTGCACTCGACGCAGGGTGAGATGATTATGGAAACTTTAAAAACCTTAAATGATGAAGGAATGACTATTATCCAGGTGACCCACAACGAAAAATTTGCAGGCTACGGGAAACGGATCATCAGGCTGGAGGATGGAATTATCCGAAAGGATGAAAAGTCCTAAACTATGATTCTTGTGATTAAATGAATACCCTGATTTTAAGAGCAGAAATACTCATAGCCCATCATTAAATCAGATGAATCAAGGTTATGACAGTTATTTAAATTGAAAAGAAAACCCAATTAACCCATGAATCTTAACTACCTAAAAATCTTCGTCCGAAACCTGAAAAAGCACAAGCTCATTTCGGCAATTAACCTGTTCGGACTCACGCTTGGCATCCTGAGTTCGCTGTTCATTTTTGAATATGTATTTTATGAACGTAGTTTCGACGATTTTCACGAAAAAGGTGATCGGGTTTGCCGGGTTGTGTATGACCGCTACCAAAACGAAAAACTTCAGTGGAAAACAGCCAACTCGTTTTATCCGACAGGCCGGTGGCTGAAAGAAAATTACGGCGAAGTGCAGGATTGGGCAGTCATTTCGAGAAAATACAACATCACGGTGAGTTACGAAAATCCGGTGGGCGACAAGGTTTTTTACAACGAAGAGAAAAGCTATTATGCAAGTAGTTCACTGTTTAATTTATTTACCATCCCGCTTGTTCAAGGTTCTTTAACCTGTCTCGATCAGGTCAACACTGTTGCCATTTCGGAACAAACGGCCGAACGGTATTTCGGAAAAGAAAACCCAATCGGGAAAGTGTTGACCGTTAACAGTACCGAAAAATATACAGTAACAGCCATTTACAAGAATATTCCATCAAACTCTCATCTGCAAACCGACTTTTTGTTTTCGTTGCCAACCATTACTACCGCCCGTCAAAACATTGACACAAATTGGTCGTACGATTATTTTCATACCTACATTTTGCTGGCTCCGGGAGTTGATCATCTGGCCTTTTGCGCCCGAGCCATGCCCGATATGATTGCCAAAAATTACAAGAATCAGCTTGATGCAAGCCAAACCCGCGACGAATACTTTCTTCAGCCTATTCCGGATATTCACCTGCATTCGAACATCGAATACGAAACCGAACCTCCGGGCAATGCCAAAACCACCAATATTTTGTTCGGATTTGCGCTCTTTCTGCTAGCTGTGGCCTGGATTAACTACGTCAACCTGATTACTGCCCTGTCGATTGAACGCGCCCGTGAAATCGGGATCAAAAAGATCAACGGAGCACATTCTTTTTCATTGGTATCACAATTCATTTCCGAAGCTTTTATTTTCAACCTGTTTTGTCTTATAATCACAATTGGGCTATTCCTCCTGATCAATCCAATCTTTCAATCTGTCTCCGGAATCAACAACTTCAACATCTTCCTTCATAAAGGTTTCATAGTGTCGGGACTGTTGATTTTCCTTTCCGGAATCGTTTTGTCGAGCATTTATCCGGCCTTGGTTTTGTCGTCGTACCGGCCTATCGCTGTGCTAAAAGGCAAGTTTAAAAACTCGGCACAAGGCATCATTTTCCGGAAAGGACTGGTCACCGCGCAATTCATCATTTCCATCGTTTTGCTCATCGGTACGCTGGTAACCTTCCGGCAGGCATCGTTCCTGATGAAAAAAGACATGGGTGTCGATTTCAATTCGTCGCTGGTCATCAGGGCGCCACTCACCGCCGACAATCAGGAAGTAAAAATGAATAAGTTAATGCTTTTCAAAAATAAGGTACTCGAATTGCCTGAAGTGAAGGACTTTACATTTACATCCGACATTCCGGGGCAGGAAATAAACAACTGGTTTTCGGGCCGAAGGAAAGGTTTTGACAACAGTGATAACAAAGCCTATTTTGCAATCGCTTCAGATTACCAGTTCCTCGATTTTTACAAGATCAAACTGTTGGCTGGTCGTAATTTCCGCAGAGATGAAACCTACAACCAACGAACCGTACTGATGAACCGGCAGGCCATCGAGCGATTTGGGTACTCCAATCCTGAAGATGCTATCGATAAAGTGATTGTAAACGGAACCGACAGGGAATGGTTAATTATCGGGGTGGTGGACGATTTTTATTACAAATCGATCAAAACAGCGCCTGTACCAACGGTCATCACACTGAACGACCGCCCCAAAACGTTCCTAACCCTTCGGCTCAGCAACCTGCAGGCCGGAACTTTTGCCGGGTTAGTCTCGAAACTGAAAAATGAGTACGAAGCACTTTTCCCCAACCAGCCTTTCGAGTATTTTTCGCTCGACGATAAAATGCGCCTCGACTTGCAACCCGACAAAACTTTTGCATCGGTATTTTCCATTTTCTCCGGATTGGCCATTCTAATTGCGGTGATTGGAATCATTGGACTGATTTTGATCACCATCAATCAAAACCTGAAAGAGTTTGGAATACGGAAAGCGTTGGGCGCCGAACTGGGCGACATGTCGGGACTGCTCTCGAAACAGCTGATGGTACAGTTTATTGTAGCTATGCTTATTGCCATTCCTTTGTCGTATTACGGGTACAACAACTGGTTTTTGAATACTTATATTCATCGTATAGACCTGAACATTTGGTTCTTCATTCTTCCGGTAGTGCTGATGGCCACAGTCATTTTCTCGGTCATACTAGTGCTTTCTATCCGTGTTTTCAGGCTAAAAACAGCCGAAGTTTTGCAATACGAATAACCCGATATATAAAAAGCAAAAATTCACAAAACAAATTATATATGAATCTGACTAATTGGAAAATATCAGCTCGAAATCTGCTAAAGCACAAATCATTAACCTCGATTAATATACTTGGACTGGCTGTTGGGCTGGCTTCTTCAATCCTGATATTGATGTATGTGGCTTACGAATACAGCTACGATAAAAACTGGGAAAAGGCCGATGATATTTACCGGATCAGCTATACGCGCTATCAAAATGGCGAGTTCAGTTTTAAGAGCGCGCGAACATTGGAGGGGATGGCTCCGGTTTTAAAAGAAAAAGTTCCGGAGGTAATCGGGAGTACCCAGATTTTTAAAGATGTGGTGACGGTTTACAATGAAAACAACCAGATTGCCGACATTCAGATGTATGTGACAGATTCGACCTTTCAAAGCGTATTCAAACTCGAATACATCGACAAAAAAACGGATAATCCATTAATTCCGCTTTATTCTTCTGTGATTTCGGAAAGAGCTGCTCTCAGTCTGTTTGGAACAACCGATGCGGTTGGAAAATGGTTTAAAGTATGCCAGGGATGGCGATTTTGTGTAACTGGTGTTTACCGGGATATTCCGTCGAGTTCGCACATCACCTTCGATATGCTGCTGAGCTGGCAAACTTATAACCATTATTTCCAGAATTGGGACGATGCAACCAGCACCGAAATCATCAAAAATCCCAAAGCATATATTCAGAACAAAAAGGTCACAAGCTGGAATTATGGATATGCCGGATGGTACTGTTATCTCTTGCTTCGCCCGGGAACCGATCCTAAACAAATTGAATCGAAAATCGCTCAAATCGGGGTTGACTATACCCAAAAAATCACGCAAAACAACGGGAAAGCCGAGTTCCAGCTTCAGCCTATAAAAAGCATTCACCTGAATTCGCACCTTGATAACGAAATGAAAGCCAATGGAGATCGTAATTCGGTAGTAGCCATGGTGTTTATCGCTTTGGTTATTCTGATTATTGCCTGGATTAACTTTGTCAACCTTACACTAATCCGTGCAGTGGAACATGCCAAGTCTATCGGAATTCGGAAAATGGCTGGTGCAACAAAAAAACACCTGGTTTTCCAATTCCTGAATGAGGCTATGATCACTAATCTGATTAGTGTTTTGATCGCAGTTGGATTGTTTTTTTTTCTGAAAAACTGGTTTTCGTCGCTTAGCAATCTGCCCATCATCACCTCCATCGGATGGAATTACGCGTTTATCCTGATTTCGATCATCCTGGCAGGCGTTCTGATCTCGGGACTCTACCCGGCACTGTATCTTTCGTCGTATAAATCCATCGATTTATTTAAAGGAATTCATACCAGCGTGACCAATTCTCTTGATTTGCGGAAGTTCCTGGTGGTCGCACAGTTTGCGGCATCCATATTCCTGATTGCCGGTGTAATCACTGTCTTCAAGCAAATTAGTTACATGAAATCGCGCGACCTGGGAGTGAATATTGAACAAACTCTGGTCACATTTTCACCCCCAACACAAATAGGACGACCACAGCGGATGAGTAAACTGAATGCATACAAAGAACAAATCAGACAAACTTCGGGTGTGGAGTCGGTTGCAACCTCGTCAATTCTTCCGGGAAAAGAAATTCTTTGGAAGAAACAGGATGTCCGGAAAGTGACCGATCAGCCCAATTCGACCAATGTTTATGCCTATGCCTATGTCGATTACGATTTTATCCCGACTTTTAACCTGAAACTGGCTGCCGGACAAGGCTTTTCGCAGGAAGAAAATGAGAGCAACAATACGATGATCGTGAATGAATCAGCGATGAAACAATTGGGTTATTCCGATCCTTCATCTACCATAAACTCATTCGTTAAGGTCGGAGATAAAGATTTTAAGATCATTGGAGTCCTGAAAGATTATCACCACGAATCGCTCAAAAAGGAAATGAAACCGATTATTTTCTTTTATGGATACAAATGGATGTCGGATATTGGTTATTACTCCATCAAAGTAAATTCAGCCAATTTGGATCAGACCATTGCCCAAATCGAAAAAATCTGGAAACAAACCTATCCTGAAGATCATTTTCAATACTTCTTCCTCGACAAGGAATTTAACGCCCAGTACAAAGCAGATCAGGCATTTGGAAGGGTCTTTACTTTGTTTACCTTTTTGGCAATTTTCATAGCATCTATCGGTCTTTTTGGCCTGGCCGTCTATTCTGCCAATCAGCGAATTAAAGAAATTGGCATCCGCAAAATAAATGGAGCCAAAACTTCAGAAATATTAACCATGCTCAACCGCGATTTTGTAAAATGGGTCGTCATCGCTTTTGTCATTGCCATACCCGTTGCGTACTACGCCATGAATAAGTGGCTAGAAAACTTTGCCTACAAAACCGAACTAAGCTGGTGGATTTTTGCCCTGGCCGGCTTGCTGGCATTGGGAATTGCAATGCTTACGGTTTCATATCAATCGTGGAAAGCGGCAACCCGCAATCCGGTGGAGGCGCTGAGGTATGAATAGCAATTCGGGATAGAAAAGATGCTGTTGGGTACTCATAAATCAGGTGTCAATAACTAAAAAATGGCTAGTATTGGGGAGTAAATGGAATATTGACTTATTTTTGAGCTCCATCATTAATGTTTTCTTATGCCCAAGCATCGTCCATTAAATTCAGTTTTGATTAAGCCCACTGGTCCCGATTGCAACCTGGACTGTACCTATTGTTTCTATCTTGAAAAATCTGCGCTTTTTCAACAGACGCCGGTGCATCGCATGAGCCCCGAAATTCAGGAAGAATTAATCAGGCAGGTAATGCAACAATCAGGCGACAATGTTTCCCTTGCCTGGCAAGGCGGAGAACCCACCCTGATGGGACTTGATTTTTACAAACGGGCCATTGAGCTGGAGAAAAAGTACGGGCACAACCAGATGGTAGGTAACGGGCTGCAAACTAACGGACTTTTGCTCGACAAAAACTGGGCGGCATTTCTGAAAGAGTACGATTGGCTGGTTGGTATTTCGCTTGATGGACCGGAGCACATCCACAATCGTTACCGTTTTGACAAGGGACAGAAGGGAACACACAGAAGGGTAGAGGAGAATGCGATTATGCTTCAGCAGGAAGGTGTTGCTGCTAATGCAATGTGTTGCCTGACTTCGTATTCGGTGAATTTCCCGGAAGAATTGTATGCTTATTTTAAGAATCTGGGATACACTTTTATGCAGTTTATCCCAATTGTTGAAACGGATAAAAATGATCCCACCAAAGCTGCTCCTTTCTCGGTATCAGCTGAAGATTACGGCAAGTTTTTGGTGAAAATGTTCGATTTGTGGCTGGCCGATTTTAAAGACGGAGTGCCAACCACCTCCATCCGGCATTTCGAATCGGTTTTTCATACGTATGTTGGCCTTGAGGCTCCCGAGTGCACCATGATGAAAGAGTGTGGCCCTTATGTGGTGGTTGAGCACAACGGAAATGTGTACAGCTGTGATTTTTTTGTCGAGCCCAAATGGCGTCTTGGTAATATTATGCACGACCGCATCATTAACATGCTAAATTCCAAAACCCAACAGACTTTTGGAGCAGCTAAAGCTGTTTTGCCCCGTGAATGCCGATCGTGCAGCTGGTTGCGCAACTGCCACGGCGGATGCACAAAAGATCGGATTAAAGATCCGGAAGACCATCGGAAACCCAGGTTTTGTGCGGCATATAAAATGTTCTTCAGGCATGCTGACGGTACTTTGAAGCAAATGGCCGAACAATGGAAAGAGCAGCAGGCTATCCAATTTGAGAAGCAAAAGACAGGAGGCGTTTACAATGCTTTCGACGATTTTTTAAAGCGATAGACCAATATAATTAGAACAAAATCAATCACAAATAAAACGAGGCTGTCCATTTTTGGGCAGCCTCGTTGATTAAATTATTTTGTTTTCTCCTGAATCCAGTTCTTCGCATTCACGAAAGCCTCGATCCACGGTGCCACTTCGTCGAATTTGCGTTCCTGCGGATAATATGGCCAGTGATAGGGTTTGAAAGCACGTTCGAGGTGCGGCATCATCACCAAATGGCGGCCATCTTCCGAGCAAAGTCCGGCTGTATGGAAGTCCGATCCGTTTGGATTACCCGGATAAGCGGTATTGCTGTATTTCATCGGGATACAATAAGCCGATTCTTCCTGTGGCAGACTGAATTTTCCTTCTCCGTGAGCCACCCAAACGCCCAGTTTCATTCCTGAAAGCGATTTCAGCATAACTGAATTGTTTGGAAGAACATCCACATTCAGGAAGATCGATTCAAATTTGTGCGATTCGTTGTGCAACATTTTGGGTTGTGCAGGTCTTTCCGGATAAACCAAGCCCAATTCAACCATCAACTGACAACCGTTGCAAACGCCCAAACTCAAAGTGTCTTCGCGTTTGTAGAAATTATCGAGTGCCTGTTTTGCTTTTTCGTTGTATTTGAAAGCGCCGGCCCATCCTTTGGCCGATCCCAAAACGTCGGAATTCGAGAAACCGCCCACGAACACGATCATGTTCACATCTTCCAGCGTTTCGCGGCCCGAAATAAGGTCGGTCATGTGCACATCTTTCACGTCCATTCCGGCCAGATACATCGCGTAAGCCATTTCACGGTCGCCATTCACACCTTTTTCGCGAATGATGGCGGCTTTCACTCCGCTTGGCGTGCGGCGTTTCAGGTCGATGCCCAAATCGGCGGCTTTGCCCGTGAAGCCTTTGAAATCGTATTTCAGTTCATTCTTTTTGTAGTTGCTGTAGCGTTCAAGCGCTTTTTTCTCTCCTGATTGCTTTCTGTCGAGCAAATACGAAGTTTTGAACCACAAATCGCGCAGTGAATTCAGATCGAAATCGAATGAGTCGGCACCGTTTTTAACGGTAAATTCGCGTTTGGCAGCCGGAGTACCAATCTTAACTACACAAATTCCGGCGGCATTCATTTTAGCTTCGAAAGCAGCAGAATCGGCTACCTGAACCACTACTCCCGGATTTTCGCTGAATAATGCCTTTACGCTGTCGGTTTCGCCCAAACCAGTTAAATCAAGGTTTAATCCTGAATGGTTGTCACCAAAACACATTTCGAGCAAAGTGGTGATCAATCCTCCTGAAGCAATGTCGTGTCCGGCCAGAATCAGGTTCGCGTCGATGCAATCCTGAAGCGTATTGAATGCGTTTACGAAATAGGCAGGATCAGCAACCGAAGGTGCGCTGTTGCCCAATTTATTGATGATTTGCGAGAAAGCGCTTCCGCCCAAACGACGCTCCATTCCCGAGAAATCGATCAGGTAAAGGACCGAATTTTCAGCAGCGACCAAAACCGGTTCAACCACTTTTTTTACATCCGAAACTTCTCCTGAAGCCGAAATGATGACCGTTCCCGGCGCATAAACCACGCCGTCTTTATATTTCTGGGTCATCGACATGGAGTCTTTTCCCGTCGGAATATTGATTCCGAGCGCGATGGCAAAATCGCTGGCAGCTTTTACCGCTTTGTAAATGCGGGCATTTTCACCGGCATTTTTGGCTGGCCACATCCAGTTGGCGCTCAGCGAAACACCTTTCATTCGGTCGGTGAGCGGAGCAAAAACAATGTTGGTCAGTGATTCGGCAATTGAAAGTACCGAACCGGCTTCGGCATCAACCAATGCAGCCACAGGTGCGTGACCGATCGTTGTTGCAAAACCATATTGCCCCTGATAGTCAAGCGTAATAACGCCCACGTTATTTAAAGGAAGCTGCAATTCGCCGGCACACTGCTGTTTGGCAATGCGTCCGGTTACCGAGCGGTCAACTTTGTTGGTGAGCCAGTCCTTACAAGCCACACTTTCCAGTTGAAGCAGATCTTCCAGGTATGTTTCAATTTTAGCCTGATCGTATTCCAGTTCAGCGAATTTTTCGGCCACCGTGGTGTCAGTCAACACCGTTTTTGGCGGTTTGCCAAACATGTACGACAATTGCCAATCGATTGGCTTTTCGCCGGTTTTCGAGTTTTCGAAGGTGAACTGCATGTCGCCGGTTGCCTCTCCAATCACATACATTGGGGCACGTTCGCGTTCGGCTATGCGTTGCAACAGGGGCACGTCTTTTTCGTGCATCACTAGTCCCATACGCTCCTGCGATTCGTTGCCGATAATCTCCTTCTGCGAAAGAGTTGGATCGCCAACCGGCAATTTCGATGTATCAATTTTACCACCGGTAGCTTCAACCAATTCCGACAAGCAGTTTAAGTGGCCGCCTGCGCCATGGTCGTGAACCGTGATGATTGGGTTGTCGATCGATTCGCTCAATGCGCGAATGGCATTGTAAACGCGTTTCTGCATTTCAGGATTGGCGCGCTGAACAGCGTTCAACTCAATGTGGTTATCGAATTCACCGGTTGCCACCGACGAAACTGCGCCACCGCCCATCCCGATGCGGTAATTGTCGCCACCCAAAAGCACCACTTTGTCGCCTTTGGTCGGTTCGTCTTTCAGACTATCTTTTTTCGCTCCGAAGCCAATACCTCCGGCCAACATGATTACTTTATCGAATCCCCATTTTTTATCGTTTTCGAAATGCTCGAAAGTCAAAACAGATCCGGTGATCAGCGGCTGACCGAATTTGTTACCGAAATCGCTGGCACCGTTCGATGCTTTGATCAGAATTTCTTCCGGAGTTTGGTACAACCAGTCGCGTTCTTCGGTGCCCTGTTCCCAACTACGGCCATCTTCAATACGCGGATATGAAGTCATATAAACCGCAGTTCCGGCAATAGGTAAGCTGCCTTTTCCGCCAGCAATACGGTCGCGGATTTCACCACCCGTTCCGGTTGCAGCGCCGTTGAAAGGCTCAACAGTCGTCGGGAAGTTATGAGTCTCAGCTTTCAGCGAAAGAACAGTTTCCAAATCAGAAACCTCGAAAAAGTCGGGTTTGTCCTGCGTTTTAGGAGCGAATTGCTCAACAACTGGTCCTTGTACAAACGAGCAGTTGTCTTTATATGCTGAAATAATAAAATTCGGATTCTGTTGCGAGGTTTTTTTGATGAGCTGGAAAAGCGAGAACTCCTGCTCTACCCCATCGATCACGAATGTTCCGTTGAAAATTTTGTGGCGGCAGTGCTCCGAGTTCACCTGCGAAAACCCGAATACTTCGCCGTCGGTTAATTTACGACCCAATTTTTCTGAAACCGAATTCAGGTAATTGATTTCTTCTTCGCTCAAGGCCAAACCTTCCTGCTCGTTGTAAGCAGCAATATCAGCAATTTCAAGAATTGGATCCGGCTTTTTATCGATGGTAAAAATATGCTGATCAAGATTATGGTACAAAGCTTTCAACATAGGGTCGAAACCAACTTCCGATCCAGCCACTTCCACATATTCTTCAATCCGGAATATTCCTGAAATGCCCATGTTCTGGGTAATCTCAACGGCGTTGGTACTCCAGGGCGTCAGCATTTCCTTGCGTGGTCCAACGAACCATCCGTTTAAGACTTCGTTATCGAGCTTTTCTGTTTCACCGAACAGCCACACCAGTTTTTCAATGTCTTCCTGACTTAACTGACTAACTGATTGTAAGGCAATTAAAGTATTTTGCGGAGTTTTAAAGAATAAAATCATCTCGGGTATTTTTGGTAAAAATGGTTCAGAACGTGCCAGTTTTTTCGGACGCCCCAAAGATAAAGATTTCAGTTTGATACCCGAAAAAAAAGTAAATAACAAGCCAGTGTTAACATTAGGGTAAGACCAGATTATGAGATTGGTCCGGCTACCAGTACACTTTAATAAAAGCGGCTATAAACTGAAAACTTCATGTTAAATGAATTTTCAATATAGTAAACGATCAGGAAACTGCCGCAAAAACGGTTTTACCTTACCTACGAATTTTGCTCATTTTAAAGATACAATAATTGAGTGTGCCTGTTTAATAATTCTACAGTCCATCATATCTATACTTCTATATATCTATCAGTATTTCAGATAATCAGGTGTTTCTTAACACAAAGTTTACAAACCCTGCTAATTAATTAGATACGTTTTAAATAAGGATTTTAGTCAAGGTGGGGTGGAAATTTAATCTCTATATTTGCCCGCGATTTGAGAATCTGCAATTCATTCAAAATCATATATAAAATGAAACAAATTAAATACGTATCTCCTCAAGAAGCCGTTAAAGTTGTAAAATCGGGCGACCGTGTACACATGAGTTCGGTAGCTGTTACTCCGCACACCCTTTTAAAACCACTGGTTGAACGCGGACGCAATGGCGAACTGTATGACGTTAAAATTCAGCACATCCACATCGAAGGCGCTGTTGAATATGCCAATCCGGAGTTTGAAGGTATTTTTCAGGCCGAACAGTTCTTTGTGGCCGGAAATATGCGCAAACAAACTCAGGCCGGTTATGCCGATTATATTCCGGTATTCCTGAGCGAAACACAGAAACTGATTCGCGAAGGTTACTTAAAAGTGAACGTTGCCCTCATTATGGTTTCGCCTCCCGACAAACACGGGTATGTTTCGCTCGGAACATCGGTTGACGCAACGTTGGCAGCCGTTGAATGTGCTGATACTGTGATTGCAGCTGTAAATCCAAACGTTCCTCGTTGCTGGGGTGATGCAATGATTCATGTTGACCAGATTGACATTTTTGTGGAAGATGATCTGCCATTGTACGCACACGATTTATCGCCTCTGACGGACATTGAAATTGCCATCGGTAAAAACGTAGCTGCATTGGTTGACGACCGCGCTTGCTTGCAGATGGGTATTGGTGGCATTCCGAATGCTGTTTTGGCACAATTGGGCAACCACAAAGACCTTGGTGTTCACTCTGAAATGTTCTCAGATGGTATTCTTCCGCTGGTTGAAAAAGGAATTGTTACCGGAAAATATAAAAACATCGACCGTGGCAAGATGGTCGCCTGCTTCCTGATGGGTTCGAAAGCGTTGTACGATTTTGTTGACGACAACCCACGTGTTGCCATGATGGACGTTGCTCACACCAATAACGTAGCTGTAATCCGGAAACTCGATAATGTTACTGCCATCAACTCGGCATTATCAATTGATATCACTGGTCAGGTTTGCGCTGACTCAATTGGTATCAAACATTATTCAGGCGTTGGAGGGCAGATCGACTTCATTCGTGGTGCCGGTCACTCAAAAAATGGGAAACCAATTATTGCTCTGCCTTCTGTAACCAATAAAGGGGTTTCCAAAATTACTCCTACCTTAATAACCACAATTACATTATTAATAAATGCT